>JAYVPU010000031.1:0-11378 GCA_043757205.1 Comamonadaceae bacterium | reverse complement strand
AGGCCGCTTGCCCTTGACGCCGCCGGTGCCGGGCTCCTGCGCGGCCATGGTGGGGGCTTCTACTTCTTGGGGTTCAAAACCAGCGATTTGTTCGCGCGGAAGGCTCAGGTGTTGGCGTTTTTCGATCAGGCGAAAGTGCGCCTCGGTGCCTGCGCTCACAAAACTGATGGCCAAACCGCTCTCACCCGCGCGACCCGTGCGACCGATGCGGTGCAGGTAGTCCACCGGGGAGCGGGGCAGGTCGTAGTTCAGCACCACGGGCAACTGCGCGATGTCGATGCCGCGTGAGGCCAGGTCGGTGGTGACCACGACTTCCCAGCGCTCTGCCTTGAACTCGTCCAGCACTTGCGTGCGCGCACCTTGGCTCAGGCCACCATGAAACGGCGTGGCGAAGATGCCGGTTTTATAGAGCTTGTCAGCCACCCGTTCGGCGTCGTATTGGGTGGCTACAAACACTAGCACGCGCTGCCAGCCCTCGGTTTTAACGAGATGGCGCAGCAGGGGCGTGCGCTGCGTGGCGTCCACCTGGATGACGCGCTGCACGATGGCTGGCGTGGTGTCGGGCGTGGCGGCGACTTCGATGCGTACGGGGTCGTTCAGCAACTGGTCGGCCAGTGCCTGCACGGCTTCGGGAAAGGTGGCGGAAAACAGCAAGGTTTGTCGCTTCGCTGGCAGCAGCGCCAGCACCTGGGCCAGCTCATCGGCAAAGCCCAGATCCAGCAGGCGATCGGCCTCGTCCAGCACCAGGGTGCTGACGGATGAGAGTTTGAGTGCGTTGTGCGCCACCAAGTCCAGCAAGCGGCCTGGCGTGGCCACCACCAGATCGGCCCCGCCGCGCAGGCCCATCATTTGCGGGTTGATCGACACGCCGCCAAACACGATAGCCACTTTGAGCGGCTGGGGCAGGTGCTGGGCCAGACTGCGCAGCACCTCGCCCACCTGCGCCGCCAGCTCGCGTGTGGGCACCAGGATGAGGGCGCGCACGCGGCGCGGCGTGTGCGCAGGCTGCTCTTGCAGGCGCTGGAGCAGAGGTAAGGCGAAAGCTGCTGTTTTACCGGAGCCGGTTTGCGCGCAGGCTTGCAAGTCTTGCCCGCGCAGCACGGCGGGAATCGCCTCTAGCTGAATCGGCGTGGGCGTGACAAGCCCGAGTTCACCAGCCGCGCGCACCAGCGCGGGAGAGAGTTGCAGTGCGGCAAAGCCGGTTGAATCGGTCAAATCGGTCAAATGGGGCAGTCAGGTAGAGGTCAAAGGAGTTAAGGGCGAGCCAAGGCGGTCAACGTGCTCAGCTTGTCGGTCTTGCTCACAGCCCAGCAGGCGGCGATCAAGGTGTCGGTCTTGGCTTTGCCTAAGATCGGGTCGGACAGGCCGTGGAACTTGCCTTCCAGCATAGCGTCGGTCATGGGGTTCTCTAGCGAGCCGATGGCGTGCTTCACAAAGACGTGAACGCTGCGACCGTCTTTCAAAAACGCGGTGACGTCGGCGCTGGCTTCGTCGATGGAGTCGTCCACCGTGGCCACGACTTTGCGGCGCAAGGCCACGTTATCGGGGGCGGTGACGAAGGCGTCGTGGTACTCGTCTTCGGTGGCTTGGCCCACCGTCAACCCGGCCACGCAGCCGTGATAGACGCTGAACTTGGCTTGCAGGCCGTCTTGCGGCTCTTTCTTGCCGGTGAGTTCGAGCACGAGCGAGTGCACTTTGAGTTCAATGCGCTCGATCTGATCCGGCGTGATGCCTTGCGCGCGCAGTTGCGAGCAGGCGTCGATGCTGGGGTGGATCACGATGCCGCAGGCAAAGGGCTTGTAGGTGTTGAAGGAGATCTCAAAGCGCTGGCCCAGCTCGTGGGTGATCTCAGACCAATCGTTCTTGAGCGATATGGTTTGCATCATGCCGCGCGGCGCTTCAATCGCCTTGGGGCTGGCGGTAAAGCCCTGGCTGGCCAAAAGCGCCGACATCATGCCCGCACGGGCCGCGCCACCGGGGTGAAAGGGCTTGGTCATGCTGCCAAATTGCTCGCGCATGCCGATGGGTTGCGAGGCGGCTATGCCCAGCGCCATGGCGGTCATTTGCACGTCAAGTTGCAACAGGCGGGCGCAAGCGGCGGCCGCACCCAGCGTGCCGGTGGAGCCGGTGATGTGCCAGCCGCGGTCGTAGTGGTCGGGGTACATGGCGTTGCCGACGCGGCAGGCCACGTCAATGCCGATGACCAGCGCGTCGATCACGGCACGGCCAGTGAAGTTGCCGGGCATAGCCCCAGACGTGCCCATGTGCTCGGCCAGCGCCAGGATGGCCGAAGCCACTGGGCCTGCGGGGTGGATGATGGTCTTGAGGTGGGTGTCGTCAAAGTCAAAGGTGTGGGAGGTGATGCCGTTGATCAGTGCGGCGCTGGCCATGTCCACCTTCTCGGCGCGGCCCAGCACGCTGGCCTGCGCTGCGGGTTGCAGCAGTTGCACCGCAGCCAGGGCGGCATGGGCCGACTCGTGCTGAGCCGCACCCACGGCGCAGCCGAACCAGTTGACGAAGGTGCGATGCGCTTCATGGTCCACCGCGTCGCTCCAGCCCCTGGAGGGGTGGGTGGCGACAAACTGGGCGAGGATTTGCGTGATAGCGGGGGCGTTGTGGTCAGCGGCGACCTGGGTATTGCGGGCCATGGAGAGGGTCTTTCTTGGATGTTGAAACTTATGCTATTTAATTAAGAGCTGCTTACGCCAGTGAATAAAGGTCTGCAGCCACTTACTGTGAAAACTAGTTATCCAGCTCGATATTTCGCTCTTTGGCCAGCTTGGTCCAGCGCGCAATGTCGGCCTTGATGTAGGCGCCAAACTGCTCGGGCGACATGGGCATGGGCTCCACCGCTTCGACCGCGAGTTTCTCGCGCAAATCCGCTGCCCGCAGCACGCTGTTGAGCGACTCATTGAGCTGCTTGACGATGGCTGGGGGCAGTCCCGCAGGCCCGACCACGCCGTACCACTGGATGGCATCAAAGCCCTTGAAGCCGGATTCTTCCAGCGTCGGCACGTCTTTGAACTGCGGATGGCGCTTGGCACCCGTCACCGCCAGCGGGCGCACCCGGCCCGATTTGATGTGGGGAATGGCGGCGGCCAGGCCCGGGAACATGGCCTGGGTTTGCCCGCCCATCAGGTCGGTAAAGGCCGGGGCGATGCCGCGGTAAGGGATGTGCACCATGAAGGAGTTGACCTGCTGCTTGAACAGCTCCATGGTCAAGTGCGTGAGGGAGCCCGCACCGGACGAGCCGTAGCTCACGCGCCCCGGGTTCTTGCGCAAATACTCGATGAACTCTTTGATGTTTTTCACGGGGAGTGCGGCATTGACCACCAGCACATTGGGCGTGCCGCCGATCATGCCGATGGGCGTGAAGTCTTTGACGGCGTCAAACGGCAGCTTGCGCGTGGCCGGGCTGGTGCCGTGGGTGGCGACATAGCCCTGCATCAGGGTGTAGCCGTCGGGCGTCGCTTTGGCCGTGTTCTGGCTGGCAATCACGCCGCCACCGCCGCCCTGGTTGTCCACGATCATGGGCTGGTTGAGCACTTTGCTCCAGCGCTCGGTCACGGTGCGGCCAATCATGTCGGCCCCACCACCGGCGGACACGGGCACGATGTAGCGAATGGGCTTGGATGGGTAGGCCGCCTGCGCGTTGACGTTGAGGTGGACGAGAGCGGCTGGCAGTAGCAAAGCTGGCGCAGTGCCCAGCAGGGTACGACGTTTCATGGGAGGGGCTTCCTTGGGGCGGACAGGGGAATCAAAGACTCACATTGTCTCACTGGCGCGTTGACCGCGTGGAAGCGCGTTTGTGAGTAAAACTACACTCTGGCGCATGGACATTCAAACCGCTCAGACCCCCGTCACCCCTGCGCAGACGGGAATCCAGCGCGCCTGCGTCTGGTTTCGCCGCGACCTGCGCGTGCACGACCATGCGGCGCTTTACCACGCGCTAAAAAATCACCCCTCGGTTTATGGCGTGTTTGTGCTGGACACCGACATCTTGCAATGCCTGCCGCGTGCCGACCGGCGGGTAGAGTTTATTCTTGAATCGTTGAGGGATCTGGACACTCAAATGCAGGCCATGAGCGCGGGCCGTGCCCGCCTGCTCGTCTTGCACGGTCGAGCCGTGGATGAAATCCCGCGCATTACCCGGCAACTGGGTGTGCAAGCGGTGTACGCCAACCACGACGACGAACCTCAAGCCCTGGCGCGCGATGCTGATGTGGGCGTGGCCTTGCAAACCCTGGGTGCTGCGCTGCACACCTTCAAAGACCATGTGGTGTTTGAGCGCCAAGAGTTGCTCACGCAACAGGGCAAGCCCTACACGGTGTTCACGCCTTATAAAAACGCGTGGCTCAAGAAGGTGGCACAGGACGGGGACGATTTTTATCTCAAGTCCTACCCGACAGAGCGCTACGCGGCGCATTGGGCGGATGTGTCGCAGCAGATGCCCACGTCCCTCAAGGGACTGTGCAGAGTACCCAGCTTGCAAGACATCGGATTTGAGTCCACCAACCTCAAGGCCTTGAATGTTCAAACCGGCGCCACCGGCGCGCAAACCCTGTTGCAAAATTTTTTGGAGCGCATCGACCGCTACCAAGACGCACGTGACTTTCCCGCGATCAAAGGCCCAAGTTATCTGAGCGTTCATCTGCGCTTTGGGACGGTGTCGATCCGCGAGTTGGCGCGGCTGGCACACCAGCGGATGTTTGACAGTCACGTCACAGGGTCAGCCGGCGCGGCCACTTGGTTGTCAGAGCTGATTTGGCGTGATTTTTATGCACAAATTGTGGCGAATTTTCCCCATGTGGTGCAGGGCGCGTTCAAGCCGGAATACGACCGCATTGCGTGGGAGCAGGGGTCGCTGGCGGATGAGCTGTTTGCCGCCTGGTGCGAAGCCCGCACCGGCTACCCACTGGTGGACGCGGCCATGCGCCAGCTCAACCAGAGCGGCTACATGCACAACCGCTTGCGCATGGTGGTGGCCAGTTTTCTGACCAAAGATTTAGGGATTGATTGGCGCTGGGGTGAGCGCTACTTTGCCGAAAAACTCATTGACTTTGACTTGTCTGCCAACAACGGCGGTTGGCAATGGGCGGCGTCCAGTGGTTGCGATGCGCAGCCTTACTTTCGCATCTTCAACCCGATCACGCAAAGTGAAAAGTTTGACGCCGAGGGTAAATTTATCCGGCGCTATATGCCCGAGCTGGTGCACCTGAGCGCCAAGGAAATTCACCTCCCCCAACAGCCCATCGTCGATCATGCGCAAGCGCGGCTCAAGACGCTGGCGCGCTACGCCGTAGTTAAAAGCGGGTCGTAGGAGACACACGCGTGATGCAGCTCAACGCGTGAACAGCACCCTCACTGCTATATTGCGCGACATGCAACCCCCTGCCCCGCGTCAACCGAAGTTCATCCAACTGCACCATGAAGACCATGCGGCGGTGCGTGCAGAGTTGATTGCGGGCCTGCTGGCCCCTGTGGCTACCTCCTCTCCCAAATACCTGTACGACGCGCTGGGCTCGCGCCTGTTTGAGGCCATCACCGAGCTGCCAGAGTACTACCCTACGCGCACCGAAGCGGCCTTGCTGGCCGAGCACAGCGCCGACATTGCAAAAGCATTGCCTTCCGGGGCCAATCTGGTGGATTTGGGTGCAGGCAACTGCGAAAAAGCCGCGCGTCTCTTTGATGTCTTGCAACCCCGCCGCTACGTAGCCGTGGACATTTCAGTTGATTTTTTGCGTGGGTCTATGCAGCGCTTGCAGCGCCAGCACCCAGCGTTGGAGATGATCGGTGTGGGCTTGGACTTTTCAAGCGCGCTGGCCCTGCCACCCGAGGTGGGCGATGGCCCACGGATTCTGTTTTACCCCGGTTCCAGCATTGGCAATTTCACGCCCTCTGAGGCGCTGGCGTTTCTGACCCAAGCCCGCGTGGCCTGTCAGGGCGGCGGCCTATTGATCGGTGTTGATCTGGTCAAACCCACTACGATTTTGGAGCCCGCTTACGACGACGCACTGGGCGTCACCGCCGCCTTCAACAAAAACCTGCTGCTCTACATCAACCGACTGATCGGCAGTGATTTCGCCGTGCCAGACTGGGCACATCAAGCCTTCTTCAACGCGCAAGCCTCGCGCATTGAGATGCACTTGCAAGCCCTGCGCGACGTGACCGTGCGCTGGCCCGGTGGGCTGCGCGCCTTTGTGCAGGGCGAGCGCATTCACACTGAAAATTCTTATAAATATCAGGGAGCGGATTTCGACGCATTACTGCGTCAGGCCGGTTTCCAGCACACGCGCGTCTGGCAGGACGCACGGGGCTGGTTTGCGGTCTTTTGGGCGCAAGGGGATTAGCCATGATGCTGCCGCTGGTATTGATCGTCAGCCCCGGCCTGGCCGCTGACAACAACGGCAATTGGCAGACCGCTCGGCGTTGGGCTCAGATGCTGCGCGGTGTTGCGCGCACCCGCATCCTGTCGCATTGGCCGGTGCCAGGTGAGAACGCGGATGCCGTGGCCATGCTGGCCTTGCACGCGCGCCGCTCGGCCGACTCCATCAACGCATGGGCCAGTGCACACTCTGGTCAGGGCCTGGCCGTCGTGCTCACCGGCACCGACCTGTACCAGGACATCATTGACGATGCCACGGCTCAGCACTCGCTGGCGCTGGCGCAGCAACTGGTGGTCTTGCAAGACAAAGGTCCGCAGGCGCTGCCGCCTCAGCACCGGGGCAAAACCCGCGTGATGTTCCAGTCCACCACGACGCGCAAGACGCTGCCGAAAAATCCCAAATTTCTAAAAGCTGTGATGGTGGGCCATTTGCGCGAGGTGAAGTCTCCGCAAACCTTGTTTCAGGCCGCGCGACTTTTGACCACGCGAGCGGACATTCACATCGATCACATCGGCGTCGCGCTGGAGAAGCCATTGGGCGTGCAAGCGCGCCTGGCCGAGGCTGATAATCCCAAATACCGTTGGCTGGGCGGTGTGGCCCATGAGTCCACGCTCTGGCACATCCAGCGTGCCGACGTGTTGGTGCATTGCAGCCGTTTGGAAGGCGGCGCGCACGTGGTGATGGAGGCGGTGTGCAGCCGCACGCCGGTGCTGGCCTCCAAGGTGGACGGCAATGTGGGCATGTTGGGCGAAGACTACGCGGGCTACTTTGCCTGGGGTGACGCGCAAGCCCTGGCTGATCTACTGGCGCGTTGCCGTGATGACACTGCATATCTAGCCCACTTGCGCGCACAATGCGAGGCACGCATCCCCCTGTTTCAACCAGCCAAAGAACAGGCCGCGCTGATTAATTTGATCCAAATATTGACACGAAACAACAACCTGAAAAATTGACACTTCAGCCATGAACACTCTCACCTCTTTCCCGACCGAACCCCGCCTCAGCTCCCTCTCTCACGGCGGCGGCTGCGGCTGCAAAATCGCGCCCGGCGTACTGTCCGAGATTTTGAAAGGCACCAAGGGCATGCCCATGCCGCCCGAACTGCTGGTGGGCATTGAAACCGCCGACGACGCGGCTGTGTACAAACTCAACGAAGAGCAGGCCTTGATCGCCACCACCGACTTCTTCATGCCCATCGTGGACGACCCGTTTGACTTTGGCCGCATCGCCGCCACCAACGCCATCTCCGACGTGTACGCCATGGGCGGCACGCCCATCCTGGCGTTGGCGCTGGTGGGCATGCCCATCAACGTGCTGTCCACCGAGACCATCGGCAAAATTCTGGCCGGTGGCGAGGCGGTGTGCCGCGCCGCAGGCATCCCGATTGCGGGCGGTCACACCATTGATTCGGTCGAGCCGATCTACGGCCTGGTGGCCCTGGGCCTGGTGCACCCCAAGCGCGTCAAACGCAATGCCGATGCGCGCGTGGGCGACCGACTCATCTTGGGTAAACCCATCGGCGTGGGCATCATGTCGGCCGCTCTGAAAAAAGAGCAACTCAGCGCAGATGGCTATGCGCAGATGATTGCCGTCACCACCAAGCTCAACACCCCCGGCCCCGAGCTGGCCGCGTTGGACGGCGTGCACGCGCTGACCGACATCACCGGTTTTGGCTTGGCCGGTCATGCGCTGGAGCTGGCACGCGGTGCTCAATGCACGGTGCAGATTGATTGGTCTAAGGTGCCTTTGTTGGACGGTGTGCGCGAGATGGCAGCGCAAGGCATGGTCACCGGCGCATCGGGGCGCAATTGGATCGGCTATGGGTTTGATGTGGCCTTGCCAGACAACTTTTCCTCAGTCGATCAGGCTTTGCTGACCGATCCGCAAACCAGCGGTGGCCTGCTGGTGTCGTGCGCGCCTGAGTGTGTGGACGAGGTGCTGGCCGTGTTTCATCGGCACGGCTTTGAGGCGGCTGCGCAGATCGGTGAAATTTTGCCAGCGGCTGGGGGCAAGCCGCTGGTGGTGCGCTGATGTTTAGCGAATCGCCGCAGGGGCCACAGTTGAGCCCGTTGCGCCCTGAAGCTTCAGGGGTTGCATGGTGAAGGCAAACTCATAAACCTTCTTGGCGGCGAGCTCGTCGAGCTTGAGGTTTTCAAGAATGTGAACCCCGCCCACCACCAAGAAAATTTGGTGCACGGGCAGACTCAAATCTTTGTCAGGGTTGGGCGACACTTCCACAGGCCAGTTGTCAGAGCCCACCAACAGCGGGTCTTTTTGAACCAGCCACAGTGCGGCCGCCGTGCCCACGCCGGGGGTGGTTTTCACAAAGCGCGCGTTGTCTTTGCCGTACAAGCGGCCCCAGCCGGTGTTGATGATGATGGCGTCACCCGCATTGATGGTGGAGTTCTGCTTGGCCATGGTGCCTTCCAAGTCAGCCACGGTGATCTCATAGGTGTCGCCCAGCATCTCCACGCCCTTGTAGGCGGCCACGTCCAGCAGCACGCCACGAGCAAACAGCATGCCGACTTTCTCAATACCGAGCTTGGTGAAGCCCGAGCGGGTGCTGATCTCGTCCTGCTTGAAGCAGTTGTAGAGCGAGTTGCCGTGCGTCTGGTGCGCAAAGCCGTCGAACTGTGTGCCGACTTGGCCGATCTCGCCGGTCACCATTTCTTCGTTGCTGCCACGCTGGTTGGCCCCAGCGTTCATGAAGGTGCGCTTGGTCAGCAGGTTCATGATGCGCGGGCCAAAAAACGGCATGTTCGGGCCGAGCACGTGGCCCAGCTCAATCACCTCGCCGGTCTTGATCAGGCGCGCGCCGCGCAGCACGGTCTCAGGGTTCTTCATGTGGTTGCCAGAGCCGCGCTCATCCCCCGCGCCCCATTTGGACGGGCAGCGCTGGGCCTCAGTGGGTGGACGCCACTGCGCACTGGAGACAAGTGGAATAGCCAGCAGCAATGCGGCAACCGTGGATGCAATCTGTTTCATGACTTTGTTTTCCTTTGGTAGTGGACCGTCCCCATTCACGAGCTGTGCACGATGCGACCCTTGGGTCCAAAAATATAAGCCGCACCTTGCGTGCAGTATAGGGCGACAAGTGGTGTGTTTCGTCGTGAAAATCCCCTCTGGATACCCGCATTGACAAGCAAAAATAAGTGAAGCAGACTCGTGCGGCTTTATTTGAGGAAAAAATGTTGTAAACATTTTTTCAAGTTCTTGATGGCTGCACTGATGGGCTTATGCGCGGGGTTGAAGTTGGGGATGTGTCAATCAGGGGTCAGCGTCAAAGTGACATCACCCACATAAGCCAAACTGTTGCCCCCCGTGTTGTCGGCGTCAGCTCCAATGGCCAAGCCGATGAGGGGTGGGATGGTGTCGGTTTCTTCGCCGAAAGCGCGGCGGAAATCGCTCACCAGATCGCGCTCTTGTGGGAGCCAGGTTTTGAGCTGGCTGTCGCCTGAAGTCAGCACCACGTAGCGTACGCGGCGGGTGAAGGCGTTGGGCAGTTCGGTGCCTACCGCCAGTTTGTGGTCCCACACGTAGCACAGGGTGGCGGAGGGGATGTTTTGCTTGCTCATGGAGCGGGCGGCCAGCAGGAAGTTGCGCTCGAAAAAGCCGATATTTTTCAAAGGCATGTCAAACAGAGCGCAGACTTTGAGCGGTGAGTCATCGCCTTTTTTGTTGCGCAAATCAGCATCACGCAGGGGTTGGTCCAGACGCCAGCGCCAGCGCAATTGGCTGCCTTGACCCAGGGTCGTGGGGGGCAGTTCATGTTGCAGCGTGGCATAGGATTTCTCAGTCACCACACGCAGCACGCGCTCGCCGTCCAGCGTGGCCATGTCGAAGCGGCTCAAAGGTTTTTCGGAGCCGGGGAAAGGGTACACCTTCCAGGGCGCGGGGGGCGCATCCGCGCTGGACTTGGAGAAGAGGGTGATGGGCAGCGTCTGTGAAAAGGCGACTGGCGTGAGCAACAGGCCAGCCAGCCAACCAAGCCAGAACGCGGACTTAGTCAAGCAAGGCCTGTGCGAATTCCCGCGCATTGAAGGTCTCCAGTTCTTCCAGTTTTTCACCCACGCCGATGAAGTACACAGGCACCGGGCGCTCACGTGCGATGGCGGCCAGCACACCACCCTTGGCCGTACCGTCCAACTTGGTCACGATCAGGCCGGTCAGGCCTAGCGCATCGTCAAAGGCGCGCACCTGGGCCAAGGCGTTTTGGCCGGTATTACCGTCAATGACGAGTAGCACTTCATGCGGCCCAGTGTGATCTGCTTTTTGCACCACGCGTTTGATCTTGCGCAACTCTTCCATCAAATGCAGCTGCGTGGGCAGGCGGCCGGCTGTGTCCACCAGCACCACGTCTTTGCCGCGCGCCTTGCCCGCGCTCACGGCATCAAAGCAGACGGCGGCCGGGTCGCCGCCTGCCTGGCTGATGATCTCGACCGTGTTGCGGTCGGCCCAGACCACGAGTTGCTCACGCGCCGCTGCGCGGAAGGTGTCTGCCGCCGCCAGCAGCACGCTGGCCCCGTGGTTGGCGAGGTGGTGCGTGAGTTTGCCGATGGAGGTGGTTTTGCCCGCGCCGTTGACGCCCACGACCATGATGATGGTCGGGCGGTGCGCGCCAATTTGAAGCAGTTTTTGCAGTGGGGTGAGCAACTCGGTCAGGCCTTGCGCCAGCAGGGCTTTGACGGCTGAGGGTTCGGTGGTTTTGCTGTCTTTGACGCGGCGTTTGAGGTCGTCCAGCAAATACTGCGTGGCTTTAACGCCCGTGTCGGCCATGAGCAGGGCGGACTCCAGGTCTTCATAAAGCTGGTCGTCAATGCGCGTGCCGGTGAAAACAGTAGTGATGCTGCTGCCGGTCTTGCGCAGGCCATTCTTGAGCTTGTCCAGCCAGGATTGGCGCTCGGGGGCTGGGGCTGGTGCGTCGGGGGCAGCCGCAGCGCCGGGCCGCCCCAAGCTAGGCACGGCCCCACCCCCCGAAATTTCCGGGGGCCC
>JAYVPU010000030.1:0-2915 GCA_043757205.1 Comamonadaceae bacterium | reverse complement strand
TCCTCTGAAGAACGTTGGGACACTACTGATAATTTATACAACAATGCATTGGACATCACTCGCCATCATTTCTATCATCACTCCCAGCTTGATCGACATCACTACAAAGAGGAGTTAGCCATGAATTGTTTCGTGAAATTTTCAAACGCCTTGGCCCTGGCCCTGATCGCTACCGCCGCCAGCGCGCAAACCTTCCCCAGCAAACCCGTGTCGCTGATCGTGCCTTACCCGGCGGGTGGCTTATCCGATGTGATTGCCCGCAAGGTAAATAACTCTTTGAGCAAAGCACTCGGTCAGCCGGTATTGGTTGAGAACTTGGGCGGCGCCAGCGGCAGCATTGCCGCGCAAAAGGTGCTGGCTGCGCCCAGCGACGGCTACCAACTATTCCAGGGCTCGCCCAATGAGCTGATCTTGGCCCCGCTGGCCATCAGCGCTGTCAAATACAAGTCCGAAGATTTCCGTCAAGTCCACCGCATCGCGTTGGCACCCATGGCCATCCTGGCGCGCGCCGATTTGCCCGCCTCCAACGCGGACGAATTGGTAGCCTACGCGATCAAGGCCGCTAAGGACGGCAAGTCCATGAGCTACGGCAGCGTCGGCATCGGATCTTTCTACCATTTGCTGGGTGAGCAAATGAGCAAGACACTGAACGCGCCCATGCTGCACGTGCCTTACAAGGGCATTGCCGACGTGATTAAAGACTTGCTCGGCGGCCAGGTGGACATCTTCATCACGCCTTATGGCGCGCCCCAGGCCGAGTTGGCCAAATCGGGCAAGATCAAGTTCGTCGCCGTACTCAGCCCACAACGCCAGACGCTGATGCCCCAAGTGCCTTCAACCACCGAGAGCAAGGGCCTGCTCAAGACCTTCACCGCCGAAATCGGCACCGGCTACTTTGTCAAGCGTGACACGTCTGAACCTGTGGTGACCACTTTGCACAAAGCCCTGCAAGCCGTGCTGGGCGATGCTGAGGTCAAGACCGGTCTGGTGGCCTTGGGCCAAGAACCCGCGCCCCTGCAAACGCTGGACGCAGCCGACAAGGCCTTCGTGGCCGAGACGGTCACCCACCGCGCGATGGCCAAGTCCATCAACCTACAGCCGCAATAAAGCGCAGCGTCAACACATCTGTATGAGCACCTACTTACTGGATGCCCTCCATGCCCGGGCGGGCGAGTTCATCAGCTTGCGGCGCGACATCCACAGTCACCCTGAACTGGCGTTTCAAGAGCACCGCACCGCAGCCCTGGTGGCGGATAAGCTGCGCGGCTGGGGTTACGCGGTCGAGGTCGGCATCGGCGGCACCGGCGTGGTGGGCACACTGGTGCGCGGCCAAGGCAGCCAACGCCTGGGCCTGCGCGCCGACATGGACGCGCTGCCGATCATTGAGGCCAGTGGCGTCGAATGGGCCAGCCAGCACCCCGGCCTGATGCACGCCTGCGGGCATGACGGCCACACCGCCATGCTGCTGGCCGCAGCGCGCCACTTGGCCGAGCAAGGCCAATTCAATGGCACGCTGAACCTGATTTTTCAACCCGCCGAAGAAGGCGGTGGTGGTGCGCTGCGCATGATGGATGACGGCCTGTTTGAGCGCTTCCCCTGCGACGCCATCTTTGCCATGCACAACATGCCGGGTGTTTCGTGAGGGCGCGGCCATGGCCTCCAGCGACTACGCCACCGTGCACCTCACCGGCGTCGGTGGTCACGGGGCCATGCCGTACCGGGCCAACGACCCCGTGGTGGCTGCGGCCAGCATCGTCATGGCCTTGCAAACCGTGGTCTCGCGCAATGTCGATCCGCAACAGATGGCTGTGGTGACCGTGGTCGCTTTGCAGGCGGGCAAGGCCAACAACGTGATACCGGCCGAAGCCACGCTGGAGATCAGCATTCGCTCGCTGGATCGCGCTGTGCGCGTGCTGCTGGAGCAGCGCGTCAAGACCCTCATCACCGCCCAGGCCGAGAGCTTTGGCGTGCAGGCGCGCATTGACTGGCGGCAAGGCTACGCCGTGCTGGTCAACGCACCCGCCCCGACCGACTTCGCGCGTCAGGTGGCCGTGGACTTGGTGGGCCCCGATCAGGTCACGCTGCAAGGCCCGGCCCTCACTGGCAGCGAAGACTTTGCCTTCATGCTCGAACGCGTCCCTGGCAGCTACCTGCTGATCGGCAACGGCGATGAGCACGACCCGCAAGCCACCAGCGCCTGCATGGTGCACAACCCCGGCTACGACTTCAACGACCGCAACATCGCAACCGGTTCAGCCTACTGGGTGGTCTTGGCGGAACGTTTTTTACAGTGATGAATTTCTTTGGAGCTTGGTTATGAAAGTCATGGTGCTTGGCGCGGGTCTGCTCGGTGTGACCTCGGCGTATTTTTTGCGACAACAGGGCCACGAGGTCACCGTGGTGGACCGCCAGGCTTCGCCTGCGGCAGAAACCAGCTTCGCCAACGGCGGGCAAATCTCGGTGAGCCATGCCGAGCCCTGGGCCAATCCGGGCGCACCACTCAAGGTGTTGCAATGGTTGGGCAAGGAAGATGCGCCCTTGCTCTTTCGCCTGCGGGCCGACATGCGCCAATGGCGTTGGGGTTTGCAGTTTCTGCGGGAGTGCACACCGGGGCGCACGCGCCACAACATCGAGCAGATCGTTCGCTTGGGCACCTACAGCCGCGACACGCTACAAGCCTTGCGGCGTGAACGCAACATTGCCTATGATGAGCGCACGCAAGGCATCTTGCATTTCTACACCAGCCAAAAAGAATTCGACGGTGCCGAAGGCCAGGCCGCGCAAATGCGTGCGCTGGGCTGCGACCGCCGCGTGAGTTCCGCCGACGACGCTGTGAAGCTCGAGCCTGCACTGCGCCACATCCGCCCACGACTGGCAGGTGCCACCTACACCGCAGAAGACGAATCGGGCGACGC
>JAYVPU010000029.1:0-2922 GCA_043757205.1 Comamonadaceae bacterium | reverse complement strand
CATGCAGGCTGTTGTTGTAATAGAAAAAACTGTTGCCGATGTAGAGAGCCGATGCCGGATTGGCCACGCCCACGCTGAGGACTTTGGGCTTGGTCTGCGCACTGACCTGTAGCGCAGATACCGCGAGCAACGCCAGCACGAACAGGCTGCGTACTACGGGTGTGAACAATTTCGACATGGCTAACTCCTGTGAATGGAATGGAATGCAGGATTGAGAGGCTTACTGTAGTTCAACCAGCGCCACCGCCCGCCCCAGCCGTGCGCTGAGCGCCAGCGCCTCCAGCGTGGCGGCAATGTCCAGGCTGGCCTGAGCGGCGCGCTCTATCGCGGCAAAGTCTTGCTCGGCCACTGTGCGGGCAAAGGCCTCGGCCGCAAAACGAAAGCCGCTGCCTGTGGGCGAATGAATGGTCTCAAACGCAATGTTGTTGGCCGTGCCTCGGCGCACGCGCAGCTCGCTGGGCAGGTAGCCCCAGGGGTGACCACCGGCCTGGGTGCTGGTGTGGTTGAGGTACTCGGTCTCTATCGTGCCCGTCGTGCCCGCGATGATGGCGTGGCGGTGGTTAGCCGCGTCCATGGCGCACGAGAGTTGCGCACGGCGACCATCGGCGTAGTGGAGCGTGGCCATCAGGCTGATGTCCACACCACTGTCGGCCCAGGTGGCATCGGCCTGCACACGCTGTGGCGCGCAGCCCATCACCAGGCGAATCATGCTCAAGGCATAGCTGCCTGCGTCCAGCAGCGCACCGCCGCCCAGTTCAGGGTTCAGCCGGATATTGCCCTGCGGGTTAGGCAGCGTGAAGCCAAAGCAGGCTTGCATGGAGCGCACGACGCCAATCGCCCCGCCATGCAGCAACCCCAGCATGTCGCTGGTCTGGGGTTGAAAGTAGTAGGGATAGGCCTCTAGCAGCATCACGCCATGCGCCTTGGCCGCATCAAACATAGCCTGCGCTTCGCGGCGGTTCAACGCGAGGGGTTTCGCGCACAAGATGTGCTTGCCGCTCTGCGCCGCCTTGATAGCCCACTCGGCGTGCAGGCTGTTGGGCAGGGGCAGGTAGGCGTCCACCTCGGCATCATTCAACAAAGCCTCGTAGCTGCCGTGTGCGCGGCCAATGCCTTGCGCGGCTGCAAAAGCCTGTGCAGTCTCAGCCTTGCGGCTGGCCACGGCGACGATCTTGACCGCCGGGCTTGCCGCCACGTCACGCGCAAACTGCTTGGCAATGTTGGCGCAGCCGAGGATGCCGATGCGCAGGGGCGGGGTGGTGCGAAGTGGTGTTTTCATGTGGGCCCGCGCATGCGGTGTGCGGTGTGCGGTGTGCGGTGTGCGGCCAAGTGTTGGGGTGAGGCCATTTTGCCGCAGGGACGATCTTTGTCCGCTTGTTTTAATCTCAAATGAGATACATAATACAATCCAACTTAGGAGACACCGAGATGACCGCACACACTTCCATGCTCCACATCCGGGTGGAGGACGACATCAAAGAGCAAGCCACCCAGGCGCTCACCGCCATGGGCTTGTCCATGTCGGACGCCGTGCGCCTTTTTCTGAATCGCGTGGTGATCGACCAGGCCTTTCCACTGGAGCTGAAAGTACCCAACGCAGAAACCCGCGCAGCCATGCAAGAGTCGCGCGCCATGATGGCCAAGCAACGCGCCCGCTTTGCGTCTGCCAAAGAACTGCTGTTCGATCTTGAAAAAAACAGCCGCCAGTAAACGCGCGGTGCCGCCCCGCGCCGCCGACTACACACGCACGTTTCTGAAAGATTGGCAACGCTTGTCCCACTCCGGGCGCTACGACATGGTGCGGCTCAAAGAAGCCGTGCTCTTGCTCATCGCCAACGATGCACCCCTTGGCCCCGAGTGGCTGGATCACCCCCTCAAAGGCGAGTGGTCAGATCACCGCGAATGTCATGTCGGCGGGGACTTTCTGCTGATCTACCAGGTGGATGCGAACAAGATCAACTTTGTACGTGCGGGCACGCATGCTGAGTTGTTTGGTGGGTGAAAACTCGATGCAGCACGCTGAACAGCAGCCCAAGGAACAGGCCGGCCACTGCGGCATTCAAGTCCACAGCCGGGTAAAGCCCGTAGTAGAGGGACAGCGCTGAATCCATCGGTGCCCACACCACGATGGACATCACCAGCGCCCACCATGTGCCCCGGCTGGGGCTGCGAAAAAGGCTTTAACCAGCGCATAAAAAAGCACACCCCAACTCGCAACCGTGGGGCCAAAGACAGCCATCAGAAATTTGATTTCTTCTGAAACTTTTTCGGCACCAAAAATGAGTGAGGCCAATTGGAGGTGAAGCGTCGGCACGAAGGACAGCAGCGTGAGCGACACGCCAGCCACGATATGCGCCGCTGCGAGGGCAAGTAAAAGTTTCACAACCCTGTGCGGTTTTTCGGTCATAGATGACGGTGCGGCTGTTGTTGGCGGATTCAAGACTTGGCCCCAGCGGTCGTCAGGTGTCATGAGGGCTAACGTCGGCGCTTACTTGCCGCAGCA
The DNA here is from genome assembly GCA_043757205.1 of Comamonadaceae bacterium. GTDB lineage: Bacteria > Pseudomonadota > Gammaproteobacteria > Burkholderiales > Burkholderiaceae_C > CANCDA01. The sequence continues at coordinate 419 of JAYVPU010000029.1, read as the reverse complement.
AGCGGTCGCCTGAAGCCACCAATTAAGTTGAAGAACGCCATAGTTGGTAGGCAAATACACCGCACATGACACCGGCAATTATGAAGATGATGCCAAGAAGCTGTGGATACTGAACCAGAAGCGACACACTCAGATTGTTACGCACATAGTCGCGACTTGCTTGAGGCAGCGGAAGACCACCCTTACCGACAATCATCTCATCAAGCTCAAGGTCAGTTGGTGCTCTAAGGTCTTTCGCGAGGTCAAGGGCGTCAATTCCCATAGCCACTAGTCCCAGCGCCGCGAAGAGGAGGAGCCAAATCATCTGCAACTTAAAGAGAGGTAGACAGTCGGATAACTTGGACACCCAGAATACCCGACGATCTATGCCCGAATTACAAATCAGGATGCCAATAGCCCACCAAGCGGCAGGCCGCGTG
>JAYVPU010000028.1:0-38166 GCA_043757205.1 Comamonadaceae bacterium | reverse complement strand
AACGAAGACCGTGGTTTGATGGTTTGTGGGCCAATGCGGGAGAGCCGGTGAAGCTTACTCCTGCGGGCACAAAGCTCTAATGGACAATCTCGGTTTATTGTACTGTTGAAAAAATGACGGGCCGGTCTGAGCCTAACGTGACACTCTTCCGTCAACTTCACGTGCGAAGTAGTAGCACGTCACCACGCCGTCATTCTCGCCTGCACGGGAATGACGAAAACAGGGGCTAAGCTTCAGCTCACCTGGCAAATTCTGAGCATATTCGTGCCCCCCGGCGAGCCAATCGGTTCGCCGCAGGTGATAGCGTAGATGTCGCCGGTTTTCACGATACCGCGCGCCTTGAGGTGTTTTTCGGCTTCGGCCAGCAGGGTGTCGCGGTCCAAACCCATGTCCATCAGCAGCGGGCGCACATTGCGGTACAGCGTCATCTTGCGCTGCGTGGCCACTTTGGGGGTGAGCGCATAGATCGGGATGTTGATGCGGTGGCGGCTCATCCACAGGGCGGTGGAGCCGCTCTCGGTCAGGGCCACGATGGCTTTGGCCCCCAGGTGGTAGGCGGTGAACAGCGCGCCCATGGCGATGGACTGGTCGATGCGCGCAAAGGTCTTGCCGGTGAAGTCGGAGTCCAACTCCACCAGCTCAGCGGCTTCGGCGGCGGCGCAGATGTTGGCCATTTCGATCACGGTCTCCAGCGGGAACTTGCCCGCTGCCGTTTCGGCCGAAGTCATCACCGCATCGGTACCGTCCAGCACCGCATTGGCCACGTCACTGACCTCAGCACGGGTCGGCACCGGGTTGGTGATCATGGACTCCATCATGTGGGTGGCGGTGATGACGGTCTTGTCCAGCTCGCGCGCCATTTTTATCATGCGCTTTTGCAAGGCGGGCACGGCTGCGTTACCGACCTCAATGGCCAAGTCCCCGCGCGCTACCATGATGCCGTCGCTGGCCCGCAGGATTTCTTCGAGACGCGGTATCGCCTCGGCGCGCTCGATCTTGGCGATCAGGTGCGGCTTGTGGCGAAACTCGGCGGCGGCCACGTTGCACAGCTGGCGCGCCATTTCCATGTCGGTCGCGTTTTGCGGGAAGCTCACCGCCACGTAGTCGGCCTGGAAAGACATGGCGGTTTTGATGTCGTCCATATCCTTGGCCGTGAGCGCGGGTGCGGTCAGGCCACCGCCTTTTTTGTTGATGCCCTTGTTGTTGGACAGCTCACCGCCCATGGTGACGACCGCATGCACGGCCTCGCCGCGCACGGCTTCGACCTGCATCACGATCAGGCCGTCGTTGAGCAGCAGCACATCACCGGCCTTGACGTCACGCGGCAGCTCTTTGTAGTCCAGGCCCACGCCGTTGATGTCGCCGGGCTCGGTGCGGCTGGCATCAAGTACAAATTTTTGCCCGGTTTCTAACTGCACCTTGTTGTCGGCAAACTTGCCCACGCGAATTTTCGGACCTTGCAGATCGGCCATGATGCCCACCTCGCGCCCGGCGCGATGCGCGGCTTCGCGCACCAGGCGGGCGCGGTCGATGTGGTCTTGCGCCTTGCCATGGCTGAAGTTGAGCCGCACCACATTGACGCCCGCACGAATCATTTTCTCTAGCAAGGCCGGGTCGCTGGAGGCGGGGCCGAGGGTGGCGACAATCTTTGTAGCGCGAAGGGACATGAGGAAAGCTCCTTGTAATTGAGGTTTCCATTCTTGCATGGAAACAATTACAAAGATGCGTCAAACAGCCGGATTCAACCGCCAATGCCCTGCAAAGGTCCCAGCGGATTGCGGGTGTTTTCGGTCTCGTTGACCTTGGGTTGGCCGCCCCAAGTTCGGAACACGACCAAGTCATTGACAAACAAAACCGTGGCGTTGAAGCGCCAGCCGGTGATGGTGGTGTGACGCTCAAAATTGAAAAAGTCTGAAAAGAAACCGCCGTCGCGCACACGGTTAATCTTCGAGATGAGGATCTCCATGCCCCGACATTCGTCACGGGCCTCCAGGCAAGCCAGAATGCCCGGATCCAGCTCCTCACGTTTGACCAGCGAACTGGGTAAAAATCGCCGCACTACATCCGCTTGCGTCAAGAGCTTGATGTTGGGGTGCGTGGCCGGGTTAAAGCCCCCTTGCTCCAACTCCTTGCGCTGACTCTTCATGGGCACCAGGACTTCGATGGCCGCGCGGGCGTCTTCAAAACTGGCCAAGGGCGTGGACTGGTTGCGCGACTCAGGCAGCAGATGACCGCAAGCACTTGTCAAGAGCACCAAAAACAGGGGCAATAAGGGAGTGAGGTATTGCGTCATGATGGTTCATCCTAGACCTGTCCGCGTCTTGCGAACTTGACCTAGATCAATGCCTAATCACTTTAAACCCCGTTAAAGGTCTGCTTTGCGGGCATCGCCCAGCGCTTAACCTGCGGCTCGTTTTTGCAGTATCTCAAACGCTGGCAAAGTCTTGCCCTCCAGCACCTCCAGAAAGGCCCCGCCGCCGGTAGAGATGTAGTCCACATCTTTCTCGATGCCGTACTTGGCAATCGCCGCCAAGGTGTCACCCCCACCCGCAATGCTGAAGGCGCTGGACTGGGCAATCGCTTGGGCAATCACTTTGGTGCCGCTCTCGAACGCGGCAAACTCGAACACCCCCACCGGTCCGTTCCACACCACCGTGCCAGCGACCTTGATCTGCGCGGCCAGTTTCGCTGCCGTCTCTGGGCCGATGTCCAAAATCAGGTCGTCGTCTTCGACTTTGCTGGCGAGTTTGATGGTGGCCACGGCGTCGGCTTTGAAGGCCTTGGCGGTCACCACATCGGTGGGGATGGGCACCTCGGCCCCGCGTGCTTTCATGGCCTCAATCACGGCTTTGGCTTCCGCCAGCAAGTCGGGTTCGGCCAGACTTTTGCCGATCTTCAAGCCCGCCGCCAGCATGAAAGTGTTGGCAATGCCACCGCCCACAATGAGCTGATCCACATTGGCAGCCAGGCTCTTGAGAATGGTGAGTTTGGTGGAGACCTTGGAGCCCGCCACGATCGCCACCAACGGGCGCTTGGGGTTGGTCAAGGCTTTGCCAATGGCGTCCATCTCGGCGGCCAACAGCGGCCCCGCGCACGCCACTGGCGCGTACTGTGCGATACCATAGGTTGAGGCCTCGGCCCGGTGCGCGGTGCCGAAAGCGTCGTGCACAAAGATGTCGCACAAGGCGGCCATTTTTTTGCTCAATTCCTCGTTGTTCTTTTTCTCGCCCTTGTTGAGGCGGCAGTTCTCCAGCATGACGAGTTGGCCGGGCTGGATCTGAACACCCTCCACCCAGTTGGCCACCAGCGGCACTTCGCGTCCCAACAGCTTGGCCATGCGCGCAGCCACGGGCCCGAGCGAGTCTGCGGGTTTGAATTCACCCTCGGTCGGGCGGCCTAGGTGCGAGGTGACCATGACAGCAGCGCCCGCGTCCAGCGCCATGCGGATGCAGGGCAGGCTGGCACGAATGCGGGTGTCTTCGGTGATGTGGCCCGCGTCGTCTTGCGGCACGTTGAGGTCGGCGCGGATGAAGACGCGTTTGTTTTTGGCTTGGCCGGTGGCGCACAGGTCTTGGAAGCGGATGAAGTTCATGGTGAGGGTGTGTGATGAAGTGGCGAGATTTTAGGGCGGGCTACCACCCCAAGCCCAAATGCAGCGGCAAATACACCCCCATGCCCACCACGATCGTGCCCAACACCGCCTGCCCCGCCCCCTTGCGCCAGAAAAACCAGGCCGCACCGGCAACCACCGCGAACAGCCGGGCATCTTGCCAAGTGCTCACCAGCTGGCCTTGTGTCATGACCATCTCGGGAATGATCACGGCCGAAAGCGCGGCAATCGGCGCGTATTGCAGACCGCGCTGAACCCAGTGCGGCATGTCCCAGGGCTTGCTGGAGATGAAGAAAAGCGTGCGCGTGACAAACGTCACCAAGCCCATGCCAACAATCACGCCCAGGGTCCAGAAATCGGTGTGGTTCATGGTGTTGACAGGGATGGCGAGAATCGGTTCAGGCCCGTTGTTTTCTAAAACCCGGCGTGTGCTCCAGCAGCAAGCACAGAGCCACAGCCGCCGCAATCGCCACCACGATATTAAGTTTGAAAGGCAGGGCAAATGCGGCTACGGCTGCGGCCCCGGCCACGCCTGCCGAGACCCGGCGCAGCGGACTGGAAGCCAGCGAACAGGCCACGCCCAGCAAGGCCAGAATGCCCGCAAAACTCAGACCCCAGTGGGTGGGAACCGAGTGCGCCAAGGCAATGCCCAAAAGGCTGGACAACTGCCAGCTGCCCCAGGTGAAGGTGCAGCCACCCGCCAGATAGGCCAGTTGCGCAACTTGAGCGGCGCTTTGGGCCTGCGGACCATTGGCCTGCGGCGGGTGCGGAAAGCGCCGGGTGAACATCACGTAGCTGAGGTCGGCCGTGATATAGCCCCAAAACAGGCGCACGCGGCGCGGCCAGTGCATCAGGTAGGGCCGCAAGTGTGCGCTGAACACGACAAAGCGCAAGTTCACACAAAAGCTGGTGGCCAAGATCACAATGATCGGCGCACCGGCCGCAATCAGCGGAATGGCCGCCAACTGCGAACTGCCCGCATAGACCAAAAAGGTCATGGCCAGGGCCTCCACCACACTCATGCCCGACTTGACCATGGCCACGCCCGTCATCAAGCCCCAAGCGGCCAGTCCGGGCGCGACAGCTGCCATGTCGCGCAGGCCATGACGGTACTCGGGGTGGCAAACCAGTTCGCGCCAACTGGGCGTGATGGTGGGGTCAGGGGTCGTCATGGGCTGGCCGAGGACTCGCCTGGGTGCACGCCCAACATCGCCCCCACCGGCAGCTCAAAGCCGCGCAGGAAATCGGTGACCGCCAGCCGTTTGCCACCGGCGCGCTGCAGCTCAGTCAGGCGCAGCACGCCAGCACCGCACTGGACCGCAATGCCAACCTCATTTTCGGCTTCATTTTCGGACAAAACAGTGCCAGGAGCACATCCAGACAGGCGTAAGCAGCTATCAATTTCAGAGCTGATTAATTTGATCGTTTCGCCCCGAAACGTGGTTGATGCGCCCGGAAAAGGGTTGAAGGCACGGATGCGGCGCTCAATCTGCTCCACTGGCAGCTGCCAGTCCACCGCCGCTTCGCTCTTCTCAATTTTGTGGGCGTAGCACACGCCCTCGGTCGGCTGCTGAACGGGATAAAGGTCGCCAGCCTGCGACCGCTGTAGCGCCTCGACCATCATGCGGCCCCCTAAGTCGGCCAGCTTGTCGTTCAGACTGGCGGTGCTGTCGTCAGCGGCGATGGGCACTGTCTCAACCAGCAGCATGTCCCCGGTGTCGAGCCCGGCGTCCATCTGCATCACAGTTACGCCGGTTTGCGAGTCCCCGGCCTCGATGGCGCGGTGGATCGGCGCGGCACCGCGCCAGCGCGGCAGGAGCGAGGCGTGGATATTGAGGCAACCGTGTTGGAAGCTGTCCAGCACCCACTGCGGCAAGATCAGCCCGTAGGCCGCGACCACCATCGCCTCAGCCTGCGCGGCTTCGATGGCAGCGCGCGCCTGGGCCGCTTCCTCGGGGAACTTGCCGTCCAGCCGCAGGCTGCGCGGCTGGGCCACGGGGATTCCGTGCGCCAGCGCAAATTGTTTAACCGCTGAGGTCTGTAGCTTCATGCCCCGCCCGGCCGGACGGTCAGGCTGGGTCAGCACCAGGGCGATGTCATGGCCAGCGGCGTGCAACTGCGCCAAAGCGACGCGGGCAAACTCGGGCGTGCCCGCAAAGATAAGCCTCAACGCGCGTCCTCACGCTGCGCTTTGAGCAGTTTGGTCTTGATGCGGTTGCGTTTGAGCGGGGAGAGGTACTCCACAAACACCTTGCCCATCAGGTGGTCCATCTCGTGCTGGATGCACACGGCCAGCAGGCCGTCGGCCTCGACCACGCGGGACTGGCCCTCGCCATCCAGCGCGCGCACATGCACGGCGTCAAAGCGCTCCACACCGTCATAAATGCCAGGCACGGACAGGCAGCCTTCTTCGTTCAAGTGCTTTTCTGCGCTGGTCCAGGTGAGTTCAGGGTTGATCAGCACCAGGGGCTGATCACGTTCCTCGGACACGTCAATCACGATCAGGCGCTCGTGCACATCCACCTGGGTAGCGGCCAGGCCGATGCCGTGGGCCTCGTACATGGTCTCGCGCATGTCATTGATCAGGGTCTTGATGCGCGCGTCCACCGCCGCCACGGGCTTGGCCACGCGGTGCAGCTTGGGGTCGGGATAGCAAAGAATGGAAAGTAGAGCCATAAATTCTCGGTAAGGATGTCGTTATTTTCGCTACTTTTGGTAAGCGCAGCCGGATCTGAGGCCAGAAAACATTGCCCAATCAAGGGCTTGGGCGCAAAATCGCAGGCGAATTATCAAGTTTTTGCCTCCACACATGACAACTTATACGATGGTCAAAACCACAATTGCAAGCACCGTAACCATTGCGCTGGGCGCTAGCCTTTTGTGCCTCAGCGCTTGGGGGCAGCCCTTCCCGGTCACGCCCGCCCAAACTGCCACCGCACGACAAGTCGCCCAAGCCGGCGTGCCTTTGAGCGAGTTGGCCCCGGACGCACCCGACAGCCATACGGTCAAGCGCGGTGACACCTTGTGGTCAATCTCCAGCCTGTTCCTGAGCAGCCCCTGGCGCTGGCCGGAGCTGTGGGGCATGAACATGGATGCCATCCGAAATCCGCACCTGATCTACCCCGGGCAAAAGCTGGTTCTGGAGAAATCCAACGGGCGGGCTGTCCTGCGTGTCGCAGGGGCGCAAGGCGAGCAATCCGACATGCAAACCGTGCGTCTGTCACCGCGCACCCGTGTTTCAGGCTTGAGCGACGCCATTCAGACCTTGGACACCCGTTTTATTGAACCCTTTCTGGCCGAGCCCCTGATTGTGGAGGCGGGCGAAATGTCCAAAGCACCGCGCATCGTGGCGACCACTGCTAACCAAGTCATGTTGTCCCGGGGGGATCGGGCCTACGTGCGTGGGCCGAGCGATGCCCTCGTCCTGGACGATCAGCCCCAAACCAAGAATTACCGTATTTTTCGGGACGTCACCCTTCTCAAGGACTTCGAATCAGGTGAGATCTTGGGGTATGAGGCCCAGTTTGTCGGCAAGGCGACCCTGGTTCGCGGCGAGTCCACGCAGGACACCGTGGACGCTGGCGGGAAAATGAGCCGCGCCATTGTGCCCGCCACCATCGACATCACGTCGGCCAAGCAGGAAATGCGGGTTGGGGATCGCTTAATGCCTGAATCTGAGCGCCAGATTCTCAGCTACTTGCCGCACGCCCCTGCCGGAAAAGTGGATGGCCGCATCATGTCGATCTACGGCAGCGATGTCGTGGCCAACGCCACCCAAAATCAGATCGTCGTCATCAGCCGGGGCCAACGCGACGGCATTGAAAGTGGCCACGTCATGGCCATTCTCCAGGATGGTCAGCGTCTGGTTGACAGAACCGATCCGAGCCGTACGCCGATGAAATTGCCCGACGAACGCAATGGCCTGCTCATGGTGTTCAAGACCTTCGAGAAACTGTCTTACGCGCTGATTCTGAACGTCAAAGACACGGTCAGGGTGGGTGACCGTTTGGCCGCACCGCGTTGAGCTCCCCTTGTCGGCGGCTTGTATGGGTGCGATGACGCGCGACGAACTCGCGGCTTGGTTGCGGCTGTCGCTCACCCCGGGTGTTGGGCTTGGCACAGCACGCAAACTTTTGGCGGCCTTTGGGCTGCCTGAAGCCATCTTCAGGCAACCGCGTTCCGCCCTGATGCAGGTCGTCAGCGCGGCTCGGGCGAGCGCCCTGCGCAGCGAGCCGCCCGAGCTGGCGGCTCATGTCGAGATCACCTGGCAATGGCTGCAAGAGCAGCCCGAACAGCGACAAGTGTTGGCCCTGGGTGATGCGGCCTACCCCGCAGCCTTGCTCACGATTGAGGATCCGCCACTGCTGTTGTATGCCATGGGCCGTCTGGACCAGTCACTAGACCCCAGCCGCAGCATCGCCATTGTGGGCAGTCGCAATCCGACGCCCCAAGGGTCGCTCAATGCACGGCAATTTGCCAAGTCGCTGCGCCAGGCTGGCCTGACCATTGTCTCGGGCCTGGCACTCGGTGTGGATGGGGCGGCGCACGAAGGCGCGCTGGAAGCCGCAGGCGCTGACGCCTCCGCTTTGACCACCATTGCGGTGGTGGGCACCGGGCTGGACCGTGTGTACCCTAAAAGCCATCATGCCCTGGCGCATCGCATCACCTTGAATGGTTTGATTCTGAGCGAGTACCCTTTGGGAACACCCCCTTTGTCGGCCAATTTCCCACGGCGTAACCGGCTGATTTCTGGTCTGTCTTGCGCAACGTTGGTGGTGGAGGCGGCGCTCAAGTCCGGCTCACTCATCACGGCACGCTTGGCCGCAGAGCAGGGCAAGGAGGTGTTTGCGATTCCCGGCTCGATTCACGCCACACAGTCTCACGGTTGCCATGCCTTGATCCGTCAAGGCGCGAAGCTGGTGGAGACGGCTCAGGACGTGCTGGAAGACCTGCCCAGCCACACGTCTTGGACTTGCGCAACCCCAGCCCCACCCGACACCGCATCCGATGACACCGCCCCCGAAGATGGCTTGCTCTGCGCCCTGGGCTTTGACCCCGTTAGCCTGGATGCCCTACAGGCGCGAACCGGCCTGGATACGGCGCATCTTCAAGCCCATCTGATGACCCTGGAACTCGGTGACGTCGTTACCCGACTGCCAGGCGGGCTGTTTCAGCGTTTGGTTAAAGCCTGACTTTTATTAGCCTGTGATTCACCGCGATTCGCAAGCTTTTCGCTCCATTTTCTGCGCTATATTGGGGTCATGTTTGAAGTACTTGTGTACGTTTATGAGAATTATTGGCACGGTGACGCCTGTCCCGAACTGGCTCGCCTGGAGCGCAAACTCAACGCGGTCGGATTTGAATCTGATGAAATCCGCGATGCCATGAACTGGTTGGATGACCTGAATCTGGCCACCACTGACGCACGGGTCACTTTGCCGTCCCCGTCCAGCATGCGCGTGTACTCGGTCGCCGAGCAGGCGCATCTTGGCGCGAACTGTCTTGGCTTCATCACTTTTTTAGAGTCTTCGGGTGTGCTGGCCGCCACTATGCGTGAAATCGTCATCGACCGGGCCATGGTGATCACGGACGGTGAAGTTTCACTGGATGAGTTGAAAATCATCATCTTGATGGTGCACTGGAGCTTGGGCGAAGAGCCCGACGCCCTCATTCTTGACGAGTTGTACGACGCCAAAGCCAAGCGTATCGCCCACTAACCCACCCCAGCCCGGGCCAGCGAGTCAAACCAGCAAACGTCCTGGATCCGCTTCGAGCTGGCTCAACGCATCGCGTGTGGCCCGTACCGTCAAGGGCTCTGACTCCAGGGGCTCCAGCCAGCCCACCTGCAAGTAGGCCGCCAGACGCTTGGATTGGAACATGACGCAATGCGCGTCAGCCCGGCCAAACAAGTACAAATGCTTATGGTCACTGCACCAAATAAATTGCACCTGACTGCGCTGCCCGTTGTGATTCAGCGTGAACCAAGCACCGGTCTGCAAGGACAGTGCCCATTGCATCATTTCTGGTGAGGCTTTGGCACCCCCGTTGACCACGACCTCAATGCTCGAAGCGTCCATGCCCAACAACTTTTCGATGGTTTGTGCACTCAGTTGTATGTCTTCGTCGCTCGAATTGCTGACAAAGTTTTCCAGCTGAGCCAACTGCGCGGCCAAGGCATCCAGCCGCGTCTTTGGGATGGCCTGATCCTTGGATAAAAAAGCATCCGCCAGGGTGGTGCTCACCATCTTGATATGGTCTTCTTGTTCTGTTGGCGGCAAGCCCAACAGCGACATACCGGCACGCAAACTCATCAACAGCGGAGGTAACTGTTGCATGGCGCGGGCGCGGTCCGAGCGCTTGTCCTTGGCACTGGCCAGTCGCACCAAATCAACCGCCGTTTTTTTAAACGCCACGGCCTGCGCATGCTGCGGACCTTGCCGCACGGCGGCCACGGCCAATGCTTCAGCCCAGACCTTGAATAAAAAGCTGCGAATCGCATCGCCCACTTGCATGTCCTGTAGCAATTTGCGAATCTCAATGGTGTACTGAATGGTCAGCGTTTCTTTCTGCTCTACTTGCTGCGCTACTGATTTGAGTCGCTCTGAAACGCCTTTGCCCACCAGAAACCGCGTCAAAAATACCTGGAACTCATCGTGCATGAGTTTGAACACTTGCTTGCCGGTTTCCGGGTATTGTTCGATCACTTGCACCACGCGTTTGATTTCGGTCTCAAGCGCTTGGCCACTGACGTCGGCGGCATCAAAACCCATCGCACACGAACCCATGCGGTCAATCAGTTGACGTGCCGGGTGATTCAGGGAACCCACCAGGTTGGGGTCGGTCAGCGCCAGCCGCAGCACCGGCATTTGAAGACGCGCAAACCAGACGCGGATTGCGGGAGAGATGCGAGCTTCCGCCAAGATGGACTGAAACATCAGCGCCACAACTTCAATGGTCGCTTTCTCGTTGCTAGTTTCAGCCTGCTTCTTGATTTCAGCCGACTTTTTCTGCAGTTGCGTGGCATAGCGGGCAACGCCCTCTTGTGTGTATTTCCCGCTCACCTCATCTTGATGGGCGTAGGCCAACATCACTTCTGTCTCGTGTGCCACGAACTCCAACAGCGCTGGCGTTGTGGCACGCTCAGACCTGGTGCGTGTTTTGACTTGTGGACTGCCGTGTCTGTTTAACAACCGGTGGAGCTGCTCAATCAGGGAAAATTCCTGCTTGCCCCCACGCTTTGTCGAATCCACAGATGCCTGCGCATGCACCCCATAGTCTGAATGCGCGGACGAGGCTGACGATCTGCCCCAACGTGAAGACCCTGCGTCTGGTTTAACGTGGGCAGCCGCACTGGTTGGGGTGACTTTAAACCGGTGACTGGGCACAATGGTCGGCATCACGCCCTGCGCGATCAGTTGCTCATTGCAACGGACATAGGCCTGCGCCAAATGTTCTGCCAAGTGACGGCTCACCATCTCATTGAGCAAGGGCCAGATGAGAAGCGGCATACCGCAGCTACCCCATTGCTCCACCATCAGTCCAATCGGCACTTCGGGGTTCAGAATGTCTTGCGCATCCCGCTGGGTACCCGTGAGAAACTGGATTCGCAAACCCAAATCATCAATGGGTGCACCAATCTTGTCGCGTACCGCGCGCGCCAAGCGAGAGGTGAGGATATTGTTCTCTACTTTTTCCGTCCCCACCAACTCCAGATCCCTCACCGTGAGCTGCGCCTTGGGTTTGCTTTGCTCTGTGGGTTTGAGCGCGGACTGCCACGCCTTTTGGGTGCCCCCTAGCCACAGCGGACGAGCCCGCTGATAAAGCATCCAAAATTCGCGCTTGTTTTGCCGTTCACGCAAGGTTCCGACCTCATCCATCATCGCGGTCAGGCGCGTGTTCACCAGGCCCGTCAGCGCCTCCATGGCACGGTTCAGCTCAACGGCGAAACCTGCACGTACCTGCTCAAGCAGCTGCGCTCGTTGGGTGGCGGTGAACTGAGGATCCACAGCGGGCCTGTGCAATCTCTTAGGCTACCGCGCCTGCGTTAGGGTCGTTCGGGTCTTCGTCTTTGCGCCCCGTGGTTTTGACCAAATCCTCACGCCGAATCCCCAGCCACATGGCAATGGCCGCCGCCACAAACACCGAGGAGTAAATACCGAACAAAATGCCGATGGTCAGGGCCAGGGCAAAGTAATGCAACGTTGGGCCACCAAACAGCAGCATCGACAACACCATCAACTGCGTGCAGCCGTGCGTGATGATGGTGCGGCTGATGGTGGAGGTGATGGCGTTGTTGATGATTTCCACCGTGTCCATCTTGCGAAAGCGGCGAAAGTTCTCGCGGATTCGGTCAAAAATCACCACCGACTCATTCACCGAGTAACCCAGCACGGCCAGCACCGCCGCCAGCACGGGCAATGAAAATTCCCACTGAAAGTAGGCGAAAAAACCCAGGATGATGACCACGTCGTGCAGGTTGGCAACAATGGCCGACACCGCGTATTTCCACTCAAACCGCATGGCCAAGTAAATCATGATGCCCACGATCACAAAGGCCAGGGCCTTCAGGCCGTCGGTGGCCAGCTCATCGCCCACCTGGGGTCCGACAAACTCGGTGCGGCGCATGGTGGCCGAGGCGTCTGCCACTTTGAGCGCGGCCATGACCTTGTCGCTCTGCTGGGCCGAGCTCACGCCCTTGGTGGCAGGCATGCGGATCAGCACATCGCGCGCGGTGCCAAAGTTTTGCACTTGCACATCGTTAAAGCCCAGGCCCGCCACGGTGCCGCGCACAGCGGTCAGATCAGCAGGCTGCGAGTAGCTCACCTCCATCAGCGTGCCGCCGGTGAACTCCACCGACAGGTGCAATCCGCGTGTGAGCAAGAAGAACACCGCCGCCAAAAAAGTCAGCAAGGAGATGAGGTTGAAGACGATGGCATGCCGCATGAACGGGATGTCGCGCCGGATTTTGAAGAATTCCATACCGTTCAGCCTTGTTCAGATTGGGGCGAGACCTCAGCCCCGGGACGCCACACCGTGCCAATCGACACAGTTTTCAATTTTTTCTGCCGTCCGTACCAGATGTTGACCAGACCGCGCGAGAAGAACACGCCCGAGAACATGCTGGTCAAAATACCCAGGCAATGCACCACGGCAAAGCCGCGCACCGGGCCGGAACCAAAGGCCAGCAAGGCCAGGCCAGCGATCAGCGTCGTGACGTTGGAGTCCAGAATCGTGGCCCAGGCGCGGTCATAGCCGGCGTGGATGGCGGCTTGCGGCGAAGCGCCACCTCTAAGCTCTTCGCGCACCCGCTCGTTGATCAGCACGTTGGCGTCAATCGCCATGCCCAGCACCAGCGCCATGGCGGCCATGCCCGGCAGGGTCAGTGTGGCTTGCAGCATGGACAACACCGCCACCAGCAGCAACAGGTTGACGCCCAACGCCACGCTGGAGAACACGCCAAACAGCATGTAGTACACACACATGAACACGGCGACTGCCGCAAAGCCCCAGCTCACGCTGGCAAAGCCTTTGGCAATGTTCTCAGCCCCCAGGCTTGGGCCAATGGTGCGCTCCTCGATGATCTCCATCGGCGCGGCCAGTGAACCCGCGCGCAACAGCAAGGCCGTGTCGTGCGCCTCCACCGTGCTCATGCGGCCAGAGATCTGCACCCGACCGCCCGCAATTTCAGAGCGAATCACTGGCGCGGTCACCACTTCGCCCTTGCCTTTTTCAAACAAAAGAATGGCCATGCGTTTGCCAATGCTCTCACGCGTCACGTCTTTGAAAATGCGCGCGCCTTTGGCGTCCAGCGTCAGGTGCACGGCGGCTTCCTGGGTCTGATTGTCAAAGCCGGGTTGGGCGTCGGTCAGGTTTTCGCCGGTCAGAATGACCTGCTTCTTGACAATCACCGGCTGGCCGCTGCGCTCCAGAAAACGTTCGCTGCCAAACGGTACGGGGCCGGTACCGGACTCGGCCGCGCGGGCTTCGCCGCTCTCGTCCACCATGCGCACTTCCAGCGTCGCAGTGCGACCCAGAATGTCCTTGGCCTTGGCCGTGTCCTGCACGCCGGGCAACTGCACCACGATGCGGTCCAAGCCCTGCTGCTGAATCACCGGCTCGGCCACACCTAGCTCGTTGATACGGTTGTGCAGGGTGGTGATGTTTTGTTTGAGCGCCTGGTCCTGCACCGTGCGTGCGGCCACCGGCTTGATGGTGGCACTCAGTTTGAAGTCGCTGCCCTCAGCAGCGTCTTCCATTTGCAAATCGGTGAACTGCTCCTGGATCACGCGCTTGGCCGCGTCCAGCGTGGCCAGGTCACGAAAGCGCAGTTCAATCGTCTGGCCATTGCGGCTGATGCCACCATGGCGCACGTTTTTCTCGCGCAGAGCGGTGCGGATGTCCCCCGCCAACGACTCCACTTTTTTCGTCAGCGCTGCAGGCATGTCCACCTGCAGCATGAAGTGCACGCCACCGCGCAAATCCAAGCCCAAGTACATGGGCGCGGCCTTGAGTGATGACAGCCAAGCCGGCGAGCGTGCCAGCAAATTGAGCGCCACCACATAGGACGGGTTGGCGGGGTCAGGCACCAGCGCTTTTTGAATCGCATCCTTGGCCCGCAATTGGGTATCGGTGGAGTCAAAACGGGCCCGCAAGGAGCCCGATTCCACACTGATCACTTCAGCATTCAGGCCCGCCGCCTTCAAAGCCTCTTCGACCCGCACCTGCGTACTGCCATCCACCTTGGCACTGGCCTTGGCCGCTGAAACCTGCACCGCCGGTGCTTCACCAAAAAAGTTAGGCAGGGTGTAGAGCGCGCCCACCAGCAATGCGATCACGATGATCGCGTATTTCCACACCGGGTAACGATTCATGATGGTTGGGCGCTTTACTTGATAGAGCCCTTGGGCAGAACCTGCACCACGGCGCTGCGCTGGACTTGGATCTCAACACCAGCGGCAATTTCCACGCTCAAAAAGCTTTCGCCCATTTTGCTAACGCGCCCCAGCAGGCCGCCAGCAGTCACGACTTCGTCGCCCTTGGCCAGGGCATCCACCATGCTGCGGTGCTCTTTCTGCTTCTTCATCTGGGGACGAATCATGACGAAATAAAGCACCACAAACATCAGTACCAAAGGCAGCATGCTCATGATCGAGTCTTGCATAGACCCGCCTGCGGCAGCAGCGGGGGCGGTTTGGGCTAAAGCGGACGAAATAAACATGGGTAACTCCACGAAAAAAAGAAAGAAAAAAGGTCAGCAGCGCTGACCCTGAAGCCATCTGCATACAACCGAGCATTGTATGCGGGCCACTCGAAAACAATTTCGCTGCTTGCGCGCGGGTCGTTTTTGCTTTTGCCTGTCAACAATCAAAAGAAAAGGGCGCTTTCGCGCCCTTTTAAACTTCAAAGTCAAACTTTGAATCAGCCGCCGCCGTAGAGGTAGTTAGGCAGCCACAACGTTAAGCCTGGCCAGATGTACATCAACACCATGCACAAGATGACAATGAGCATGTAAGGCATCATGCCCGCGAAGATCTGGTTGATCGTCACATGCGCTGGCGACACCCCCTTCAGGTAGAAGGCCGACATGGCCACCGGCGGCGACAAGAAGGCCGCTTGCAGGTTAACGAACACCAGCACGCCCCACAGCATGGGGTCGATCTGGAAGTGCTGCAACAGCGGCAGGAAGATGGGCACGAAGATCACGATGATCTCGGTCCACTCCAGCGGCCAGCCCAGCACAAAGATGATGGCTTGCGACAACAACAGGAACTGCATCGGTGACAGATCCATGCTCAGTACCCAAGTCTCCACCACACGTTGACCACCCAGGATGGCAAACACCGCCGAGAACAGGGCCGAGCCCACAAACAGCCAGCACACCATGGAGGTGGTCTTGGCGGTCAGGAACACGGCTTCCTTGATCTTCTGGAAGTTCAGCGTCTTGGCCTGCCAAGCCATCAGAAAGGCACCCGCCGCGCCCACGGCAGCCGACTCGGTGGCCGTCGTGATACCGAACAAAATCACCCCCAGCACCACAAAGGTCAATATCCCCAGCGGGGCGACCGAGTGAATCAGCATGGACACGATTTCATACTGCTCGGCGTCAAACTTCCAGTAGTAGTAGCCCAGCAAAGCCAGCGTGAGCAGACTGACGATGCCGAAACCGGTGTAGAAACCTTGGGGCACCGGTTCGGTTTTAGGCGCATCGCCACCTTCGCCGGCACCCATGTCGCGCAAGGGCTCGTCTTCGCCTGGCTTCGTGCTGTCCGTCACTGTGCCCGAGGGCTGCAACTCGTCGCCAGAACCGGGCGGCGCTTGCAAGCCGCCTTCGGCGGGTGGCTCCTGCACACCACCTGAGGCAGCCGGTGGCTCTTGCACAGCACCGGTGTCCACTGGTGGAGTCTGCACCCCACCCGCCAGGGCCACAGGGGCCGCTACGGCTGATTTTTCAGCCATCTGAGCGACAGCAACTGCGGCTGCATCGTTGTCTTTTTGCGAGTAGATCGTGACATACCACCAGGTCGCACCCAGCGTGGCCACCGCCAGAATGGCCGGTGCCAAGGCACGTGTCAGACCCGCCAGCAACTGCCACCATTTCAGGTTAACGCCTGCAACGCCTTTGCGCAAAGCTTTGGCAGGTGAGACGACGGCCATGAACATGGCCGGCAACATGAAACGCGAGTAGCTGGCTTCGATATGCGCGACCCAAGGTGAGATCGGCGCACGCATCTGCTCCATCGGCAGCCTGGGAGCAATCTTCGGGTTAATCATGCACCAGCCGATCACGTAGATCAGGTACAAGAAAGCCAGGAAGAAGCCCGGGAACATGGCCGCTGCGTAAAGCTTGACGACCGACTGACCAGCCACCGCTGCGTACACAATGATCATGACCGAAGGCGGAATCAAAATACCCAGCGTGCCCCCGGCGGTGATAACACCCGCTGCCAAGCGCGTGTCATAACCCGCGTTCAACATGGGGCGCATGGCGATCACGCCCATCAGCACCACCACCGCACCCACCAAACCACTGGCAATGCCCCAGAAGGTGCAGATCACCAGGGTGGTCACAGCCAAGGAGCCAGGCAACTTGCGAAACGCGAGCTGCACGGCGTGGAACATTTTGTCCACCAGTGCGCCGCGCTCCATGACATAGCCCATCAGCACAAAGAGCGGGATCGATAACAAGACGTCGTTGTTCATGGCGCCGAAAGCGCGTTGAACCATCAGCGGGAATATCTTGTTGTCCAACCACGGCATAGCCGGGTCGTAAAAGGCCACAAAACCAAACATCATGCCCAAACCCATCAGCGTGAACGCGGTGGGAAAGCCCATCATGATCACGACCACGATCAGGCACAACATGGTCATACCCAGTGCAGCGTTGCTCATCATTAACCCTTCATTCCAATAGATTTCTCGATGGCCAGTTTCTTGGCTTCTTCATCGACGAATTCGCTGCCTTCGAGCTGCTGGGCCACCACGTCGGACTCTTGCGCGTCTTTCAAGCGGGGCGTCCATTCACCCGTTTTGAGGCACACCACGCAACGCACAATTTCTGAAACACCCTGCATCAAGACCAGCCCACCGGCCAGGGGAATGATGAATTTGAAGGGGTAGACCGGCAGCGGGTCGGCGTTGAAGGTCTGCTCGTGGATGGCCAGCGAATCCTGAAAGTAGGACCAACCGGCCCAGGTCAGTGCGGCGATACCGGGCAAGAAGAAAGCGATGTACAGCACCAGGTCAATGCTGGCCTGGGTCCGGGGTTTGAAATTGCCATAGAGGAAGTCGCCACGCACATGGCCGTCTTGGCACAGGGTGTAGGCGCCGCCCATCATGAACAGGGTTCCGTACAGCATATTGCTGGCATCAAACACCCAGGCGGTGGGCGCGTTGAGCGCGTAACGTTTGAAGACCTCGGCCACGACCAAAAGCATCAGCACCACGATGAGCCAGGCGAATGCCTTGCCCACCCAGGTGCTGATTTCGTCCGCCGTGTGTAAAAGTGTTTGAACTTTCATGAATTTTCTTTCGGGGGAAAAACAAACCAGCCACAACGGTTGCCCGGTGTGGCTGGCGCGAGGCGTTAATTATCGGCGATGTGGCTAATACGCTAAATCAATCAGGCCTTCTTGGCACCCTTGGCAAAGTAGTGGTTGTAGGCCATTTTGAAATCGACCAGGTAGTCGTTCTGCCACTGACCAGCGCGCTCGGCATAGGCTTTTTGCGAATCCAAAATCTTCTTGAACAAGGGGTTTTCGCCACCCTTTTTCTCAATGATCTTGTCCCACGAAGCCAACTGGGCCTTGAGGATGGCGTCAGGCGTCTTGTAGAACTTGATGCCTTGCTTCTTCAGGTCGATGTAGTCCTTGGAATTGCGGTCAATCGCCTTCCAGCTCATGTCGGCGCTGGCGGCCTGCACGCTGTAGTCGATGATGGCCTTGAGTTCAGCGGGCAGCGCGTTGAACTTGCCCTTGTTGAACAGAATCTCAAACTGCTCGCCCGACTGGTGGAAAGACTGCAACATGCAGTTCTTCACCACATCGGGGAAGCCCAGGATGCGGTCAGACGTGGCGTTGTTGAACTCGGCCGCGTCCAGCAGGCCACGGTCCAGCGCGGGGATGATCTCGCCACCGGGCAGCGGGTTCACCGCAGCGCCCATGTCGGTGTACATGTCCACGGCCAGACCCACGGTGCGGAACTTCACGCCCTTGAGCTGTGCGACGTTGGAAATTGGCTTTTTGAACCAACCAAAGGGCTGCGTGGGCATGGGGCCGTACAGGTAGGACACCACGTCCATGTTGAGCGACTTGTAGATCTCTTCGAGCAGCGCCTTGCCGCCACCGTAGTTGTGCCAGGCCAGAACCATATTGGGGTCCATGCCGAAGGCTGGGCCTGAGCCCCACAGGGCCAAAGCCGTGTTCTTGCCGTAGTGGTAAGCCACCACGCCGTGACCGCCGTCCAGCGTGCCCTTGTTCACGGCTTCCAGCAACTGGAAAGCGGGAACGACAGCACCCGAAGGCAACACTTCAATTTTCAACTTGCCGCTGGCCATGGAATTGACTTTGTTGGCAAAGTCATTGGCGTATTCATGGAAGATGTCCTTGGCGGGCCAGGTGGACTGGAAACGCAGAGTGGTGGCGGTCTGTGCGGTCGCCACCATGGGGGCAGACAGGGCACCAGCAGCCAGGGCAGCGCCCTTGAGCAGACTGCGACGACGGGGGGTTTTGTGATCAGTCACTAAGGTCTCCAATTATAAAAAGGGGCGAAAGAGTTCAATGGGTATTCTCCATCATCCTTCCCGACAAACTCGCTAGGGTTTTTACTAGGTCTCCCTGGATGGACAATGCATTTTTGGAAAACAGTTTTGACTTATTTGATAGCCAAGCGTGTTTTTTCACCTCGGGTCTCTCGCCTTGCCCTTGCGCGCAAGCTCCTCTAGACTCCAGCGTTCAATTCACCACTCTCTTAAGGAATCCATCCATGGACAGACGCCATTTTTTCCAAAGCACCAGCCTGGTCACCACGGGCGCGTTGGTGGGTTGCGCATTACCTGGCGTGGCGCACCAGCAGGCCAAGACACCCTTTACCGTACCCGCCATCACTTTGCCCATCGTGGGCAGTGACGAAGTGTTCCCTGTGCGACGCATCTACTGCATTGGCCGCAACTACCGCGCCCACGCCATCGAGATGGGATCCAACCCGGACCGCGAGCCGCCATTTTTCTTCCAGAAGCCCACCGACGCTATTCAGTACGTGAGCGCAGGCACGGTGGCCGACCACCCCTACCCCACGCTCACCAAAAACTACCACTACGAAGCCGAGCTGGTGGCCGCCCTAGACCGTGGCGGGCGGAACATTCCGGTGGCGCAGGCGCTGGACTATGTGTATGGCTACTCCCTCGGGTTGGACATGACGCGGCGCGACCTGCAACGTGCCATGGGGGACGAGAAAAAGCCCTGGGAAATCGGCAAGAGTTTTGACAAATCTGCCCCTATCGGAGCCATTCACAAACTGGCGCAAACCGGGCACTTTAAACAGGGTGACATCTGGCTCAAGGTCAATGGCCAGACCAAACAAAAAGCCAACCTGAGCCAGATGATCTGGTCTGTCGCCGAGCAAATTTCCAGACTGTCTGAGGCGTTTGAGCTGTTCCCCGGCGACATCATCTACTCGGGCACGCCCGAGAACGTGGGCCCGGTGGTGCGCGGCGATGTGATTGAAATGCACATTGACGGCCTACCCAACCTCAGCGTCAAAATCGTTTAAACCCAACCGGCCTACCATCATGTCCCTTTTTGCAAAACTCCAACAACGCGCCGCTGACAACCAACCGATTCGCATCGGCCTCATTGGGGCTGGCAAATTCGGCAGCATGTACCTGGCGCAAATCCCGCGCACACCGGGGGTGCACCTGGTGGCCATTGCCGATCTGAACCCCGAAGGGGCTCGAACCAACCTCGCCCGTGTAGGGTGGAATCCGGCTCAAACTCAGGCAACATCTGCACAAGCAGCCATAAAAACAGGAGCAACCTGGATCACCGACGATTGGCAAGCGCTGATCAAAATTTCTGAGATCGACGTCATCGTGGAGTGCACCGGCTCGCCGGTGCATGCGGTCGATCACATCCTGGGTGCCTTCGAGCAGGGCAAGCATGTGGTCAACGTCACCGTGGAGGCCGACGCCTTTTGCGGCCCGTTGCTGGCGCGCAAGGCCGCAGAAAAAGGACTCATCTATTCGCTGGCCTTTGGCGATCAACCCGCGCTGATCTGCGATCTGGTGGACTGGGCGCGCACGTGCGGCTTTCCCGTGGTGGCGGCGGGGCGCGGTCACAAGTGGCTGCCGCACTTCAACGAGAGCACGCCCGACACCGTCTGGGGTAACTACGGCCTGACGCCTGAGCAAGCCGCACGCGGTGGCCTCAACCCCAAGATGTTCAACAGTTTTCTCGACGGCTCCAAGCCCTCGATTGAATGCACGGCGGTCAGCAACGCCACCGGTTTGAGCGTGCCCAGCAACGGCCTGCTCTACCCTCCGGCCAGTGCGGAGGACATCCCCTTTGTCACGCGCCCCATTTCTGAGGGCGGCGTGCTGGAGAAAAAAGGCATGGTCGAAGTCATCTCTTCGCTGGAGACCGATGGCCGCGTCATCCCTTACGACATCCGCATGGGCGTGTGGGTCACGGTGGAAGCCGAGACCGACTACATCAAAAACTGCTTTGAAGAGTACAACGCCCATACCGACCCCAGCGGGCGTTACTTCACGCTGTACAAGCGCTGGCATCTGATTGGGCTGGAGGTGGGCGTCTCCGTCGCCTCGGTCGCGCTGCGCGGCGAGCCGACCGGCGTGGCCACCGGCTGGAACGCCGACGTGGTGGCCACCGCCAAGCGTGACTTGAAACCCGGCGAGCTACTCGACGGCGAAGGCGGCTACACCGTGTGGGGCAAGCTGCTGCCTGCCGTCACGTCCAAAAAAATGGGCGGCCTGCCTCTGGGCTTGGCCCACAACATCAAGGTGATTCGCCCGGTGAAAAAAGGCCAGTCCCTGACCTGGGACGACGTGCAGATGGACGACTCGCGCGCCTACGCGGTGCGCCGTGAAATGGAAAGCTTGTTCCCCCTGTGAAACCCATCCAACTCTTCGACCCCGCGTCCAGCACCTACACCTACGTGCTGTTTGACCAGGCCACGCGTGAGGCCCTCATCATCGACCCGGTGGACGAGCAGATCGAGCGCGACCTGGCCGTGCTGCGCGAGTACGGTCTCAAGTTGTTGTGGACGGTGGAAACCCACGCCCATGCCGACCACATCACCAGCGCGGGCCTGCTGACCGAGCACACCGGCGCGCTAACTGCGGCACCCGCAGGCTGCGGCATCACCACCGCCGCCACGCAGCTGGAAGACCGCAGCGTGCTGCGCTTTGGCCAGTACCAAATCCACGCCCTGGCCACACCCGGCCACACGGCGGGCAGCATGAGCTATGTGTGGGAAGACGTGCAGGAGGCAAATCAAGGCCATGTTTTCACCGGTGACACCCTGCTCATCAACGGCTGTGGTCGCACCGACTTTCAGTCCGGCAGCGCGATTGATCTCTACCGCAGCCTGACCCAGGTGCTGTTCGCCCTGCCCAACGACACCACTGTGTGGCCCGGCCATGACTACCAGGGTCGCAGCCACTCCAGCATTGGCGCAGAGAAAAAAAGCAACGCCCGCGTGGCGGGCAAGACCGAGGCCGAGTTCGTTGCCATCATGGCCGAGCTGCACCTGCCCAAACCCAAACGCATCGACGAGGCCGTGCCCGCCAACTTGACCTCCGGCTTGCGCCACGACGCGGGCGGTGGAGCGCTGCTCACCGCGCGGCTGTCCGAGGGCTACGCGGGCGACATCTCTGCGGCACTGGCGCATCAATGGATGCAATCGGGCGAAGCGGTGCTGATCGACGTGCGCACCGATGCTGAGCGCGAGTGGGTCGGCTTCATCCCCGGCGCTGTGGCCCTGGCCTGGAAGCAATGGCCCGGCATGGCCATGAATGCCGGCTTTGATGAGGGTCTGCGCGCCGCCGTAGCTCCCGGCAAAAAAGCCCTCATGCTGTGCCGCAGCGGCGTGCGCTCCATCGCCGCCGCCAAACGCGCTGCCGAGTTGGGCCTGGAGGCCTACAACATCCTGGAAGGCTTTGAAGGCGACCCCGACGAGCATGCTCACCGGGGCCACAAAGGCGGCTGGCGCTACCAAAACTTACCCTGGCGACAGGGCTGACTACATGACTTTTCTCGCCATCGACATTGGTAATACCCGCTTGAAATGGGCGCTGTTCGACAGCCCCCAACCCAGTGCTGTGCTGCTGGCGCAAGGCGCCGAGTTTTTGGATCACATCGACCTCCTGGCCGAAGGCGCGTGGGCCAAGCTGCCCGAGCCCTCTTGCATGCTCGGCTGCGTGGTGGCGGGCGACGCCATCAAACACCGAGTCGAAGCACAAATGGAAATGTGGGACATCGCCCCGCAGTGGGTCGTCCCCAGTGCGCAGGAAGCCGGTCTATCCAACGGCTACGACCATCCCGCCCGCCTGGGCTCTGACCGCTGGGTCGCCATGATCGGGGCCTGGCACCGCATGCGCGCCATGGGCGCACCGCGTCCGGTGGTGGTGGCCATGGTGGGCACGGCCGTGACGGTGGAGGCCATCGACGCCAGTGGCAAGTTCTTGGGCGGCTACATCCTGCCCGGCCACGGCATCATGCTCAAGGCGCTCGAATCTGGCACCGCCGGTCTGCACGTGCCCACCGGCGAAGTCACCGCCTTCCCCACCAACACCAGCGACGCACTGACCAGCGGCGGCACCTTTGCCATTGCGGGGGCGATGGAACACATGGTGCAAGAACTTCGCCAGCACACTGGCGTGGCGCCCTGGTGCGTCATGGCCGGTGGCGCAGGCTGGAAGATGGCCCCCAGCCTGTCGGTCAAATTCGAGCTGATGGACAACCTGATTTTTGATGGGCTGCTGGAGATTGCGCAAAGTCGCTGTTTGCAGCCGCAAAGCTGAGACAATCGACGCCTTCATCCCCCTCGCTAGGAGTCGTGACATGCCGCTTGTCGTATTCAATCAAAAAGGTGGGGTAGGCAAGTCCACCATCACCTGTAATCTGGCCGCTATCAGCGCCAGCCAGGGGCTGCGGACTCTGGTGATCGATTTGGACCCACAGGGCAACTCCAGCTCCTACCTTCAGGGTGCGCAAGCCAGTGCAGACCAGCCCAATGTAGCGAGGCTTTTTGAACATTCCCTGGGCTATAGCTTTCGCGCTGTGCCGCCCGCTGATTTCATTGTGCGCACACCCCACGAGCGACTGGACTTGATGCCGTCCAGCCCGGAACTCAGTGAACTACAGCCCAAGCTGGAATCGCGCCAAAAAATCTACAAGCTGCGCGAGGCCCTGCAGCAATTGGCCAGCGACTACGAACGTATCTACATCGACACACCGCCCGCGCTGAACTTCTACACCCGATCCGCGTTAATCGGTGCACGCGCCTGCCTGATTCCGTTTGACTGCGACGAGTTTTCGCGCCAGGCGCTGTACACCCTGATGAACAACGTGCAGGAAATCCGCGCCGACCACAACCCCGAGCTGGTCGTCGAAGGCATCGTGGTCAACCAGTTCCAGCCGCGCGCCAAACTGCCCCAGCGCCTCGTCAATGAGCTGATCGCCGAAGGTCTGCCGGTGCTGCAGCCCTACCTGGCCTCATCGGTCAAGATCCGAGAATCCCACGAGCAGTCGCTGCCCATGATTTACATGGAGCCGAATCACAAGCTGACCTTGGCGCTGGTGGCTTTGCACGGGGCCCTGCGCCGCGCGGATGCCATTTCAGCCGTGACCACCAAGCGCCGAGCCTGACAGGCTTTTGCTGCGAATCCTTTGAGCCTAACTTGCAAGTGATTGCTCAGGGCTCAATCCCCGCCGCCTTGAAAATCGCCTGTCCGCTGGCGCTGCCCAGGTAAGCGACGAAGGCGCGTGCCGCAGCGGGTTGGGCTGTACCGACCATGACGGTGGCGCTGTAAGCGGTGTAGTTTTGCATCTCGGCGGGCAAGGGGCCAACGAAGCGCAGGCCCTTGTCGCGGTACAGCAAGATCTCAGTGATGGCACCGAAACCGATCTCCGTGCCCTGACCCTTAAGCACATGCTCCAGCACCGAAGCACCGTCGGGGTAGCGGGTGCTGCGGGCCTGCACTTGCTCGTAAAGGCCTTGCTGCTTCAACCAGGTTTCCAGGTACAGACCGGTGGAGGCACGGTTAAAGACCAGAGAGTCGGCCTTGGTGATGGCGGTTTTCAAGCTCTCCACGCTGGTCAAATCCGGCACAGGCGCGCCAGGGCGCACTGCCACGCCCAGGCCCACGCGACCCACGTTCACAGCACTGGCCTCGGCCTTGCCCGCTTTTGCAAATTCATCAATCGCAGCGGGGGGCGCAAGCACCACGTCCCAAGCTTCGCCATCCGTGATGCGCTTGCGGAGCTGGGGCGCGGTGTTGAACATCAACTTGATTTGATGACCACTTTCTTTCTCAAATGCCGCCACGGCGGGGCGCATACCGGGCTCAATCGCACCGGCGCTCAGGACTTTAATTTCTGCGGCGCTGGCGCTCTGCCACACGCTGCTGAGCATCAGGCCACCGATCAGCAAACCGGTTTGAAAAAGGCTTTGTCCACGCATCAATTTTTCTCCTGTTGAGTTGCCAGCCACTTCTGCGCCAATTGCACCCAGTAGCTCGCGCCCAGAGGGATCAACTCGTCATTGAAGTCATAGCTCGGGTTGTGCAACATGCACGGGCCTGCGCCGTGGCCCATCTCGCGGTGTTGGCCGTCACCATTGCCGATGAAGGCGTAGGCTCCCGGCTTGGCTTGCAGCATGTAGGCAAAGTCTTCGGCGCCCATGGTGGGCTCTTGCGCCAGCACGTTGTCTGCGCCCACGATGTCGGTCATCACCTGGCGCGCAAAGGCGGTTTCTGCCACCGCGTTGATGGTGGGCGGATAGTTGCGGTCAAACTCAAAGTCGCAGCGTGCGCCATAGGCGGCGCAGGTGTGCTCGGCCACCTCGCGCATGCGCTGCTCGATCAAGTCCAGCACCTCCAACGTGAAGGTGCGCACCGTGCCTTGCAACTCGCAGCTGTCAGGGATGACGTTGGTGGCCGCACCCGCATGGATCATGGTGACGGAGATCACGCCCGCCTCAATTGGCTTGATATTGCGGCTGATGATGGTCTGAAAGGCCTGCACCATCTGGCACGCCACCGGCAGCGGATCCAGATTGTTGTGCGGCAAGGCCGCGTGACCGCCTTTGCCGTGGATGGTGATCTTGAATTCATTGCTCGACGCCATCACCGGCCCCGGGCTCAGGGCAAACTGGCCTGCCGCCATGCCGGGCCAGTTGTGCATGCCAAACACGGCCTCCATGGGGAACTTGTCAAACAAGCCATCCAGCATCATCTCTCGCGCGCCGCCACCGCCTTCTTCGGCCGGTTGAAAAATCACATAGACCGTGCCGTCAAACGTGCGATTAGCCGCCAAGTGCTGCGCTGCGGCCAGCAGCATGGCGGTGTGGCCGTCATGACCGCAGGCGTGCATCTTGCCCGCGTGCAGGCTGGCGTGGGCGAAGGTGTTGAATTCTTGCAGCGGCAGCGCGTCCATGTCGGCGCGCAGCCCCACAGCGCGGCTCGACGTGCCGCCCTGGATGACGCCCACCACCCCCGTGCCGCCCAAGCCCCGGTGCACGGTAATGCCCCACTCGGTGAGTTTGCGCGCCACCAGGTCTGAGGTGAGAACCTCTTCAAAACACAACTCGGGGTGGGCATGAATCTCGCGCCGCAAAGCGCTGATACTGGCCGCTTGGGCCACGATGGAATCAATGACTTTCATAGGAACTCCTTAGGCTTGGAGTCTAGTGCTAACAGCCTGCTTTTGCCATTGGGGTTTTACCGTCATTCTTGCTTTGGCTTTGCTGCTGCTTCTGGTCTCTGCTTGTCTTGTTTTTGTAGCTTCCTGTCAGCCTTTGTAGCTTCGCCACTCAACCTTGGTTGGCACGGCAGGCAACGGTAGTGCCGTTCTCCGTGGCACGCTCGCGCAGGATGTTGTGTAGCGCGCAGGCTGGGTTGGCGTAACGACCCGCATGACTGATGAAGTTTTGAGGCACGCGCGAATGGCCACTGCGCCCGGCACCACCATTGACCTACCTTGGGCGATGACCCTTGACCAATTGCCGGAAATTTCTCAATAACCCAACACTACACCATCAATCAGTCTCATCCTTTATCGGAGAGTCCAGGATGCTATCTAACGAATTGCTAACGACAACCGGTTTTCCGAGTTGCGCAATCCACGCCTTTTCTCGGGAGAAAGCCAGTTTTTTACCAAAGCCCAGTTCTAACCTCATGGCATTTCTTAAATCTACGATTGCGTCAGGGCGAATTTCTTTCACGGGGTCACCTGCCGCGCGAAGACCAAGAGTATTTGCATAGCACTCAACAACTGTTGGATCTTCACAGGTTAAAGATAGTTTGTTGTAGCACCTGCGCGCTTCCTCAATGCCTAACATTTGGGGTTCTGGTTTAAGCTTTCCTTCCGGCGTATCCCACTCGATATTGGAGAAGTGGGCATCAACGACAGAAAGCGCCTCCAGGCATGCTTCGACTTTGAGCTCATACGCTGAGCGGCGAGAGATCATCTCTTTTTCGATTTCTGCCTTCAGCCGCGCCGCAAGCCAATCCTTTCCAAGAAATCCGACCAATGCGGCCCCGACTCCACTACCAAAAAATGAAACAAGAAACTCCATTGACACCTCCCTGGCTGTTACCGCTAATTTGAAATTGGCCGTCGCTTAATCTTGCCTCACCAGTCTATCCGACGACTCATTCCCGGCATCTTCCGTTGTTCTCCAACCAATCCCGCTAACGTACTGAGTGGCTGAGGAGGGGCGTAGAGGCCATTCGCGCTTGCTACAAATTTTTAAGCGCCTTTACGGTCATAACGACAACAGAGTTGCGTGCTACATGACATCCTGCGCGAGCGTGCCGCGTAGAACAGCCTCGGACACTCGGTGCGTATGCCCACCAACGTGGAGCGAAATTGCCCCCACGTTCCCTGACTTGTCCCATAACGCGAGTCAATTTCAAGCCGTGCAGTGACAATCAAGACATGACCCCCATAACAACATCCCCACGCCACCCGTTCGAAACCCTCACCCCCGACCTCGTCATGGACGCCTTGGCCAGTGTGGGCTTGTACTGCGACGGGCGGTTGTTGGCCCTGAGCTCATATGAAAACCGGGTTTACCAATTGGTGCTGGAAGACGGGCAAAAAGTGGTGGCCAAGTTCTACCGGCCCGAGCGCTGGAGTGA
This sequence comes from Comamonadaceae bacterium, assembly GCA_043757205.1. Taxonomy (GTDB): domain Bacteria; phylum Pseudomonadota; class Gammaproteobacteria; order Burkholderiales; family Burkholderiaceae_C; genus CANCDA01. Next base: position 10,681 of record JAYVPU010000028.1, on the reverse strand, counting down.
TGCGCAGATTGAGGAAGAACACGCCTTTGCCCTCGAACTCATGGTGGCAGAAATCCCGATGATTGGGCCGCTGATCTTGCAGGAACGCACGCTGCACCACTTCGGCGGCTTCTCGTTCTCTGTTAGCCCGCAACGCGGCGGCCGTCCGCCAGAGTTGGACGACGACGAGGTGCTGGAGTGGATTGGCCGCTTTCTGGCGCGCATCCACACCGTGGGCGCGGCCAAGCCCTTTGTCAGCCGCCCAGCCTTGAACCTGCAAACCTTTGCGCAGGAGCCCATGGAATGGCTTCTGTCCCATGACATCGTGCCCTTGGATGTGCTGTCACTATGGCAAAAGACTTGCAAAGACGCTATTGATTCCATAGCTTCTTATGCACACTTTGAAAGGGCTACGGGCACATTTGATGTCAAAAACTCAGCCATCCAGCAAATCCGATTGCACGGTGACTGCCACCCCGGCAACATCTTGTGGACACCGGCCGATGCCCCCAGCAGTGCAGGCCCAGGCCCGCATTTTGTGGACCTGGACGACGCGCGCACCGGCCCGGCGGTGCAAGACTTCTGGATGCTGCTCAGCGGCGACCGGGGCCAACGCACGCGCCAGCTCAGCTGCCTGGTGGACGGCTACGAACAGTTCCGCAACTTTGACCGTTCCGAACTGGCCCTGATCGAGCCGCTGCGCACCCTGCGCCTGATCCACTACAGCGCCTGGCTGGCCCGCCGCTGGGACGACCCCACCTTCCCCATCAACTTCCCCTGGTTTGGCAGCAGCGACTACTGGAAAGGCCAGGTGCAAATGCTGCAAGACCAGATCGAGGCCATGCAGGAAGAACCGCTGATGGTTTGACCCAGCCACCTAGACGTGTCACACTTGTGCCACATCAGGAGCTATCGCATGTCCACCACCACTTTACGCATTGACGAAACCCTGCGCGAGCGCATCGCCCGACTGGCCAGCGCTTTAGAGCAAACACCGCACAATTTCATGGTGGAAGCATTAGCGCAAAAGGCAGACGAGGCCGAGTGGAAGCTGTCCATGCAACGTGAGGCGCAGCAACGCGATGAGGTGCTGCAAGCGGGCGATCCCGGCGTGGAGTGGCATGAAATGCGCACCTACCTCCAAGATCGCCTGTCCAAGACCGCGGCAAAACCCAAAACGGCACAGCGATGAGCCGGGTCATTCTGGCGTCACAAGTCAGGGCTGACTTCGACCGAATTTTTGACTTCCTTTTTGAGTTTGCGCCCGAATTTGCTGCGCCGCGCATTGAAGCCATCATGGCGGCCATCGACGTTTTGCAAACCAGCCCGCTAATCGGTCGCCCAATGGCTTTTGGTCAGCGTGAACTCATCATCGCCACGGGTGCCAGCGGCTACCTGGCCTTGTACCGCTATGACCCGGCAAAAGACACGGTGTTTGTGTTGGCAGTACGCAGCCAGCGGGAGCAGGCTTACAAGCGCGGCTGAGGCGCAGCCTCATCCGCAACAAACGCCAGCAAATCACCCGGCTGACAGTTCAACACCGCGCAAATGCGCTCCAGCGTGTCAAAACGCACGCCTTTGACCTTGCCGGATTTGAGCAGCGAAATGTTTTGTTCGGTGATGCCGACCAGCGGCGCCAAGTCGCGCGAACGCATCTTGCGTTTGGCCAGCATCACGTCCAGGTTGACGATGATGGGCATCAGACAAACCTCTTGTTTTCTTCGGCGATGTCGAGCGCCCAAGCGTAGATCAGTGCAAACATCAGCAGGGCTAGGCAGGCGATGGCGAGTTGAGCGCAGCGCATGAACTGATGCGCGCTGAGTTCGGAAAAGCTGACAGACTCGTGCAGACTCCCCAGAAACCGCCAACCGTACACGACTGCGGCCAGCAGCAAGGCCCAGGCCATCAAATCCAAACTAAGGGCGCCCATGCGCTGCCAAACTTCCATACCACTCAGGTCACGCTGCAAATAGTTGCCCATCAAACGGCTCACACGATCTGCGTCTAACCACCAGCTCAGGACTTGCCACAAGACCCAGGCGGCATAGCCCGCGACTCACAGCGCATGCCTTGCGCTGTGAGTCGCAGTTTGGTGTGGGCGGCACTGCGGGCGGCGTTGGACGCAGAGGACGTGGGTAATAAAGCGAATGTCATGGCAACTCCTTAAAACGTTGTTTTGAAGCAAGTATATATCGTTTAACAATAAATAAATATATATTAACAATAATTTATTGGCCTTATAAATTTGACTGCCAAAGCGCCTTCATTCGCATGGGTGCGGGATAGCCCCGTGATGTGACTCTGTTGTGCGGTGCTAGCATCCAGGCTAACTGGAATTCACAGGAAAAAATATGAAAACCCGCATTGCCCTCTGGGCCGCCTTGAGCTTGCTGACGGCCTTCAGTAGCAGCCCCGCACTGGCGCAAACCTACCCCAGCAAGCCCGTCAAAATCATCGTGCCCTTTGCGGCGGGTGGCCCGGCCGATAACTACGCGCGCTTCATGGCCTTGCGACTAGGCGAGGCGATGGGCCAGCCTTTTGTGGTGGACAACAAGCCCGGCGCGGGCTCGGTCATTGGCACGGACGCGGCGGCCAAGTCGCCCGCCGATGGCTACACGCTGTTGATGATGTCCAACACGCAAACCGTCAACGAAACGCTGGTGCCCAACAAGCCTTTCCAACTGATGCGCGACTTTGTGGCGGTCGCCCCGATCAACTACTCTGACCTGGTGCTGGTGGCCCACCCTTCTTTGGCAGCGAATGACATCAAGAGCGTCATCAAGTTGGCCAAGGACAAGCCGGGCAAGCTCAACTATGCCTCCAGCGGCACGGGCACGCCCTACCACATGGCGGGTGAGTTGTTCAAAAGCATGGCGGGGGTTTACCTCATCCACATCCCGTACAAAGGCAGTTCGGGCGCGCGCACTGACGTGATCGGCGGACAAGTCGATTTGATGTTTGATGCCGTGACCACCATGGCTGAGCAGGTGCGCTCGGGCAAGGTCAAGGCCATTGCCACTACAGGCCACAAACGCTCGGATGTGATGCCCGATGTGCCGACTTTGAATGAAGCCGGAGTACCCGGCTACGAGGCCACCATCTGGCTGGGTCTGATGGCTCCTAAGGGAACGCCCAAAGCCGTGGTGGACAAACTCAATGAAGCCGTTTCCAAAATTGCGTCCCAAGCCGACGTCAAGGCCACTTGGACCAAGCAAGGCGCGGTAGCCATGGTGATGTCGCCCGAGGTGTTTGACAAGTACGCCCGCGATGACATTGCCAAGTGGGCCAAGGTTATCAAGTCTGCTGGCATCAAAGCCGATTGAAATCAAATGAAAAACATCAACATTCTCAGCGGTGGTGCCGCCCAAGGCCTGGTCACCCAACTCGAAGGTCAGTTCTACGCCGAAGCAGGCCGCGCCATCCATGGCACCTACGGTGCGGTTGGCATGATGCGCGACAAGCTGCTGGCTGGTGAGCCCTGCGACCTGATCATCCTCACCCAAGCTTTGATCGAGCAACTGGGTGCCAGTGGCCATGTAGTAGCAGGGAGTGCGCACCCGCTCGGTCTGGTTAAAACGGGGATTGCCGTTAAAACCGGCGAGGTCGCACCCCAAGTGGATACCGCCGAAAACCTCAAAGCAGCGCTGCTTGCAGCCAAAGGCATTTACTTCCCTGACCCCGTCAAAGCCACCGCCGGTATCCACGTCATGAACGTGTTGAAAAAGCTGGGCATTGATGGGGCTGTGGCCGACCGCCTGCGTCCTTACCCCAATGGAGCCACGGCCATGCGTAAGATGGCCGCTTCCCAAGAAACTGGTTTGATTGGTTGCACCCAAGTCACCGAAATTATTTTTGCACCCGGTGTGGATCTGGTAGCACGCTTGCCCCAAGAATTTGAGTTGGTCACGGTCTATACCGCCGCCATTTGCAGCCAGTCGGATCAACCCCAAGCCGCTCAAATGCTGATTGACTTGATGACCGACCCTCAAGCCGCTGCTTTGCGCTTAGATGGCGGGTTTGAGTAAGCCAGCCCGGCGGCCACACCGCCAAACAAATCACCCTCGACCAGCGGCGTGCCGCTAAAGGCCGCTTGCAAGGCATGTTGGAAAGGGATGAGAGCCGATGAACCCCCCGTCAGGTAAATCGCATCCAGCTGGCTCTTAGACAAGCCCGCACGACGCACGCATTCATGCGCACAAGCCACGACACGGGTCAAGAGGTCATGCAGGTACTCCGCCATGCTTGATGGGCTCAGCAGGGCCTGTAAACCGATCTCAATACGGCTTAGATCAATCTGGCTGGTCTGCCCGCTCTGAGAACACTTGATTTTGGCTTGCTCTACCTCGTTAGCTATCTGGTGACCTAAGCGCTCTTGCAACACCTTCATCAAACGCTGGTGCAATTGCTTATCGCTGTACTCATCCTTTAAAGCCAAGGCTTCACGCACCGCACGGGGGCTGTAGCGCCAGTTGATCAAATGCCAGGTGGCCAAGTCATAAAAAACGCCGCTAGGCACTTCACGCCCCCGTGGTCCTTGGTGGCGCAGGCCCAGCAAGGGCATGACGTGACCCAGGTTGAGTTTTTGGTCGTAATCCGTGCCGCCAATGTGCACACCACTCGTGGCCAGCACGTCGCTGGCACGGTCGGCCTGGTGTGAGGCCCGCGCCACCCGGTCGGGCCCCAGTCGCACCACGGTGAAATCTGAGGTACCCCCGCCAATGTCCACCACCAACACCAAGCTCTCGCGGCTGATACGGCGCTCATAGTCCAGCGCAGCCGCAATCGGCTCCAACTGGAAACTCACATTCATCAACCCAGCTTGTTTTGCCGCTTGAAGCAAGGCCTCTTGCGCTTGCGCATCCCGCGCAGGATCATCATCCACAAAATGCACAGGACGACCAATGACCACACGCTCAGGCGTTAAGCCCAGTTGCTGCGTAGCGCGCAAACACAACTCTCTCAAAAATCCGGCAATGATGTCTTGAAAGCTCAAAAGCTGCCCATTCACCAAGGTGGTCTCACCTAAAAGCGGGCTACCCAACAGACTTTTGAGTGAACGCATCAAGCGGCCCTCAGTGCCACTCAAGTACAGGCGAATGGCTTCACGGCCAAAGTGAGTTGTGCGATCTTCGGCGTTGTAAAAAACAGCCGTGGGCAAAGTGTTGGCATCGCCTTCTAGAGGCAATGCATGTGCCAAGCCTTGATCTTTGGTTTGCGCTTGAACCCAAGCCATTGCGGAGTTGGAGGTTCCAAAATCAAGTCCAAGGGTGCCGATGGAAAAATCTGTCGCTGACGTCATGAGGGATCTTGTTATCTCTTACTTAAATTACTTAATTAAAGATAGTAGTAGTAGTAGGTGTTCGGTTTGATTGTGGGTAAGTTGTTTTTTATGATTGTTTTCAATGACTTAGCTAAGTTTGAAGGGTGTGCATCACCCCGGGTGCGAGCTGTCATTGAAATAGGAACAACTTCTAAGAAGTCAAAATTCTGTGGATAACTCTGTCTTTGTTAGAAACTTATCCCCAGAGTTTGACGACGTCTTTAAAACCTCGCTCCCATGGCCAATCGCCAGAGGTCTTGGGTGGTGAAATTCGCCTTGGGGTCGTAGCTGACACGGACAAACCACCGAGGCCAGTCGTAGGTAAAGGCCAAGCCCGTGCGCTCGATGGCTTCGCCTTCCACCAGGCCAGATTTCAAAAGAAGATCCAGCGTGAGTCGATGATGATCGGGCAAGGGTTTTCGGTAAATCAGGTGCAGATGGCGTTGATCGGGGTTGAGGCGGTTGTCACGCACCAGCATGAAGGAGAGCGATTGACTGTCTGCCCAACGGTAGCCGCCTGACAGGCTGAGTGCGTCATTGGGGTCAAAGTTCAGGCTGACCGAGTCACGCAGATTGGTGCGTCCTAAGCCCGCGCCGACAAACCAACGCTCGCCGGTTTCCAGACCCAAACTGCCATTCCAGGCGCCACCGGTGGCCAGTTGCAGCGAGGGGATGAGGCGCACTTCACCGACGGGGGAGTGGAAGGGGAGGGTGTTGTCCCAACCCACGCGGTCTTGTGTGAGGTCTTGGGTTTGCCAGACAAAGTGACCTAACCAGACATTTCCAATGGCAGAGCTGTGGCGCAGATTGATGTCCACCGCGTTGCTGCTTTGACCGTCAGGGCTGGTGTACTGGTACAGACCCGTGGTGAGTTTGAAGGGATGGGTGCTTTCAGTGGCTGTATCAAGCGTCTGGGCTGACACGGTCGTCAGCCCGATCACCATCAAGGCGAACCCTGTGAGTAGGGTGTGTTTCATGCCTTTAAAACTCACTGTGCCAGCGCAGGGAATAGGTGTGGACAGGGCCACGGTCTTGGTTGTAGCCAGGGTTGGTGATGTGTTGCCAGCCCAGGGACACAGCCGATTGCACGCGGCCCGCACGGGTAGCGATATCGGGCAGGGCGAAGCGGTACCAGGTCTCCAGCACGCGTTCAGGCCCGTAATTCAATGCCCCATCCCCTAGGAAAAAGCCTTGCCCGCCTGCGGCCAAGTAGGCACGGTGGGGCGACGAGAGTTCGTTGATGGCCAAGGCCAGGCCCCAGCGGTCAGAACGACGTCCCCAGGGTGCGCCGGTGAACTGACCGCCCAGCGCTGTTTGTTGGTCGATCTCAGTGAAAGCGAAGGTTTCGGACTCTCCGTTGTTGCGGCTCATGCGCAAGAACAGGCCCGCGTCTTCGGACAGCGGGGCTTGCAGCGTTAAGCCCCAGCCGGTTTTGGTTTGTTCGCGCCGCACCAGAGCGACGCTGGGCGTCGCGTTGAGGGTGTTGCCCAGTGCCAGCGCATCGCTGTAGTTGCCCATCATCGCCTGGTTGCGAAAAACCAGTAAGCGGGCCCGCAGCGGCCCGGCAGGCAGGCGCAGGGGCAGGTCGGCCTCCGCCTCAATCTGGTCACCATAGTGTTGACCCAGATTGCCGTCCAGCGTCAAGCCGTTGGACTCGACCGGCAGCATGGCGCGACCGCCGCGCACGGCCCAAGTGGGGCTGCGGTATTCCAGCACAAAACCGCTGGTGTAGCCGCGCGCGTCAGCGGCGTAATCCCAAGCGCCATGGGTCAGGTAAGACCAGTTAAAAAACTGGCTGCGCGGGTCTTTGGCATAGGGGTTGGGGTCAAAGTAGTCGAGCAGAGAAAACGTGCCCAGCACCAATGTCCAGCGTTTGGCGCTGGCCGTGCCACCGAGTTCATTGAAGCCCGGGGTGAGGGTTTCGACCTCGCCACCGGCATTCCAGCGTTGCAGCAAGAACAGTCGAGCACGATAGCTGCTGACATCTGGCCCGGAAGTACGGGCTAACTCTCCATTGGAAAGTCCACCCGCACCGGTTAAGCGGGACAGGGGTACGCCTTGGGCGGCTTCGGGGTTGAGGTGGATTTGAGCGCCGTCCCACAAGCGCGCGCCCAGGTCGGCCGTGGCGGTTAATGAGTAGGAGCGCTCATCTTGCGGGCTCAGGCTGTTGGGGCCACTGTAGGCCGCACCGAAGGCGGGTTTGGCCTGCCAGACCCAGGTGGATTGGGCGTGCAGGGAGAAGGGCGAGTCGATGGGCTCGGGGGCCAAACCCGCCAGACCTTGTGCCCTTGTTGTTGCCGTCAGTGCCAGCAAAGCACACAGCAGCATGGGGGGAAGAAGTCGGCGAGCGTTCATCGCTCTTGATTATCCACGAGGGACGAAGGGTCGATTCAGCAGGCTTAGATGAATGGCGCATTGCTGTGCCGCGATACTTTTTAGCTACCAAAAGAATAGCAACAAAGACCCTCATGGCCTAGGTAAATCAAGCCCTGCGCTAAAATTGAAGGCTATTGAACGGACAGAGGCTGCCAGATGCTATACCCCCAAGAATTTGACGTGATCGTGGTCGGCGGTGGCCATGCGGGCACTGAGGCCGCGTTGGCGGCGGCGCGCATGGGTTGCAAGACCTTGCTGCTGAGCCACAACATCGAGACTCTGGGCCAGATGAGCTGCAACCCGTCGATTGGTGGCATCGGCAAAGGCCATCTGGTCAAAGAGGTGGACGCCATGGGCGGTGCCATGGCCATTGCCACCGACGAAGGCGGCATTCAGTTTCGCATTCTCAACAGCTCTAAAGGCCCGGCCGTGCGCGCCACGCGCGCACAGGCCGACCGCATGTTGTACAAGGCGGCGATTCGCAAGCGGCTGGAGAACCAGCCCAATCTGTGGCTGTTCCAGCAGGCGGTGGATGACCTGATGGTGGAGGGCGACCGGGTTGTCGGCGCGGTGACGCAAGTCGGCATCCAGTTCCGCAGCCGCACCGTGGTGCTGACGGCAGGCACGTTTTTGGACGGCAAGATTCATGTGGGCTTGAACAACTACGCCGCCGGTCGCGCCGGAGACCCGCCTGCCGTGTCTCTGTCGGCGCGCCTGAAAGAACTCAAGCTACCGCAAGGGCGATTGAAGACCGGCACACCGCCACGTCTCGATGGACGTAGCATTGATTTTTCAAAGTGCTTGGCGCAACCGGGTGATGGCATGCCGGGCGGTATGAGCGCGACGATGCCGGTGTTCAGCTTTATGGGTAGCGCTGCCATGCACCCGAGCCAAGTGCCGTGCTGGATCACCCACACCAACGAACGAACGCACGACATCATTCGCAGCGGCTTTGACCGCAGCCCCATGTTCACCGGCAAGATCGAAGGCGTGGGGCCGCGCTACTGCCCGAGCGTTGAAGACAAGATCAACCGCTTTGCCGACAAGGACAGCCACCAGATTTTCCTGGAACCCGAAGGGCTGACCACGCATGAGGTGTACCCCAACGGCATCAGCACCAGTTTGCCGTTTGATATTCAGTACCAACTCGTGCGCAGCATGAAGGGGCTGGAAAACGCCCACATCCTGCGCCCCGGCTACGCCATTGAGTACGACTACTTTGACCCGCGTTCGCTCAAGTCCAGCTTCGAGACGCGTCAGGTGGCGGGCCTGTTTTTTGCCGGGCAGATCAATGGCACGACTGGGTATGAAGAAGCTGCTGCTCAAGGCCTGTTCGCGGGCATCAATGCCGCTTTGCAATGCCGGGGAGAAGCCAGTTGGTTGCCGCGCCGTGACGAGGCCTACCTCGGTGTGCTGGTGGACGACCTGATCACCAAGGGCGTGACCGAGCCCTACCGCATGTTCACCAGCAGGGCCGAGTTCCGCCTGCAACTGCGCGAAGACAATGCCGACATGCGCTTGACCGAAGCGGGTCGCCGCATGGGCTTGGTGGACGACGTCCGCTGGGACAGTTTCTGCCGCAAGCGCGAGGCTGTTTCACGTGAAACAGAGCGCTTGAAAAGTACATGGGTCAATCCGCGCAACCTGCCATCCGATGAGTCGGAGCGGGTCTTGGGCAAGGCGATAGAGCATGAGCACAACCTGTTTGATTTGCTGCGCCGCCCCGATGTGGACTACGTGGGCCTGATGTCATTGGACGGCGGGCGCTTTGCCACCGAGGCGGTTGCCCCGCAAGCGCTGGGTGAGCTGAGCGTGCCGGTGATCGAGCAGGTGGAAATTGCCGCCAAGTACTCGGGCTACATTGAGCGCCAAATCGAAGAGGTGCAACGCGCAGTACACCTGGAGGGCATGAAGTTGCCCGCGGACCTGGACTACATGCAGGTGACGGCTTTGTCGATTGAGGCGCGTCAGACTTTGACGCGCCACCGGCCTGAGACCTTGGGCTTGGCCTCGCGCATTTCGGGCATCACACCCGCCAGTATTTCTTTGCTGATGATCCATTTGAAAAAGGGTGGCTTCAAGGGTTTTGCTACCGCGCCCCGTGAGGTGTTGGTGGATGAGTCGGTGGCATGACGGCGACTGGAGTTTTGCCGCGGGCCCACCCCTTGGGCAAAAGCCTGGAGGAGGGCGCGTGCGCCTTGGGCCTGGACCTCGCGGCGGGTCAGCTGGATTTGCTGTTGGACTACCTGGCGCTGATTCAAAAATGGAACAAGGTCTATAACCTGACGGCGGTGCGTGACCCGGCCGAGATGCTGACGCACCACCTGCTGGACAGCTTGGCAGCAGTGCTGCCGCTGCGGCAGCAAACCGGGGGCAGGGCGCTCAAGCTGCTGGACGTGGGCGCGGGTGCGGGCTTGCCGGGCGTGGTGATTGCCATTTGCTGCCCCGATATCCAAGTGACCTGTGTGGACACGGTGGCTAAAAAAGCAGCCTTCATTTCGCAAGTGGCGCTGGCGCTCAAGCTGTCCAATCTGCGCGGCCTGCATGCGCGGGTGGAGAGCTTGAGTGATGGGTTTGATGTTGTGTGTTCACGCGCCTTTGCCTCGCTGTTGGACTTCACGAATTGGTCGCGTTCTGCCTTGAAGAAAAGCGATGCTGAAAATGCGGGTGCTGCGGGTATTTGGATGGCGTTGAAGGGTAAGCCGCCGATCGATGAGCTGGCTGCTTTGCCGGTTGATCTTGAGGTGTTTCACGTGGAACAGCTTCGTGTTCCTGGGCTGGATGCTGAACGCTGCATTGTCTGGTTGCGGCTGAAGTCTTGAGCTTCTGAGGGGCTGGATTTCCGCCTTCCCGAGAATGATGGAGTCGAAGCATTTCTTGCCGATGAGGGGCTTGCACACTCACGTACACTCGGCCTTCCAGTTCTACCGGTTTTCACCCCCACCACCATGTTCGGCGTAGCTGATTACGGCGCTTTCGTTGCCGCCATCATTATTTTTTTGGCCA
>JAYVPU010000027.1:0-11470 GCA_043757205.1 Comamonadaceae bacterium | reverse complement strand
CCATTCCCCGATGTGTTTGAAAGCGAGGCCGCTGATTACGGTGCCCCCGCAACGACACCTTTGCCGGTGATTGAGATCAAGATCGCAGAGCTTGATCTGCCACCCATCAGTGTGCCAATGCCCGCTGCCGACATTGAGGTGTCACAGGCTGCTGAGGAACCAGTGAAAGTCATTGGGTCATTGCGCATCGGCATCCCGCTGTACAACGTGTATCTCAACGAGGCAGATGAGTGGTCACGTCGATTGCAAACGGAATTAAACGAGTGGGCACTGGAGTTGCATAAACCCCTGTCTGACACCAGTATTGCGCTGGCGCACTCTTTGGGCGGTAGTTCCGCCACTGTCGGTTTTATGGCGCTCTCAAAGATTGCGCGCCGACTTGAACAAGCCCTGCAACACGTGCAACTCCATGGACGAGGTTGGCCTGAGCACGCGGAAATTTTCATTGCCGCAGCAGACCATATTCGACATCTCTTGCACCAATTTGCCGCAGGATTCTTGAAGGAGCCAGATGTTGAGTTGCTCCAGTTGCTTGAAGATATTTTGCGGATGGAGTTTCAGCCGTCTGTGAATTTTGATATTCCAGATGAGCATTTGGAGAGTGAGTTACATCACTCCGCAGGAGCGATCACAACAGTCGAGGTGGTGCAAGAGCAAGTGCCAGAAGACGAGCCGGTTGAGGTGATCGAGGGCGCGCTTGGATTTGAAGCCCCCCTTCAAGATCCACAAACCGCAGCGGTTCACTCACCTTTGGGCGCCGCCAAAATTGTCCTGAATGAGCAGGACGATGACATTGACGCCATCGACAATGTGGATGCCGATTTGTTCCCCATTTTCGAAGAAGAGGCTGAGGAGTTGTTGCCTAAGCTGGCGGGTGCTTTGCGCAAGTGGGCGGTGCATCCTGAAGATTTGGCTTCCCGCTCTGAAGTTTTGCGTGTTTTGCACACCCTAAAAGGCAGTGCCCGTTTGGCCGGAGCCATGCGTTTGGGTGAGATCTCTCACCACATGGAATCTGCCGTTGAGCAAATCGGTTCCGAATTCGTGCAGTCCGCCCAGGTTGAGCCTTTGCTGGCGCGGTTTGATCTTTTGCAACAAGACTTCAATGACCTGCGTGCCAGCGCTTCGTTGGCAGAAGCCGAGGCTTTGACTGAAGTTGGTACAGAGGTGAGCGCTACGGCTCAACCTGTGATTGATATGCCTGTCATTCGTGCGGTGGTGCACGGTGTGGCCCATGCACCCGTGCGTCAAACGGGGGGGCATTTCTTGCGGGTTCGTTCGCAATTGCTGGATCGCTTGCTCAATCAGGCCGGTGAGGTCATGATCACTCGCTCTCGGCTGGACGAACACCTGGGACAAATGAAAGGCTCGTTGACCGATCTGACTGGCAATCTGGATCGCTTGCGGCGGCAGCTCAGAGAGATTGAGCTACAGGCCGAATCTCAAATGCAGTCACGCCTGACGCTTACAAAAGACAGCGCACAGGGGTTCGATCCACTGGAGTTTGATCGTTTCACACAAGTCCAAGAGTTGACGCGCATGATGGCCGAGTCCGTCAACGACGTGGCCACGGTTCAGCGGCATCTGCAAAGCACCATCGCAGGTACTGAAGATGATTTGATCGCGCAAGGGCGTCAAGCGCGAGAGCTACAAAGGGACTTGTTGCGCACGCGCATGGTGGAGTTTGAGAGCATCTCTGAGCGCCTGTACGGTGTCGTGCGGCAAGCCTCTAAAGACACGCATAAACAAGTCAAACTGGACATCACAGGCGGCTCCATTGAAATGGATCGGGGCGTGCTGGACCGAATGGCACCGGCCTTTGAGCACCTGTTACGCAATGCCGTGGCGCACGGGATTGAAGACGTTGCTGATCGACAGGCGGCAGGCAAAGCAGCCGCAGGAAACATCGAAATCAGCTTGCACCACGAAGGCAATGACGTATCAGTCACTTTCAGTGATGACGGCGCGGGCCTGAACCTCAAGCGCATTCGTGAGAAGGCACTGGCCAATGGCCTCGTGTCAGAGGGGGGCGTTTTGTCCGATGCGGATGCGGCTAGCCTTATTTTCACGGCGGGTTTCTCTACCGCCTCACAGGTCACGGAGCTGTCAGGGCGAGGCATCGGAATGGACGTGGTGCAAACCGAAGTCAATGCCCTGGGTGGGCGGATTGAAACATCAACCGAATTGGGTGCGGGTACTCACTTCAAGCTGGTGCTTCCGCTGACAACCGCCGTGACGCAAGTGGTCATGCTGCGCATGGGGCAGTTAAGCATTGGTGTTCCGTCCAATCTGGTTGAGATGGTGAAGCGGGTCACGGCTGCGGATTTGGAGCAAGCCTACCAAGCAGGGCACATTGACCATAACGGCCAGGCTCTTCCACTCTATTGGGCGGGAGCCTTGTTGCAGGCATCAAGCCACAGTGTGGAGATGATTGGCAAGACGCAGCCGGTGGTGATTTTCCGGAGTGCGGGTCAGCGACTGGCGGCGCACGTCGATGAAGTTTTGGGTAATCAAGAGGTGGTGGTCAAGCATCTGGGGCCGCAACTCGCACGCTTGCCTGGATTGTCAGGGATGTCCGTGCTGGCCTCCGGTGCTGTGGTGTTGATCTACAACCCTGTCGCTTTGGACACTTTCTACGGGGCAAAAGCACGCGCACTGCAAAGTTCAATGCGAGCCGCAAAAGCATCCAATTCCGTATCTGAGATGTTGGAGGCGCGACCTGTCGTGCGGTCGGAAATCGGTGCGGTGCCTTTGGTCTTGGTGGTGGACGACTCCATCACGGTGCGACGTGTGACGCAGCGCCTGCTCAAGCGCGAAGGCTACCGAGTGGCTCTGGCCGCTGATGGCCGTCAAGCCCTTGAGGTCTTGCAGGAGGAGCGTCCCACCGTCATGGTGTCTGATATTGAGATGCCGCGCATGGACGGCTTCGAGCTGGCCCGTTATGTGCGTGCTGATGCCAAGCTGCATGACTTGCCCATCATCATGATCACCTCTCGCATGGCGGAGAAACACCGTGAGCACGCCCGTGAATTGGGCGTGAATCACTATCTGGGCAAACCCTACAACGAAGAAGAGTTGATGGGCTTGGTTCAGCACTACGCCAAGCTGGAAGTTCCAGTTTGAGTGTGATCTAAGGCATGGGGTGAGCCATTGTTTTTGGCCCGAAGACGGCTAAAATTCAAGCATGTCCAATGATTCTGCCCCGACAAATTTCACGAATCATTTCTTGATCGCCATGCCCGGATTGGCAGACGAAGCTTTCTCTAAAAGCGTGGTGTATCTGTGTGAACACAGTGAGCGGGGTGCCTTGGGCTTGGTCATTAACAAGCCCAGCGACATCAATCTGGACAAGCTGTTTGAAAAAGTCGAACTCCACCTGGGGCGTGCGGATCTCAAGGGTCAGCCCGTGTTCCAGGGAGGTCCGGTTCAGACCGAACGGGGCTTTGTCTTGCACGAGGCCATATTGACCCGAGTCGAGCCAGCTAGCGATCCGGTTTACGCTTCCACCATGGTCATTCCAGGGGGGCTGGAGATGACCACATCCCGTGACGTTTTGGAAGCCCTGTCCACAGGGGCCGGGCCGCGCCGCGTCTTAATCTCGCTCGGCTACTCGGCTTGGGGCGAGGGGCAGTTGGAGTCCGAGATTGGCGAAAACGCCTGGCTGACCGTTAACGCAGATCAAGCCGTCATCTTTGACACCCCCGTCGCACAACGCTACGACAAGGCCTTGTCCTTGCTGGGCCTGCAGGCATGGATGTTGTCCCCAGACGCGGGGCATGCATGAGCATGGCCCATGCACCCACCCAAGCACCAGTTCCTGCCACGTTGACCACCTTTTTGGCGTTGGACTTTGGTCTCAAGCGCACCGGGGTGGCTGTGGGCAATCGCCTGCTGCGCAGCGCCCAACCCCAGGCAACAATTCAGGCCGAAGGCGACGTCCGCTTTGCCCGCATTACCGAGCGCGTGCGCGAGTGGCAGCCCGACGCGCTGGTGGTGGGCGTGCCTTACCACCCCGATGGTGCGGCGCATGAAAACACCGTGCGTGCCCAAAAATTTGCGCGACAGTTGCGAGGTCGTTTCGGTCTGCCCGTGTTTGAAGTGGATGAGCGTTACAGCACCACCGAAGCGCTGGCCTCAGGCGCCAAAGACGCCGATGCTGGCGCGGCCTGCATCATCTTGGAGCAATTTTTGAGGGGGATTGAATGAGTACGACAAGCGTGGGAGCTCAACTTGTTTTGGATGCGCAGGCGCTGTACGCCGACCTCTTGCGTGGCGTTAAGGGCTTGTGTCAGACGCAAACGCGGCTGGTCGGTATCACCTCGGGTGGTGCCTGGCTGGCCGAACAGATGCAACGCGACCTGGGTTTGGAGGGCAAACCGGGCATCATTTCTTCGGCCATGCACCGCGATGATTTTTCGAGCCGAGGCCTGGCCGCTGGTGGGCAGACCTTGTTGCCTTTTGATGTCAATGGCGCACACATCGTGCTGCTGGACGACGTGCTCTACACCGGGCGCACCATCCGTGCGGTGATCAACGAGATCTTCGACTATGGGCGGCCTGCCAGCATTCAGTTGGCCGTGTTGGTCGATCGGGGTGGGCGCGAGCTGCCCATTCAGCCGGATTTCTGTGCCGCCCGCGTCAACTTGCCGCCGTCACAATCGCTGGCGCTGGCGCGTGATGAGGCGGGTCATTTCAGTTTCAAAGTGGAGGCCGCCTGATGCTTTTCAAACGCAATCCGCAGCTCAACAAGCATGGCGAACTGCTTCACCTCCTGTCGGTGGAGGGCCTGCCCAAAGACATCCTGACCCACATCCTTGACTCTGCCGCCAGCTTTGTGAGTGTCAGCGACCGTGAAGTAAAGAAAGTGCCTTTGCTGCGCGGCAAGAGCGTTTTCAATCTTTTCTTTGAGAACTCCACCCGCACCCGCACCACCTTCGAGATCGCGGCCAAGCGCCTGAGTGCCGACGTCATCAACCTGGACATCGCCCGCTCCTCTGCCTCCAAAGGCGAGTCCCTGCTGGACACCATTGCCAACCTCAGCGCCATGGCGGCAGACTTGTTTGTGGTGCGCCACGGCGAGTCCGGTGCGCCCTACCTGATTGCCCAGCATGTTGCGCCCCATGTGCACGTCATCAACGCCGGCGATGGTCGCCATGAGCACCCGACCCAGGGCCTGCTGGACATGTACACCATCCGGCACTACAAGAAAGATTTTTCCAACCTCACCGTGGCCATCGTCGGTGATGTGCTGCACTCGCGCGTGGCCCGCTCCGATATTCATGCGCTCACCACACTGGGCTGCGCCGAAGTGCGCGTGGTCGGCCCCAAAACCCTGGTGCCTTCCGACATGGCCCCCATGGGCGTGCGGGTCTGTCATTCGCTCGAAGAAGGCATCAAAGGTTGCGACGTCATCATCATGCTTCGTCTGCAAAACGAGCGCATGAGCGGTGCTCTACTGCCGTCAAGCCAGGAGTTCTTTAAGAGCTTTGGCCTGACGCCGGAAAAACTGCAACTCGCCAAGCCCGACGCCATCGTGATGCACCCGGGCCCGATCAACCGGGGGGTTGAGATTGATTCTGCGGTGGTGGACGGCAAACAAAGCGTGATCTTGCCGCAGGTGACCTTTGGCATCGCGGTGCGCATGGCGGTGATGAGCATAGTGGCGGGGACAGAAGCATGAAATTACTGATCAAAGGTGGCCGGGTGATGGATCCCGCGAGTCAGCGCGATGAAGTTGCCGACGTCGCCATTGCGGCGGGTCGCATCATTGCCATCGGCAAGGTTCCCGCTGACTTCGCCCCCAATCGTACGGTGGATGCCACCGGTTGTGTGGTGGCTCCCGGCCTAGTGGACTTGGCGGTGCGCTTGCGCGAGCCAGGCCATGAGCATGAAGGCATGTTGGTTTCTGAGATGGCCGCCGCCGTGGCGGGTGGTGTCAGCAGTCTGGTGTGCCCACCGGATACCGAGCCGGTGCTGGACGAGCCGGGCCTGGTGGAAATGCTCAAGTCCCGCGCGGAGAAGCTGCACCAAGCCCGCGTCTTCCCACTCGGGGCGCTGACGCGTGATCTGAAGGGTGAAGTCCTGACCGAGATGGTCGAGCTGACCGAAGCAGGTTGCGTGGGATTTAGCCAGGCCGATGTACCGCTGCTCAACACCCAAGTCTTGCGCCGCGCCCTGCAATACGCGAGCACGTTTGACTATGCTGTGTGGCTGCGGCCCCAGGATTTTTACCTGGGCCAGGGTGTGGCCGCCAGTGGCGCGCTGGCGACTCGCCTGGGGCTAGGCGGCGTGCCGGTGGCGGCTGAGACCATTGCCATGTACACCATCTTTGAATTGATGCGCAGCACCGGAGCGCGGGTTCACCTGTGCCGCATCAGCAGTGCGGCGGGGGTGGCGCTGGTGCGCCAGGCCAAGCAAGAAGGCCTCAAGCTCAGCTGCGATGTCAGCGTCAATTCCTTGCACTTAACGGATGTCGATATTGGCTACTTTGACAGCCGCATGCGGCTCAGCCCACCGTTGCGCCAACAAGCCGACCGTGACGCCCTGCGCGCGGGCCTGCTGGACGGCACGATTGACGCCCTGGTCTCAGACCATACCCCGGTGAAAGACGACGCCAAGGCGCTGCCCTTTGCCGAGAGCGAACCCGGTGCGACCGGGGTGGAGCTGCTCCTGAGTTTGGCCATGAAATGGGGGCACGACAGCGGCGCTGGCCTCGTAAGAGCGCTGGCTGTGTTGACCAGCGAGCCCGCCCGCGTGCTGGGTGGTTCACTGGGCACGCTAAGCCTGAGCGCCGGGCAACTGGTGGTGGGCGGCGTGGCCGATGTCTGCGTGTTTGACCCCAATGCAGCCTGGGTGGTGCAGCCCCAAGCCTTGCGCAGCCAGGGCAAGCACACGCCTTTTTCGGGCTATGAGCTACCGGGGCAGGTGCGCTGCACCATCGTGGGTGGGCAGATTGCGTTTCAAGCCTGAGCGGGTTCATAAAGCGTCTGTGTCACACGGGCGCGCAGCCTGGCGGCTGGGGTGGGTGCTGATCCATCTCCTGTTCGGGCTGGGCACGATCTTCTTTAAGTTTCCGCGCCTGACGCAAGCGCAGAAAGAGATGCGGGTGCAGGCCTGGTCGTCTCAGATGTTGGTGTGCCTGGGCATCCGTCTTGTCGTTAAGGGCACACCGGCCCAACAAGGCCCCGTGCTGTTGGTGGCCAACCACATTTCCTGGCTGGACATCTAGGCCTTGCACGCCGCGCGCTACTGCCGCTTTGTCTCTAAATCCGATGTGAAGGGCTGGCCGGTGATTGGCCGTCTTGCTGCGGGGGTGGGCACGCTCTTCATCGAGCGCCAATCCCGCAGAGACACGCGCCGCATCGTGCACCACATGGCCGCCAGCCTGGCAGCGGGGGATGTGTTGGCGGTTTTCCCGGAAGGCACCACGGGTGACGGTGTCCACCTTTTGCCCTTTCATGGGAACTTGCTTCAAGCATCTATCAGCGCGAATGCGCCGGTGCAGCCGGTGGCGCTGAGCTTCGTTGATGAAAACACCGGACAACACAGCCAATTGCCATGCTATCTGGGTGACGACACGCTGCTGAGTTCGGTTTGGCGCACGTTGGGTACCCCCGGTATTGCCGTGCATCTGCACTTTGGGGAGATTCAAACAACCGAAGGGCGAGACCGCCGGGTCTGGGCTGCCGATTTGCACACGGCCATTGCGCTATTACGTCAGTAAGCGCTGACGCAGACTAGCTTCTCTCAAAAGTCACCACATGGTCCACCTGGGGGCGGATGCCGATCCACTCCCCCAGCTTGTGGTCATGGTGGCTGGGCACGTGGGCCAGCACGGTTTGCCCGCCCGCCAGCCGCAAGGTGTAGAGGAACTCCGAGCCGCGAAAGGTCTTGCGGATGATTTCGGCTTTCACCGGCGCATCGTCATCGTGCACGATGTCGTCGGCACGCAGCAGCACATCACATTGGCCTGAGGCAAACGCACTGGGCAGCGGGCATTCGGCCACATCGCTCAAGTCACCCAACGGGGTGCTCACCACGGTTTGATCGCTCTCGGTGCGCAGCGTCGCCGGGGCAAACACACCATGGCCAATGAAGTTGGCGACAAAGCGCGTGGCCGGGCGGTGGTAGAGCGTGTAGGCGTCGTCCCACTGGTGCAAGTGCCCTTCGTGCATCACGCCGATGGTGTCGCCAATGGCAAAGGCCTCCAACTGATCGTGGGTGACGAACAAGGCGGTGGCTTGCGCGGCCTTGAGAATGTTGCGCACCTCATGGGCCAGGCGTTCACGCAGTTCCACATCCAGGTTGGAGAAGGGCTCGTCCAGCAAAAGCAGTTGGGGGCGAGGGGCCAGGGCACGCGCCAGCGCCACGCGCTGTTGTTGCCCGCCAGAGAGCTGGTGGGGGAAGTTCTTCTCGCTGCCTTGCAGGCCAACCAGGGCCAGCACTTCGGCCACGCGAGCCGCGCGTTCGGGCGCAGACAAGTGATGCAAGCCAAAAGCCACATTACGCGCCACATCCAGATGCGGGAACAGCGCATAGTCCTGAAACACCATGCCAATGCGGCGTCGCTCAGGCGCAAGCTGCTGGGTCGCGCTGCTCACCACCTGGCCGGACAGCTTGATCTGCCCACCGGTGACTGGCTCCAGCCCGGCAATGGCGCGCAGCAAAGTGGTTTTGCCGCAGCCTGAGGGGCCAATCAGCACGCCAATGTCCCCGGCCGGCAGGCCAAATGACACTTGTGCCACGGCAGGCTGGGCACGCCCGGGGTACTGAACCTGGAGTTGGCTGAGCTCTAAAAACATGGTGCGCCATTGTAGATGCTTACAATTCTCATTTGCATTGTCTCAACTCACCCTCCATGCTGTCACGCCGACTGCGACATTCTTTTCTCTTGCTGCTGACGGTCTTCTTCATGCTGCCGGTGCTGGCCGTGTTCGTCTCCTGGCTACCCTGGGGAGAGCAAGCCGCACAGGCCCTGCCCCTGCTGCTGGAGATGAGCAGAACCGTCTTGCCCGACTACGCGGCGACCACGCTGTGGCTGTGCCTGATGGTCAGCGTCGGCGTAATCGCGGTAGGTCTGACGGCTGCCGTGGCTGTGACTTTGTTTGATTTTCCCGGTCGCAAGACTTTCGAGTGGGCTTTGTTGTTGCCACTGGCCATGCCCGCTTATGTGGTGGCCTACGCCTATACCGATTTTTTGCAGTTCAGCGGGCCGTTTCAAAACACCGTGCGAGAACTCACAGGCCTACAGGGTCGCGTCTTTCCTGAGATCCGCAACACCGTGGGCGCGGCCTGGGTGCTGACGTTTGCGCTCTACCCCTATGTGTACCTGCTGGCACGCGCCGCTTTGGGCGAGCGCGCCACGCACCTGATGGAGGCGGCCCGCCTACTGGGCGCACCCATGGCGCGGCGCATCCGTGAAGTCGCCCTGCCCTTGGCGCGGCCTGCGGTAGCCGCCGGGGTGGCGCTGGCACTGATGGAGACGCTGGCCGACTTTGGCGTGGCCAGTTACTTCGGCATCCAGACCTTTACTGCTGGTATTTACAAAGCCTGGCTGGCCATGGACAACCGCGTGGCCGCAGCCCAACTCGCCATGATCTTGCTGCTGCTGGTGATGGGCTTGCTTTATCTGGAACGTCGGGCGCAAAAACGTCTGCGCTTTGTCACGGGTCGGGGCGCACGCACGGGCTCGGCGGAAGCACGCCCGGTGCTGCTGCGGGGTCACTACAAATGGCTGGCCTGGGGTGTGTGCAGTGTGCCGCTGCTCATGGGTTTTGTCGCCCCGGTGCTGTTCATGCTGCGCCCCTTGCTGGCCGACTGGTCGGCCCTGCCCTGGGATCGTTTCATGGGCTGGGTGCTGAACAGCCTGCGGCTGGGCGCTATCACGGCCGTGCTGGCGGTGCTGCTGGCACTGTTGCTGGCCTTTAGCGTGCGGCGCCGACCCGATGGGCTGACCCGTGCCGTGGTGAGCCTGGCGGGCTTGGGCTATGCCGTGCCCGGTGCGGTGATTGTGGTGGGCTTGTTGCTGCCGGTGGGTTGGTTGCAGGCCACTTGGCCGCAGACCGAAGTGGGCTACCTCGTCACCGCCACCTCACTGGGCATTGTGTGGGCTTATTTGGTGCGCTTTTGTGCCGTGGCTCTACAGTCCATCCAGAGCGGCTACGCGCGCATTCCGCTCAGCTTTGATGACTCGGCCCGTATGCTGGGCACGGGCGATTGGGGTCTGTTGCAGCGTGTGCACTGGCCGCTGCTGCAACGCTCCACCGTGGCCGCCACCCTGTTGGTGTTTGTCGATGTGATGAAAGAGCTGCCCGCCACGCTGGTGCTGCGCCCCTTCAACAGCGACACGCTGGCGGTTGTGGCCTATCAGCTGGCCCGTGACGAGCGTCTAGGCGAGGCCGCGCTGCCCTCGTTGGCACTGGTGCTGGCGGGGCTGATCCCGGTCATCCTGCTCAGCCGCACGCTGCGCTCGCCGGATCAGTCGCCCGTGGCTTGCTGAGTTCCGCAGCCTGAAGCCTCAGCGCAGATAGGGGTTGTCAAACCCAAGCCCCGCCAAAATCTCGACCTCATACGCTTCCATGGCCAGCGCATCGGCCTCGCTGGTCTCATGGTCCCAGCCCTGGGCGTGCAGCGCGCCGTGCACCAGCAGATGGGCGTAATGGGCTTGCAGGGTCTTGCCCTGCTCTTGCGCCTCGCGTTCCACCACCAGCGAACACAGCACCAGGTCGGCCATCACCATGGGCTCTTGTGCATAGTCAAAGGTCAGTACATTGGTGGCGTAGTCCTTTTTGCGGTAGTCGCGGTTCAGCGCCTGGCCCTCCTCAATCCCGACGATGCGCACGGTGATTTCGGCGTCTGCCGCCAGCGCATGGCGAATCCAGCGCGTCACTTTGTGGCGGGGCAGGGCGGCGCGGTGGGCGGCGGCGTTGTCGAGCACGCCGAACTGGAGCGACAAGCTGAGGTTATTGAGTGTCATTGAAGGCTGTAGCCCTTTAAATATGTGCGTAAAAAGCTATGATTTTCGTAGCGACTGACGGCCTGCCGGGGCATCGTAAGCGTCAACGATGCGGGCCACCAACGGGTGCCGCACCACGTCCGCACTGGTGAAGCGGCACATCGCAATGCCATCGACGCGCTTGAGCACGCGCTCGGCATCAATCAGGCCGCTGAGCTGGGTCTTGGGCAGGTCAATCTGGCTCACGTCGCCCGTCACCACGGCCTTGGAGCCAAAGCCGATGCGGGTCAAAAACATCTTCATCTGCTCGGGCGTGGTGTTTTGCGCCTCGTCCAGAATGACGAAAGCGTTGTTCAGCGTGCGCCCGCGCATGAAGGCCAGCGGGGCGATCTCGATCATGTTGCGCTCAAACGCCTTGGCCACCTTCTCCATGCCCATCAGGTCATACAGCGCGTCGTACAGCGGGCGCAGGTAGGGGTCAATTTTTTGCGCCAGATCGCCGGGCAAATAGCCCAGCCG
>JAYVPU010000026.1:0-2929 GCA_043757205.1 Comamonadaceae bacterium | reverse complement strand
GGTCTCTCATCATCGCGCTCGGCCTGCTGGTGGACGATGCCATCATTGCGGTGGAGATGATGGTGCGCAAGATGGAGGAGGGCTACGACAAGCTGCGCGCCGCCACCTTTGCCTATGAGATCACCGCCATGCCCATGCTGACCGGCACGCTCATCACGGCGGTGGGCTTCTTGCCCATCGGCATGGCCAAGTCCACCGTGGGGGAGTACACCTACGCCATCTTTGCGGTGACGGTGTTGGCACTGCTCTTGAGCTGGTTTGTGTCGGTTTATTTTGTGCCCTACCTGGGCAATATTCTGTTCAAAGAAAAGCCGCACCCGGTGAGTGGCTCAGCGGACGATTCTCCGCATGAGCACTTCGACACCCCGTTCTACCGGGGCTTTCGCCGCGCGGTGAACGCGTGCGTTCAGCACCGCTGGCTCACCATCGGTGCCACGCTGCTCACCTTTGCGCTGGGCATGGTGGGCATGGGCCAGGTGCAGCAGCAGTTCTTCCCCGACTCCAGCCGCCCGGAGGTGATGGTGGAGCTTTGGTTCCCTGAGGGCAGCTCCTTTGCGGGTAACGAGGCCGTGACCCAGCGCGTGGAAAAACGCGTGCTGGCCGAAGCCGGGGTGGAGTCAGTCGCCACCTGGGTCGGCTCGGGTGTGCCGCGCTTTTACCTGCCGCTGGACCAGGTATTCCCCCAGAGCAATGTGTCGCAGCTCATCGTCATGCCCGCTGACCTGACGGTGCGCGAAGCCTTGCGCATCAAGCTGCCAGCCCTGCTGGCCACCGAGTTCCCTGAGGTACGGGGCCGCGTCAAGCTGCTGCCCAATGGCCCGCCCGTGCCCTACCCAGTGCAGTTTCGCGTGGTGGGGACTGACCCGGCTGTGCTGCGCGAGCGGGCTGACGAGGCCAAGGCGATTTTGCGGGCCAGCCCGAATATGCGCGGGGTGAACGACAACTGGAACGAATCGGTGAAGGTTTTGCGTCTGGACATCGACCAGGCCAAGGCGCGTGCGTTGGGCGTCAGCAGCCAGTCAATTGCGCAGGCCACACGCACCACCTTGAGTGGCGCCACGGTAGGCCAGTACCGCGAGGGCGACAAGCTCATCGACATCGTGCTGCGTCAGCCGCTGGATGAGCGCAACGCCATGACGGATCTGAACAACGCTTATGTGGCCACAGCCTCTGGCCGCGCTATTCCCCTCACCCAGATTGCCCGGCCCGTGCTGGGCTGGGAGCCCGGCGTGATGTGGCGGGAAAACCGCGAATACGGCATCACCGTGCAGGGCGACACCGCCGAGGGCTTGCAAGGTGCCACCGTCACCGCCGAACTGCTGCCCGCCTTGCGCAAGCTGGAGGCGAGCTGGCACGACGCTGGGCACAACGCCTACCGCATTGACGTAGCGGGCGCGGTAGAGGAGAGCAGCAAGGGCACGGGCTCTATCGTGGCCGGTGTGCCGTTGATGTTGTTTTTGACCTTAACCTTGCTGATGCTGCAATTGCACAGCTTCAGCCGTGCCATGCTGGTGTTTCTCACCGGGCCACTGGGCATGGCGGGCGTGGCCGCCGCGCTGCTGGCGCTGAACCGGCCCTTTGGCTTTGTGGCACTGCTGGGCGTGATTGCTCTGATGGGCATGATCCAGCGCAACTCGGTCATCCTGCTGGACCAGATCGAGCAAGATCGCGCCCGGGGCGTGCCCGCCTGGGATGCGATTGTGGAGAGCGCCGTGCGCCGCCTGCGCCCGATTGTGCTTACGGCTGCGGCGGCGGTACTGGCCATGATCCCCCTGTCGCGTTCGGTGTTTTGGGGGCCAATGGCCGTGGCCATCATGGGCGGGCTGATTGTGGCCACTGTGCTGACCCTGCTGGCCCTGCCCGCCATGTATGCGGCCTGGTTTCGGGTGAGGCGCGAGACCGTTTTGTAAAGCTCTGGCGCACCGGGCTCAACTTTCTGCCCTCTCCTGCCGATAGAGCAGGGGAAGGACGGAAAGAACATGAGTCACAACAATTTGTCTGTTTCAGTCCGGGTTCGGGCTAAGGGTGTTCCCGCGCAGGGACTCAATCCATTGAAACTGTGGTGACCCAGTGGCATTCATCACGGCAGCCATCATGAAAAAAACCTTGAGTACAGAACAGCTCAGCTTGCTATTGGCGGTCATTTTGACTTGCCTCGTGGCATTGATGCCGCCTGTGGTCATTTATGTGGCTGGCATCAAGTCGGACCGCTCACAAGCGCCCTTGTTATTTGATACTTTGGTTGCGGGTGCGATTTCATCGGCGCTGGCGTTGGGGTTCTTTTTATTTTTGAAGTTCAAGCTTTTAGCCGATCTGCGCAAATCGCAAGAGGAGCTTGAAAACTTATCCATGAACGATGTGCTCACAGGCTTGCTCAATCGCTTTGCGTTTCACCACCGGAGCCAGCAAATGTTGCTCACGGCGGCAAGGCGCAAGGAGAAAGTGGCCATGTTATTTCTGAATTTGAATAAATTCAAAGAGATGAATGACATGTTTGGTCATGAAGTCGGCGATGAATTGTTGATTGAGGTCGCGCATCGCTTGCGCATCAGTGTGAGAGAGTGCGATATTGTCGCGCGCCTGGGGGGCGACGAGTTCATGATCGTTTTGACGGATGTTGAAGGGCAGAACGCTGTCGGCGTGGTGGCCGATAAGATTTCTGCGAGTTTACGTTTGCCTTTTGTCTTGGCGGATAGAACGATCAATGCCAGCGCCAGTATGGGGGTGGCCATTAGCCCGGCCGATGGCCGTAGTTTGGTGGAGTTGCGAGGTAACGCGGATCTGGCGATGTGCCACGCTAAGGAGCTGGGGCAGGGCGATTACCAGTTCTTCACGTCCGAGATGAATAAGTCCAACCTGAACCGGATGGCTTTGAAGCAAGACATCAAGGACGCCCTGGTGCGTGAGGAATTTATCCTGCATTACCAGC
>JAYVPU010000025.1:0-2946 GCA_043757205.1 Comamonadaceae bacterium | reverse complement strand
CGACTACCCCTTGGCTCCCTTGGTCTTGGCTCTGGTGTTGGGTGACAAGGCGGAAGACTCGTTCCGTCAAGCCATGCTGGTGTCTCAGGGTGAGATGTCCATCATGTTCTCCAACGGCCTGGTCGGTACCATCACTACGCTGGCACTGGTCCTGCTGTTGTGGCCGCTGATTTCCAAGCTGCTCAACTTCATTCGCCCGCCAAAGGTCGATGAGTTTGCGGCAGATCGTCCGGTGGATTAAGTCTGATACTTCGTCGTCCCCGTCTTCTCGGGGATGACGATCGCATCCGTAAAAAAGCCTGCTTCAAGCAGGCTTTTTTACGGGCGGGATCGGTCGGTTTTAAATCTTGCCGCGCTGCTTCAAGCGACTCAAGGTCTCTGCCGACAAGTTCAGATAAGAAGCCAATTCCTTTTTGGGAATTCGATCAAACAAGTCAGGGTGTTTGCGCATGAAACGGTGCACACGGCCTGATGCGTCCAGCAAATGCAGCGTGATGGTGTGCGCCATGATCTCGCTCATCAGGTTCATCACAAAGTACTCGAAGGGCTGCTTCACCTCAGGGTGGCGGTCCATGAACGCAATCCATTGCGGCATGGTCAACTTTGCCACACGCGCTTTGGTCACGGACACGATGCTGTAAGGCGTTGGCGTTTTCAGGCACCAAGCCGCATAGCTGGTTTCCATATCGCGCTCATCGGCAAAGCGCAGGATCATCTCCTTGGCCTGCTGGTTGGCCACAACCCGTTTGAGAATACCGTCCAGCACAAAGTACTGCTCCATCTCATGCACACCCTGGTGCAAAAGATGGTCGCCCTTGTTGCACTCAACGACCGTTAACAAGGATTCCAGTTCTGCCTGGGCGGCCTCGTCCATGGCTTTGAGAACCGTGTTCTGCCGAAGCTGGACGCGAATAATGTTCTTATCGGGATGGGATTCAACAGACGACATGGAGGCGTAGAGCTCGACTAGGTTGGGGCAAGACACAAACTTACCCGGTCTGCGTGATTGAAATGCGGTGAAAGTTGACCCGGGTCAATGGTGTAACCCAAATCAACTTCTATCATACCGCGACGCTGCAATGAGGCCGACCGCAAGCACGAACGGGAGGGTGTGATCCACCGTCAGGGGCCTTGATTTTGGTGAGCGATTTTTTGAACTACTAACCACTATGACAAACGAAACTCAAACCCCAGAAATGACCGATGGCTTCCAGCTGGTCATCGAAGCGCTCAAACTCAACGGCATCGACACCATCTTCGGTGTGCCCGGCATCCCTATCACCGACCTCACCCGCAAAATGCAGGCTGAAGGCATGCGTGTCATCTCCTTCCGCCACGAGCAGCATGCGGGCAACGCCGCCGCCGCTGCCGGTTTCTTGACGCAAAAGCCCGGCATCGCTTTGACCGTGTCGGCCCCCGGCTTTTTGAACGGCCTGACCGCGCTGACCAACGCCACCACCAACTGCTTCCCCATGATCTTGATCAGCGGCTCCAGCGAGCGCGAGATCGTTGACTTGCAGCAGGGTGACTACGAAGAAATGGACCAGTTGGCCATCGCCAAGCCTTTGTGCAAGGCCGCTTTCCGCGTGCTGCACGCCCAAGACATTGGTGTCGGCATCGCCCGCGCTATTCGTTCAGCCGTGTCGGGTCGCCCGGGTGGCGTGTACCTCGATCTGCCAGCCAAGTTGTTCTCGCAGACCATGACGGCTGAAGCGGGCAAGGCTTCGCTGATCAAAGTGGTTGACGCAGCCCCGCGCCAACTGCCCGCACCTGATTCCGTGCAACGCGCTCTGGACTTGCTCAAAGGTGCCAAGCGTCCTCTGATTCTGTTGGGCAAAGGCGCTGCCTACGCACAAGCCGACGCTGACATCCGCGCTTTGGTTGAAAAGTCCGGCATCCCTTACCTCCCCATGTCTATGGCCAAGGGCTTGCTGCCCGACACCCACGGTCAATCCGCTTCTGCTGCCCGCTCTTACGTGCTCGTCGAGGCCGATGTGGTGGTGCTGATCGGTGCACGCCTGAACTGGCTGCTCTCGCACGGCAAGGGCAAGACCTGGGGTGGCGACAAAGCCGCTGCGCGTCAATTCATCCAGATCGACATCGCCCCAACCGAGATCGACAGCAACGTGGCCATCGCCGCACCCCTGATCGGCGACATCGGCTCTTGCGTGTCGGCCTTGCTGGCGGGCATGGGCAGCAACTGGGCTAAACCCCCGGCTGACTGGACTGGCACGATCTACGACAAGCGCGACAAAAACATCGCCAAAATGGCCGAGACCCTGGCCAAGAACCCGCCGGTGATGAACTTCCAAAGCGCGCTCAACGTGATCCGCAACGTGGTCAAGGCCAACCCGGAAGCCATTGTGGTCAACGAAGGTGCCAACACGTTGGACTTCGCCCGCAGCATTGTCGATATGTCCCTGCCGCGCAAGCGTCTGGACGTGGGCACCTGGGGCATCATGGGCATCGGCATGGGCTTCTCCGTTGCCGCTGCTGTGGTCACGGGCAACCAAGTCATCGCCATTGAAGGCGACAGCGCCTTTGGTTTCAGCGGCATGGAAGTAGAAACCATTTGCCGCTACAACCTGCCCGTCTGTATCGTGGTCTTCAACAACAACGGTATCTACCGCGGTATTGACGTGAACCCCACCGGCGGCCCTGATGTGGCCCCCACCGTGTTCGTCAAGAACGCCCGTTACGACATGATGATGCAAGCCTTCGGCGGCGTTGGCGTTCACGCCACCACCCCGGCCGAGCTGCAAGCCGGTATTGACGAAGCCTTCCGCTCCGGCAAGCCCACGCTGATCAACGCTGTGATCGATGAAACCGCTGGCACAGAGAGCGGTCGGATCACCAGCTTGAACCCCACCAGCATGGCCAATAAAAAGTAAGCAAGTTTCGAGTTAACCCATTCAACAGGAGAAATGAAAATGTCCAATCAACCCC
>JAYVPU010000024.1:0-38404 GCA_043757205.1 Comamonadaceae bacterium | reverse complement strand
AGACGTGTGCTCTTCCGATCTCCCCTCACCCCTCACCCCTCACCCCTCACCCCCAAGCCATGACCAGAATAGATACCCCCGACACCACCATCACCCCTTCCATGAGCCGGAGGAAGTAAACCTCCGGCAATTGCAGCACCAGGCGTTTGGAGAGGGTGGAACCGGCCAAGACAAAAACGCCGATCAGCAAGCCCTGTGCGATGGCGTGGCGATCGATGACGCCGAGCTGATGGAAGGTGAGGCCTTTGGCCAGGAATACGGCCAATGAGCTGGCGGCTTCGGTGCCGATGTAAGCGCCCTTGGTCAAGCCAAAAGCAAGGAAAAAGGGCGTGTTGATGGCCCCAGTGGTGGCGACCAGTCCAGTCAGATAGCCAATGACACCCCCCACGACGGCCATGTGCCCCAGGCTCAGCTGAAAAGCCTGACGCCGCAGCCAGCGACGGGCGGGAATCATGAGGAGCAAAAAACCGCCCAGCATCAGCTCAATCAGGCGCGGATTGAACTGCACCAGCGTGTTCGCCCCCAGCACCACACCCGGAACGGCGGTGGCGCTGTATACCGCGCACACACGCCAGTTGATGGCACGCAGCCACAACAGCACCCGCGTCAGATTAGCCACGATGGCCACCAACGCGATGATGGGGACGGCTTGCATGGGGCCGTAGAAGTGCACCAGCAGCGGCATCAGCAAAATGGTAGTGCCAAAACCAATCACACCCCCCAGCACGCCCGCCACCAGGCCGACGGCGCAAACCAGCAGGGTGGGCAGCAGTAGCTCACCCATGGCGAATCGATCAGGCGGCGGCTTCTCGCCGCCCCAATCCGTCGTACAAGTCCAGGCAACGCTCAAACCAGGCGTGGATCACGTCGTCCTCAGCCAACAACTTAAAGGGGCTACTCAGGCGCGCCCACTGGAAAGCGCCAAAAGCCAGGTAGTCGGCGTAGCCGGGCTGGTCGCCACTGACAAAGGGGCTGTGGCCCAGGGCTAGGCGCAGCGGCTGGAGTGTCTTGCGGAAGTCGTCCACGCGGGTTTCGCGTCCGGCTTGAAAAGCTTCCAGTGTTTTTTGAATTTGTTTCTCGCGTGAACTGCGAAAGTAAGCGTGATCGTCCGGGTGCAGGCTGTTGTGCAGATCCAGCATCACAAGCCGGGCGATGCCTGCGTGCAGGGTGGTCTGCACCCAGTACTGGAAGAACTTGAGCACGTGGCTCTCGGCACTGTGCGCCGCGTCGGCAATCAGGCGCGGCGTGTTCGGGAAAGCGTCGTCCAGGTAGCGTACGATCTCCCAACTGTCGGTGACTTGGTGGCCCGCGTACTCGATGGTGGGGATGGTGCGTTTGTCGCCCATGGGGCTGATGCGGGGGACATCACCAAACAGCACATCGCGCACCTCATACGCCAGGCCTTTGTGCGCCAGCGCCATGCGCACGCGCCAGGAGTTGGGGCTGAAGTGGGCTTGCTTTTGGTTCACAAGGTCGTAGAGGATCATGGGGCACCTGTAGAGGTTGATGTCAGGGTGGATGGGCGAAAAGTCTTGGCAAAGAAGATGGCGAGATTGAGGCCCAGAAAACCGGCCAGACCGACCTGGTATGGCCGGTTTTGCACAAAGCCCATGGGGTTGGTCAGCAGCACAACCATCGCGTACAGCCCCAGCACCGCCATGATGCGCGTAAGCCAGCTTTGCACCTGCTGGTGCTGCGCGGGGATCTGCTCACACAGCCAGGCACCGCACAAGCCGCTGAGCAGGCCCAGTGCCGCGCCCATGGTCACATCGGCCGGCCAATGCGCGCCCACGCCCATGCGCGACAGGCCCACGCCCAGCGCCAGCGCAAACAGCCACAGGTGTCGGCCACGTTTCAGAGCGGGCAGCGCAAAGTACAGCGCAGCAGCGGCCGCAAAGGCGGTGAGCGTGTGACCCGAGGGCATGGCCGCCACATACAGCGGCTCGCCGATGACGTGCACCGTGGCCGCGTCCAGCACCTCCAGCGGGCGCACGCTGTTGGCCCAGATTTTACCGATGCGGGTGAACACCCCGGCCAGTGGCGCTGCGCACACCCAGGCCAGCACAAGGCGGGGGCGCCACCACAGGGCGGGGGAGGTCAAAGCCAAGATGCCCCAGCCTGTGCCCAGCAGCGAGAACAAAGACCAGGTGAGGTCTGGCAATACTTGTAAATGTTGGTTGAAGAAGTAGAAAACATGGGGTTCAAAAAAACTGAGCCACAGCGGCGCTGTGAGCACGGCCACGATCAGGGGCAGCGCCCAGTGCCAGGGGCGTATAGAGGACACAGCACCGTTCGGGCTGAGCTTGGCCTGTCCTGAGCTTGCCGAAGGGTCGAAGCCTTGCTGCCCTTCGACAAGCTCAGTGCGAACGGGAGGGATTTTGTTCATGGTGTGTCTTGACGTTTAGGCTGCGGCTTACCGCCCCAGCCCCGGCACAGGTAGAAAGCAAAGTGGGCCACCGGTCGGCCCCAGCGCTGCACGGGCAAGGAGTCCAGCGGCGCGCAGCTTTGGAATTGACCCGCACCCACAGGCAACTGGTAGGCCATTTGCGACCAGTCCAGCAGCAACACGTCTGCGCCCAGGGGCAGCTCGCCCGACCACAGCAGCGATTGGTCAAACGCGGCGTCCAGCACGTGCACCGGCAGTGGCCGTGCGTACCAAGCCAGGCGGCTGACCAGCGTCCAGTTTTGGACTGCGAGGCGATTGACTTGGTGTGTATTGGCGAGCTGCTGCGCTTTGGCCGCTGCGGTGTCCCAGCCATAAAAGTCGGTGAAAGGATTGATGGGTTCGGGCGGTTTTTCACTGCTGATCCAGGGTGGCCCGGCGCTGAGCATGAGCGCGCACAAGAGCAGACAAAACACGCCTTGCACTGCGCCCAGCACCCAGATCACACGTCGCCTGCCATGGGCCCATAGCGTGGCCAGCCCCACACCGGCAAAGGGGGCCAACGCCACCCAGGCCGGAGCCGTCCAGTGGGGCAAGCCCGAGCCTCCGCCCGACAAGGCCATGAGCACGCCGAAGGGCAGGGCAAAGAAGGCCAACAAGCTCCACTGGGGGCCGATCAGGCGCGGGCTGTGCGTCGTTGGACTGCGGCGAATCAGGCCCACCAAGCCCCAAACGAGCAAGAGATAAAGCAAGCCCTGCACCAGCGCAAACAAACCCATCTGTGACCACTGCCAATGGCTGCCCGAGCTGTGATGCAGCTGGTAGGCAAACGAGATCCAGTCGTGCTGGGCGTTCCACACAAACACCGGCAACACCAGGCCCACGGCCAGTAGCAGCGCGATCCACGGCCCGCGTGCCCACAGCACGCGCCAGCCATGCGCCACGATCAGGCAGATCACCACCGGGATCGCCACAAAAATTGCCGTGTACTTGGCCAGCCCCGCCAGCCCCAGCAAGCCGCCCAGCAGCAGCCAGGCGGGGAGCCGCCGCACCTCAGCCGCGTCTTGCATGCGCAGGGTTTGCAAGAGCACGGCGGCGGTGAGCGTCATCAAGAGCGTGTCAGGCAGCAAACCGATGCCCAGGATGTGCGACATGGGGGCCACCGCGAAGGCGGTCACGGCCCACAGACCCGCGCCAGAGGCGATGCCCGACGGCTCTGCCACCCTGCCCTGCAAGCGCTGAGCGATGGCATAGATCAACAGGGCGGTGATGACCCACAAGGCTTCGGGGATCACGCGCAGCAGACCAGCGGGCGCGTTCAAAGCCACCAACGGCCACTGGATCCAGCCGACTAGGGGCGGGTGGTCGTAGTAGCTCAAGTCCAGATGGGCGGCGTAGAGGGCGTAGTGCGCCTCATCCCCTGTTAACCCCAAGGCCCAGCCCAGCGCGAAATGGAGCAGGGTGTTGCCCAGCAATATCAGCAGAAGTGCAAACGGCAAACGGGGACTTGAAGTGGCAAACAATTGGGGTGGCAACGTGTGGGGGCTCTGGGCGCAAGGGATGAGGCCCAAGTCTAAACCGAACACTGCGAATCGGCCGTAGCTATTGGCGCTAAACTGGCACAGCCTTAGTCCCTTGGCTCACGCCCAACTTTTTCCATGAGCGCCATCGCCGCAACTGACCCCACCCGCTGCCCACTGTGCGCGCAGCCGAACCAATGCGCCATGGAGCTGGAGAAGAGCACAGGTCAACCACAAGCGCCCTGCTGGTGCACCAGCGTCAATTTCGACGCTGATCTGTTGGCGCAAGTCCCACACGCGGCACGTCGCCAAGCCTGCATCTGTCAAGGCTGCGCCAGCAAGGCATCGCCCCCATGACGCGCACCCGCGAAGAGCAACACCAGGCCTTGCGCTCCACCTGGGTCAGCGTGTGGATCAATATCGCGCTGGCCAGCGTGCAAATCGCCATCGGACTTTGGGCCCGCTCCCAGGCGCTGATCGCCGATGGCGTTCACTCCCTGTCCGACCTGATCGCCGATGGCGTGGTGCTGTTTGCCATGCGCCACTCACATGCCGAAGCGGATGAAACCCACGCCTACGGCCACGCCCGCTTTGAGACCGCCGCTTCGCTCGTCATCGGCTTGCTTTTGGTGGGCACGGGTATTGGGCTGATCTGGTCGGCGGGGGTCAAGCTGCACGCCGGTCAGGCCATGGACGCCGTGCACCCGCTGGCGCTGGCCATTGCCTTGCTGACGCTGGTGGCCAAAGAGGCTTTGTTCCATTACATGCGGCGCATTGGCGAGCGGCTCAAGTCCTCCATGCTGATCGCCAACGCTTGGCATGCGCGCGCCGACGCGGCTTCGTCCCTCGTGGTGGCGGTGGGCATTGGGGCCAACCTGCTGGGCTACCACAGCATGGACGCGGTAGCCGCCATCATCGTGGGCGTGATGATTGCCAAAGCCGGTTGGAGCTTCAGCGTCGAGGCCTTTCACAGTCTGACCGATCACGCGCTGGACCCAGAAGAAATCAAGCGCATCCGGCAGACGATTTTGGCGGTCGATGGTGTGCGCCAACTCCATGGCCTGCGCACCCGGCGCATGGGCGACTGGGCGGTGATGGACATGCACGCCGAGGTGGACTCGCACCTCTCGGTGTCCGAGGGGCACTACATTGCCGAGAAGGTCAGCGCCGTCGTCAAGGCGGCGCACCGGGTGGCGGAATGCACGGTGCACATTGACCCGGTGCAAGCCCACCGCATCGGCCCGCTGCTGAGCCTGCCCTCCCGCCCAGAAGTGCAAGCGCTATTTGCACCGCTCCTGCCCGCAGCGGTCGAGCTGCGCCTGCATTACCTGGATACGGGGCTGGAAGTGGACATTGATCTGCCCGCCGCTGCGCCCTCTGCCGAGCTGGCCCGACTTGAACAGGCCGTGCGCGACACCCTGGTTCTCCACACACGCCTGAATCGCATCACCCTCCATACCCGCACCCAAACTCACACCAGCGAGTAAAAACCATGTGTCAACTGCTGGGCATGAACTGCAACACGCCGACCGATGTGATGTTCAGCTTCACCGGCTTTGCCGAGCGCGGCGGCAACACCGACCACCACGGTGATGGTTGGGGCATTGCTTTTTTTGAAGACAAAGGCCTGCGCCATTTTGTGGATCACCAAGCGGCTTGCGACTCTCCCATTGCCGAGGTGATCCGTCACTACCCCATCAAGAGCCGCAACGTCATTGCCCATATCCGCAAAGCGACGCAAGGTGCCATCACGCTGGAGAACTGCCACCCCTTCGTGCGCGAGCTGTGGGGCCGCTACTGGGTGTTCGCCCACAATGGCGATCTTAAAAACTATGCGCCGCGTCTGCACGGCAACTTTCGCCCGGTGGGCAACACCGACAGCGAGCTGTCTTTTTGTTGGTTGATGCAAGAGCTGGCCAAGTCCCATGCCGGTGTGCCCAGCGTGGCGGAGTTGACCCTCACCTTGCGTGAGCTCGCCTCCCAAATCGCCCGCCACGGCACCTTCAATTTCTTGCTGAGCAATGGTGAGGCGCTATGGGCGCATGCCTCCACCCGTCTGTACTACGTGCAGCGCCAGTACCCGTTTGCCAACGCCACCCTGAGCGATGAGGACATGAGCATCAACTTTGCCGAGCACGCCAGCCCCAGCGACCGGGTGACCGTGGTGGTCACCGCCCCACTGACCACCAACGAGCAGTGGACGGCTCTGACCCCGGGTGAACTCAAGGTGTTTGTGGACGGCGCACCGAGGCCGCTTCCAACGCATCCATAAACAAGGCAGCCACGTCGCACCCAGTCTGGTCGAAGATCTCCTGAAAGCAGGTCGGGCTGGTGACGTTGATCTCGGTCACACAGTCACCAATCACGTCGATGCCGGCCAGCAACAGGCCACGCGCGGCCAGGATGGGGCCAATTGCTTCGCCAATCTCACGGTCACGCGCACTCAGGGGTTGGGCCACGCCCTTACCGCCTGCGGCCAGATTGCCACGCACCTCGCCGCCTTGGGGGATGCGCGCTAGGCAGTACGGCACCGGCTTGCCGCCAATCACCAACACGCGTTTGTCGCCTTGAGCGATTTCAGGCAGAAACTTTTGCACCATCACCGTCTGCGCGCCTTCGCGGTTGAGGGTTTCGATGATGCTGCCCAGGTTCAGGCCATCCGGTTCGACCCGAAAAATACCCATGCCGCCCATGCCGTCCAGCGGCTTGAGGATGATGTCCCGGTGTTCGGCGTGGAATTGTTTGATGGCGGCGGCATCGCGCGTCACTAGGGTCGGGCCGATGAACTGGGGGAACTCCATGATCGCCAGCTTCTCAGGATGATCCCGCAGGGCGCGTGGTTTGTTGAAGATCTTGGCCCCCTCACGCTCGGCCTGCTCCAGCAAATGCGTGGCATAGAAATACTCGCTGTCAAAGGGCGGGTCTTTGCGCATGAGGATGGCGTCAAACTCTTTCAACTCGCAGCGCGTTTGAGCCGACTCTTGACCCGGTGATTGCGGGAGATCTCTGAACCAGCTCGTCTTGTCACCGGTGAGCGTGATGCGCCGCACCTTGGCCTGAACACGGCCACCCTGTTGCCAAGCCATGTCTTTAGGCTCGCAAGTCGCCAGCTCATGGCCTCGGCGCTGCGCCTCGCGCATCATGGCGAAGGTCGTGTCTTTATAGATCTGGAAGGACGCCAGTGGGTCGGTGACAAAGAGCAAGTTCATATTTCGATTTTCGAGCCCAACTCCACCACCGCGTTGTTAGGCAAGTTAAGAAAGGCGGCAGCCCCGCTGGCGTTGTGGTGCATTTGGGCAAAGAGCTTTTCACGCCAATGCGCCATACCGCTGCCAATGGTGGGAATCACGATGTCACGCGAAAGGAAGTAGCTGGTGGTCATGTCGTTCAGTTCACAGCCCTGGCCACGCAGAAGGTGCAGGGCCTTGGGCAGATCGGGATCATTCTTAAACCCGTAATGCACGGCAACTTGCCAACAGTCATGGCCCAAGGGCTCCATCTCGATGCGTTTGGCCAGACCAATCCAGGGCACCTCGTGGTTGTGCACGGTGACAAACAAATTGTTAGCGTGCAGCACTTTATTGTGTTTGAGGTTGTGAAGCAGCGCATTAGGCACGATGCCCACCTCCGCCGTCAGAAAAACAGCCGTTCCTTCCACGCGCACAGGCGGGCTCACGAAGACGGCATCAAGGAAGGCGGGCAGTTCGATGGCGTCGGCATGCACTTTTTCATGCAACAAGGCACGGCCTTCCTTCCATGTCATCATGATGATGTACAAACCCGCGGCCATGGCCAGTGGGAACCAGCCCCCCTGGACGACCTTGAGCGAATTGGAGGCGAAAAAGGCCATGTCCACGACAACAAAAAATCCCGTCGACACAAGACACATCCACAGGGGGTAACCCCAACCAAAACGAACGACAAAGAATGTCAGCACGGTTGTAATCACCATCACCAGACTGACCGAAATGCCATACGCCGCAGCAAGCGCCGATGAGGAACCGAACAAGGTGACCGCAGCAATCACGCCAGCCAACAATATCCAGTTCACCGCCGGCAGGTAGATTTGTCCGGTATCGTGGATCGAGGTGTGCAAGATCGACAGCCGCGGCAAAAATCCAAGTTGAATCGTTTGCTTGGTTGCCGAGAAGGCCCCCGTGATCAGCGCCTGAGAAGCAATCACGGTGGCCAGCGTGGCCAGCACCACCAGGGGCAGCAGAGCCCAATCAGGCGCCATCAAATAAAACGGATTCTCCGCGGCCTTGGGGTTGGCAAGCACCAACGCACCTTGCCCAAAATAGTTCAGCAACAAAGAGGGCATGACCAGACCAAACCAGGCAATCCGAATCGGTTTTTTTCCGAAGTGCCCCATATCTGCATACAGCGCTTCAGCACCCGTGACGCAGAGGAAAACGGCCCCCAATGTGATGAAGGCAATGCCGTAGTGCTGCGTCACAAACGCAAGGGCATAGATCGGCGAGATTGCTTTAAGCACGGCTGGATTTTGCGCAATCTGCACCGCTCCCATGACGGCAATGACAACAAACCAAATCACCGTCACAGGGCCAAAAAATTTGCCAATATCGCCCGTGCCACGGCGCTGCACCGCAAACAACATGAACAACACGGTCAATGCCAGGGGCACAACATACGGCTTTGCAGCCGGGGTGATGACTTCAAGCCCCTCCACCGCCGATAAGACAGAAATGGCAGGCGTGATCACCCCATCGCCAAAAAACAGCGCTACACCAAAGACGCCCACCATGAGCAAAATGCTCCTCAATTTGGGACGGTCTTTGACAGACTGAGACGCCAAGGCCAGCAGGGCCATCAAGCCGCCCTCACCCGCGTTGTCGGCCCGCATGATCAGCACGACGTACTTCAACGAGACGATGATCGTCAATGTCCAAAAGAAGAGGGACAGCACGCCCAGAATATTGTCAGTCGTGACGGCCACATGCCCGCTCACGAAAACCTCTTTGAAGGCGTACAGAACGCTGGTTCCGATATCGCCATACACAACGCCGATGGCACCCAGGGTAAGGGCCGAGAGTGAGGATTTTCTGGATGACACAAAAACACCCCGTCTTGAAGGGCAGGGTTCCGTGGTACTTGGGATGGCTATTGTGCGACGGTTGGCCCGGACTTGCTCCGATTCAAGGACTCTAAATGCCCAAAAATGTGAAAATGTTGCATTGCAGCAACTTCCGATTCGATGCGCTTATTCGGAACTTATCCAAAACTTAGTCGTAGCTTTCGGCCTGCGGGTCGGTGGCTTCCATCTCGTAGCTCGCAGCCAGCATGGCCAAGCGACCAATCACGCCGTACATGTAGAAGCGATTCGGCATGCTGGCCCCCGGTTTGATACCCGGCTGGGGCAAATGCGAGCTGTCGGCAAAAGCCAGCGGCACAAAGCTGGAACCCGGTGCGTTGAGGTTTTCGTCTTCGCCGCGATCGGCATGCACGCGGTAAAAGCCGCCCACCACGTAACGGTCCATCATGTACACCACTGGCTCGGCCACGGCGTCGTGCACGCGCTCGTGCGTCAACACGCCTTCTTGAATGATGACTTCGTTGACCGCTCCGCCGTCTTTGATGACCGACATCTTGTTGCGGGTCTTGCGGTTCAAGTTTTCGAGCTCCTTGGCATCGCGCACCGTCATGATGCCCATGCCGTAGGTGCCGTTGTCGGCCTTGACCACGACAAAAGGTTTTTCCTTGATGCCGTATTCCTTGTACTTGCGACGTACTTTGCCCAGCAAAGCATCGACATTGGTGCTCAGGCAGTCCATGCCCGCACCTTGCGTGAAGTCGATCTCGCCGCAGTGGTTGAACATCGGGTTGATCAGCCAGGGGTCAATGCCCAGCAGCTTGCCAAAGCGTTTGGACACCTCTTCGTAGCTTTTGAAATGGTGGCTCTTGCGGCGCACACACCAGCCGGCGTGCAGCGGGGGCAAGAGGTACTGCTCGTGCAGGTCTTCCAGAATGCCGGGGATGCCCGCGCTCAAGTCGTTGTTGAGCAAAATCGTGCAGGGGTCGAAGTTCTTCACGCCCAGGCGGCGCTTGTTGCGGATCACCGGCTCCAGCGTGATGGACTCGCCGTGGGGCAGCTCGATGGTGGTGGTTTTTTTGATGGCCGGGTCGATGGATCCGATGCGCACGTTCAGGCCTGCCATGTGAAAGATGCGCCGCAGCTGCGCCAGGTTGCTCAGGTAGAAGGTGTTGCGGGAGTGGTTCTCGGGGATCAGCAGCAGGTTGCGCGCTTCTGGGCAAATTTTTTCAATCGCGGCCATCGCCGCCTGCACGGCCAGCGGCAGCATGGCGGGGGTGAGGTTGTTCCAACCACCGGGGAAGAGGTTGGTGTCCACTGGCGCGAGCTTGAAGCCCGCGTTGCGGATGTCCACCGAGCTGTAAAACGGCGGGGTGTGCTCCATCCACTCCAGGCGGAACCAGCGCTCGATGGCGGGCGTGGCATCCAAAATGCGCTGCTCCAGCTCATTGATCGGGCCGTTCAGAGCGGTGATGAGGTGTGGCACCATGGTTTAAGTCCTCACTTCCCCTTGCCCCAACACAATGTATTTCAGCGAGGTCAGCCCCTCCAGGCCCACCGGCCCACGGGCGTGGAATTTATCGGTGCTGATACCGATCTCAGCCCCCAGGCCGTACTCAAACCCATCGGCGAAGCGGGTGCTCGCATTCACCATCACGCTGCCGGAATCAACCTCTCGCAAAAAAGCCTGGGCGTGCATGTGGTCACGCGTGATGATGACGTCGGTGTGGTGGCTGCCGTAATGGTTGATGTGGGCAATGGCCGCGTCTAGCCCCGCCACCACTTTGATGCTGATGATGGGGGCGAGGAATTCTTCGAACCAGTCTTGCTCGGTGGCGGCGACGATGACGGGCGGGAGCTGGCCTTCGACAGGCTCAGGCTGAACGGCATTTTTCACTAGGGCGAGCGCCTCAGGGTCGCAGCGCATCTCCACCCCCTTGGCGGCAAACACCGCTGCAATGCGGGGCAAGAAGTCCGCTGCAACGCCACGCGCCACCAAGAGGCTTTCGCTCGCGTTGCAAGGGCTGTATTTGTTGGTTTTAGCGTTGTCGGCCACGCGCACGGCCATGTCCAGGTCGCAGGGGTCGTCCACATAAACATGGCAATTGCCGTCCAGGTGCTTGATGACCGGCACCTTGGCGTCGCGGCTGATGCGCTCGATGAGTGACTTGCCACCGCGCGGAATGATCACGTCCACGTACTGCGGCATGGTGATGAGCTGGCCCACCACCTCGCGCTCGGTGGTTTGCACCAGTTGCACGGCGTCGGCCGGCAAGCCGCTTTCCACCAGCGCTAGCTGCACCAGACGCGCCAGCGCTTTGTTGGAGTCAATCGCCTCCGAACCGCCGCGCAAAATGCAGGCGTTGCCGCTCTTGATGGACAGGCTGGCCGCCTCGATCGTGACGTTGGGGCGGCTCTCGAAAATCATGCCGAAGACACCAATCGGCACCCGCATTTGCCCGACCTGAATGCCGCTGGGCTGTTGTTTCATGCCGGTGATTTCACCAATCAGGTCGGGCATGGCGGCGAGTTGCTCGCAGCCCTGGGCCACGGTCTCAATCACTCGGGGTGTGAGCTTGAGGCGGTCCACCATGGGCTCGGCCAACCCGTTGGCCTGCGCACGCGCCAAGTCCAGCGCGTTATCGGTCGCCAGCTCTGCCACGTTGGCGCGCAAAAGGGCGGCCAGTCGGCGCAGGGTCGCATTTTTGGTCGCCGTGCTGGCCTTGGCCATCAGGGCCGAGGCGGCCTTGGCCTGCAGGCCCAGGGTCTGGGTGTATTCGGCGATATTGAACGCATTCATGCGGCTTATTTTCTCACGTTGCACTGAGAACACAAGGTGTTTGCGAGTCGGTGCAGGGCCTGCCAGGGGTCGGCCGGCCAGTCGGGTTGCTTAAGGCCTTTGACGATGCCGTCCACCAAGTGTGCGGATTGCAGCAACTGCGCCAGACTGGAGGCACTCAGACGCGGCAGCACACGCTCGAACAAGCGCTCGCGCACGCCCCAAATGCGCTGCTCACGCAGGGCCATGGGCAGAGGGCGACCCTGGCTGATCGCGTCTTTGACGCGCACCAGGGCGCGGATTTCCTCGCTCAAGGCGTAATGCACCAGCACTTCAGCCACGCCCTCGGCTTGCAGGCCATCCAGCATGCGCTGCACCCGTTCGGCCTGCCCGGCGAGCACGGCCTCGGACAGCTTGAACACGTCGTAGCGCGCGACATTGAGCACAGCTTGCTCCAGTTGCTCAAAGCTCAACTCACCTCCTGAGCCGTCCGCACGGGGTGGGTAGCGCAGGGCCAGCTTCTGGATCTCCTGATGCGCGGCCAGCAAATTGCCTTCCACCCGATCCGCAAAAAACTGCAGCGTGCGTTGGCCCTCCTCGCCCGCCGCCACGCGCAAGCCCTGCAAGGCCATGCGCTGAGCAATCCACTGCGGTAAAGCGCTGCGCTCCACCGGTGCGAGTGCCAGCGTGACGCCAAAGCTCTCTAGCGCTGCAAACCAGGCGGTGGTCTGGGTGGCCTTGTCCAGGCGCGGCAGGATCACCAGCGTGAGGGTGCTGTCGTTGTCGCGCGACTGCTGCGACATCTGCTGCAAGGCCGCGCTGCCCTCCTTGCCCGGTTTGCCCGAAGGGATGCGAACCTCCACAATTTGCTTGTCGGCAAACAAGCTCAGGCTGGCCCCTGCGGCCAACACCTCACCCCAGTCAAAATGCGCACCGGCCACGGTGTGGACGGTGCGCTCGGTATAACCCTGGGTGCGCGCCGCCGCCCGGATGGCGTCTGCGGCTTCTTGTGCCAGCAAAGGTTCATCGCCGTGAATCGTGTACAGGCTTTTGAGACCCTTGTTGAGGTGGATGTCGAGTTGGGTGAGGGCGACTTGCATAAGGGTCAGTCGCTCAATTCAGTCGCTAAAGGCGGTTTCCTTCACCGCCGCCAGACGACGCAAGAGTTGTTGCACGATGTCGTTTTGCATGCTGCGGTATAACTGCACCTCTTCGGCTTCCTTGGACAGCACCGCAGATTCATTAAAGCTAATGTCAATCTGACGCAGCAACTCCGTATCCGCAATGAGTTCCTTGCCCGTAGGCGTGCGCAGGCGGTATTTGAAACGGATGCGCAATTGAAACTCGCGCACCTGCCCTGCGGCATTCATGCCCACCACGGACTTCTCGCGCAACTCCTGCAACACGTCCAGAATGACGTCCGCATTTTTTTGCATCGCCGGATCGGTGATGACCTCGACATTACCCATGGCCCGCAAGTGACGCTTGAGCTCAACGCCCAAGACCGAGGCAGGCGAGACGTTGGTGTAGATCGACTTGAAGGCGAACTCCGGCGTCTTGCGCAGCTGAAAACCGCAAGCGACCAGACTGGCGACCATGGGCAGCACGGCCCCCCAAGCCACGGCTTGCATCAACGCCGAGCGGCGCGATACATCACGTCCGATACAGCGCGGCACCGGCATCGTCATAGGACGACATTCACCAGACGCCCAGGCACCACGATCACGCGCTTGATGGCCGCGCCCTGAGACTGCGCTTGCACCAGCTCACTGGCCAAGGCCATGGCTTCAATGGCCTCTTTGCTCGCTGTCGCAGGCACTTTGATGGCGCCACGCAGCTTACCGTTGATTTGCAGCATCAGCTCGATCTCGTCTTGCAACAAGGCCGACTCATCGACCTGCGGCCAGGGCGCATCCAGCATGTCGCCCAAGGTTACGCTGTAGCCCAGTTCAGACCAAAGGCGCGCGGCCAAGTGCGGCGTGGCCGGGTACAGGCAGCGCAGAAGAACGCCAAAGCCTTCGGTCAGCGCCACATCGGCACCCGCACTGTCCAGCGCCTTGAAGTCTTCCAAGGCATTGAGCAGCTTCATACAACCGGACACGACCGTGTTGTATTGCATGCGCTGGTAGTCGTAATCCACCTGCTTGAGCACGGTGTGGATTTCCAGTCGAAGCACTTTCGCTTCCTTTGAAAATTTAACGTCGTTCAGGCCGCTGGCCTTTACCAGACGTGCGTAAGAAGCTACTGAATTAATAGCATTCAATTTGACACCAAAGTTCCAAACTCGGCGCAAAAATCGGTAGCTGCCCTCCACCGATGCGTCGTTCCACTCCAGCGTCGCCTCGGGTGGGGCGGTGAACATGGTGTACAGGCGCGCGGTATCGGCCCCGTATTTCTCGATCAAGTCCTGAGGGTCAACACCGTTGTTTTTGCTCTTACTCATGGTGCCCACACCTTCGTAGGTGATGAGCGTGCCTGCGGGCAAGTCGCCCTTGGCGGCTTTGAGCGTCGCCCCGGTCACTTTGCCAGCAGCGTCGTGAATATCTTCTACTTCGTGCGGCCAGAAGTATTCAATGCCGCCTTTGGCGCTCTTGCGCGAGTAGATGTGGTTAAGCACCATGCCTTGCGTGAGCAGCTTGGTAAAGGGCTCGTCCACTTTGACCAGCCCAAGGTCACGCATGACCTTGGTCCAAAAGCGCGCGTAGAGCAGGTGCAGAATGGCGTGCTCAATGCCGCCGATGTACTGGTCCATGCCGCTGCCGCCCTCGGCCTGCTTCTGATCCCGCATCCAGTAGGCCGTGCCTGCACCCACCATGGCGCGGCGCTCGCGCGGATCGCAGTAGCGCATGAAGTACCACGAACTGTCCACAAACGTGTCCATGGTGTCGG
The DNA here is from genome assembly GCA_043757205.1 of Comamonadaceae bacterium. Lineage (GTDB taxonomy): Bacteria > Pseudomonadota > Gammaproteobacteria > Burkholderiales > Burkholderiaceae_C > CANCDA01. The sequence goes on along the minus strand of JAYVPU010000024.1, from coordinate 23,783 downwards.
TCTCGCGCCGCGCGGGCTGGCCGCAGACCGGGCAGACGACACCCGCGTGGAAACCTTCGTGCTTGTGCAACGGATTGCCCGAGCCGTCCGGGATGCAGTCTTGCGGCAAGACCACAGGCAGGTCTTTCTCAGTCACGGGCACGGCGCCATGCGTGTCGCAATGGATGATGGGGATAGGCGTGCCCCAGTAGCGCTGGCGGCTCACGCCCCAGTCGCGCAGTCGCCAAGTGGTTTTCTTCTCGCCCAGGCCCTTAACTTGCAGGGCGTGGGCCACGGCATTCACAGCGTCTTTGAAGCCCAGGCCGCTGAAGCTGTCGGAATTGATGGTGACGCCGCGCTGCTTGTCAGCGTACCAATCTTGCCACTGGTGGTAGTTGAAGTGCTGGCCGTCCACATGCACCACTTCCACGATCTCAATGCCGTACTTCAGGGCAAAAGCAAAGTCGCGCTCGTCGTGCGCGGGCACGCCCATGACCGCGCCGTCGCCATAGCTCATCAGCACGTAGTTGCCGACCCAGACCTCAATGAGATGACCGGTCAGCGGGTGCGTGACTTGCAGGCCGGTGGCCATGCCTTTTTTCTCTTGCGTGGCGAGTTCGGCCTCGGTCGTGCCGCCGGATTTGCATTCCTCAATAAAGGCGGCCAGCGCCGGGTTGGACTGGGCTGCGTGCTGGGCCAGCGGGTGCTCGGGCGCGACGGCGCAAAAGGTCACACCCATGATGGTGTCAGCGCGTGTGGTGAAGACGTACATGCGGCCACCGCCGATCAAGTGCCCCTGCGCATCCTGAATGGTGTGAGGGAATGCAAAGCGCACGCCCTCACTCTTGCCAATCCAGTTTTCCTGCATCAGCTTGACGCGCTCGGGCCAGCCGGGCAAGCCGTTTTTCACCTGGTCCAGCAGCTCTTCGGCGTAATCGGTGATCTTGAGGTAGTAGCCGGGGATCTCACGCTTTTCGACCACCGCGCCGGTGCGCCAGCCTTTGCCGTCAATCACCTGTTCGTTGGCCAGCACCGTCATGTCCACCGGGTCCCAGTTCACCACCTGGGTCTTGCGGTAGGCAATGCCTTTTTCCAACATTTTGAGAAACAACCACTGGTTCCACTTGTAATAGCTGGGGTCGCAGGTGGCGACTTCGCGGCTCCAGTCGATGGCCAGACCCATGGCCTGCATCTGCTTTTTCATGTAGGCGATGTTGTCCAACGTCCACTTTGCCGGGGGCACGCCGTTCTTCAAGGCGGCGTTCTCAGCGGGCAGGCCAAAGGCGTCCCAACCCATGGGCATGAGCACGTTGTAGCCCTTCATGCGCAGGTGGCGCGTGAGCATGTCGTTGATGGTGTAGTTGCGCACATGGCCCATGTGCAGTTTGCCGCTGGGGTAGGGCAGCATGGAGCAGGCGTAGAACTTCTTCTTGGGCTGGCCCTGGGCGTCCAGAGCGTCTTCGCCCACGCGGTAGACATCGCGTGCCACCCAGTCCTGCTGGGCGGCTTTTTCAATGTCGAGGTGGTTGTATTTTTCTTGCATGCCCTATTTTAGGGTTTGGCGACGAAGCCCAGGCGGCTCAGCCCCGCTTGATGGGCCACCCCCATCAGCGTCACCACCTGGCCGTAGGGCGCAGCCTGATCGGCCCACAACTGCACTTCGCTCAAAGGGTTTTGAAGGGCGATCTGTGTCAAGCGCAGCTTCACAGCGTCCAGGGACAGAGGCTGGTCGTCCAGATACACCTGGCCCGCTTTGTCCAGCCCGAGCCGCACGGTGCCCGCGGGCTCCTGCAGCTGGGCGGCGGCTGAAACGGGTAAATCCAATCGTAAGGAACTGGTGAGCAGCGGGGCGGTCAAGATGAAAATAACGACCAGTACCAGCATGACGTCCACCAAGGGCGTCATATTGATCTCGCTCATGGGCTTGGGGGCCGATGTCCGTTCCAAGCGTCCGAACGTCATACGATTATTCCGACTTTTGCGTCAGCAGCAGCTCACGCAAATCAAACGCAAACCCTTCCAGATCGGCCTCAATCTGTCCGACGTGTCGCCCCAGCACGTTGTAAGCCAGCACAGCGGGGATGGCGACCACGAGACCGGCGGCGGTCATGAGCAAGGCCTCGCCCACGGGGCCGGAGATTTTGTCAATCGTGATCTGACCGGCACTCGCCATGCCGGTCAGCGCGTGGTAAATGCCCCAAACCGTACCCAGCAGGCCAACAAAAGGCGCGGTGGAGCCCACCGTGGCCAACAGAACCTGGCCGAATTGCAACTTACGCAAACCCGCGTGCAGCGCATCGCGCAGTACACGGGTGAGTTGCTGCGACCGGCTACCGGCCGCGGCAAGGGTGCCCTGAGCGGTCACACGGCTGGCCTCTAGCAGAGGCAGCACCAGCGCCTCGCGGTCAAAGGCCTGGAGCTGGGGCAGCACCGAGTCCAGGCTGGTGGACTGCCAGAAAGCCGCCGTGCTGCGCGCCACGTCCGCACGGACACGGCGCAAGAACCAGGTCTTCCAAATAATCACCACCCAACTCGCCACCGACATCAGCAGCAAGAGCAGCGCCACCGTCTGGCTGACTGCATCTCCCTGGGTCAATAACTGGGCAAAGTTCATTGCAGCCCGAGCACGTCAAACATGTCAAACAGGCCTGTCTTCTTGGTTGCTAGAAAACGAGCGGCCCGCAAAGCACCCTGCGCGTAAGTCACGCGGCTGGAGGATTTGTGCGTGATCTCGATGCGCTCACCCGTTCCAGCAAACAGCACCGTGTGGTCGCCAACAATGTCGCCGCCCCGGATGGTGGCAAAACCAATAGATGACGGGTCGCGCTCGCCCGTCACGCCTTCGCGGGCGTACACCGCGCAGTCTTTCAGATCGCGCCCCAGCGCACCCGCAATCACTTCGCCCATTTTGAGCGCCGTGCCCGATGGCGCGTCCACCTTGTGGCGGTGATGCGCCTCGATGATTTCAATGTCGTAGCCGGTGGACAGCGCCTTGGCCGCCATCTCCAGCAACTTGAGCGTGACGTTGACGCCCACACTCATGTTGGGGGCCATCACGATGGCAATGTCTAGGGCTGCCGCTGTGATCTCTGCTTTTTGCGCTTCGGTGAAACCCGTCGTGCCGATGACCAGATTGACGCCCAGCGCGCGGCACACTTGCAGGTGCGCCATCGTGCCCTCGGGGCGGGTGAAATCAATCAGCGCCTGCGCATTTTGCAAACCTGTTTTCAGATCCGCCGTGATGGCCACGCCGCTGGCATGCCCCAGAAAAGCAGCCGCGTCCTGCCCCAGGGCGGCACTGCCCGCCACATCCAGTGCACCGGCCAAGACGCAGTCAGAATCGACCCTGACGGCCTCAATCAACATGCGTCCCATGCGACCAGAGGCACCAGCGATGGCGATTTTTTGGGGAGAGGACAGGGTCATGGCAGTGAACTCGGGGTGCGCGCCGAGCGCGGGGCTGTGTCAGGTGTTGAACGCGTGCTCAACGGATCGGGGACTCAAGCGGCGGGTAACTGGTGGGCAAAGGCGGGAGGGGGGGAGGCGCTGCCGCCTTAACGGGCGCGGGGAATTTTTTCAGACTCTCAGACGTTGCTTCCAACTCCGGCATCTTGGTGGGCAAATTCATCTTGCCCAGGGTGGCCGCAAATTCTGCTTCGCTGGGCAAGGCGTCAGCCTCAAACCGCAGCAACTCCGAATTTTTGAAAAACACCGTCACACGCCGAGACTGGGGCTCCACGCCCTGACGCTTTAAAGTAAACACATAGTCCCACCGGTCTTCGTGAAAAACGCTGGTTAACAAAGGCGTGCCCAGGACATCGCGCACCTGAATCCGGCTCATGCCAGGCTTGAGCAATGCCACTTGTTCGCTGGTGACTACATTGCCCTGCACGACATCCATTTTGTAGGGTCTGAAGGCATTGGCCAGCCGATTGCTCGTGCTGTCCACCGTGCCGCAAGCGGCTAAAGCGGCACAGAAAATAAAAACCAGCCCTGTACCGGGGCCATGACGCAGGAAATCGGGCATGACGCAATGTGTAACGATATGATCGGCCCATTGTAGCGGGCTAGGCTTGGCGCTAACCGTTGCGCCCCAGATCCCCGGAAAGACCTTTCATGAACAGCATTGACGAACTCAAAAGTACCGGACTCAAGGCCACGCTGCCGCGCTTGAAAGTGCTGGAAATCTTTCAAAACGGTACGCAACGGCACATGACGGCTGAAGATGTGTTCCGCGCCTTGTTGGTTGATCGCTCGGACGTCGGTTTGGCCACGGTTTACCGGGTGTTGACCCAGTTTGAACAAGCGGGCATTTTGAGCCGCAGCAACTTTGAAGGCGGCAAGGCGATTTATGAGCTCAATGAGGGCCAACACCACGACCATCTGGTCTGTCTGGATTGCGGCAAGGTGGAGGAGTTTTTTGACGCGGAAATTGAAAGCCGTCAACACGCCGTGGCCAAGGCCAAGGGCTTCATGATCGCGGAGCACTCTTTGAGCCTGTACGCCCATTGCACCAAGACCCCCTGCCCGAATCGACCCGCCGCGCGCGGCGCTTGAGCACTAGTCTCAGGCCGGCCCATCCATGGCCCGGCGGTGCCGGTCCACAAAATCCTGGTAGGTATTGATCCCGCGCAACTGCAAAATGGTATTGCGCACCGCTGCCTCGACCAGCACGGCCAAGTTGCGCCCCGCCGCCACTTGCAGCACCACTTTACGCACCGGAATACCCAACACATCCTGGGTCAGCGGCTCATAAGGAAGGCGCTCATAGTCGCGCTCCAGGGTCTCGCGCCGCACCAGGTGCACGATCAGCTTCAAATTCATTTTGCGCCGCACCGCCGTCTCACCAAAAATCGCCCGGATGTCGAGCAAACCGATGCCCCGCACTTCCAGCAGATTCATCAAAAGATCGGGGCAACGGCCTTCAATCGTGTCTTGGTTGATGCGGTAAAGGTCCACGGCATCATCGGCCACCAAACCGTGACTGCGCGAGATCAACTCCAGGCCGAGTTCGCTTTTACCCAAACCCGACTCACCCGTGATCAACACCCCTAAGCCGAGGATGTCCAGCAGCACGCCATGCATCGAAATGCGATCGGCAAAATGCTTAGACAGGTAGCTGCGCAAAACGTCAATCACATAGGCCGACGAGTCCTGGGTCGCAAACATCGGAATCTGCGCCTCCTCACACATCGCCATCAGTGAGGCCGGGGGCGTTTGGCCATCGGCCAGGACCAGCACCGGTGGCTCCAGCTCCACAATGCGGGCCACCCGTCGGGCGCAGTCTTCAGGCGTGGCATTGGAGAGGTAGGCCACCTCACGCACGCCCAGAACCTGGGCCCGGTAAGGATGGATGTAGTTCAGGTAGCCCACCAGGTCTGCCCCGGAGCGCGCCGCACGCACGGCCACTTCGTCAAATCGACGCTCCGATGCGCCCAGACTCGCCAACCAATCCCAGTTCAAAAGAGATCTGAACTGGTTGAAGAGCACTTCAGCACTGACGACGGTGGGTCTCATAGTTGGTTGGTCAGGTTTCAGGCCAACTGCGCGGATTGCCAGCCGGCAATCAGGCCATGCAGTGCCTGCGCACTTTCGCAAGTGCTGAGTTGTTCACGCAAGACGCTGTCACTCAGCATCTCGGCGATTTCAGAGAGAATTTCCAAATGCTTTTGCGTGGCCGCCTCGGGCACCAGCAAAAAAATCAACAGATTGACAGTCTGCTCGTCTGGTGCGTCAAAGCCTATGGGCTGGGCCAGTTGAATCACGGCGGCCATGGGCGATTTAAGCCCCTTGATGCGCCCGTGCGGTATCGCCACACCATAGCCCAAACCGGTCGAGCCCAAACGCTCACGCGCAAAGAGGCTGTCGGTCACGACGGAGCGGTTCAAGCCGTGAAGGCTTTCAAACAGCAAGCCCACTTCTTCGAAGGCTCTTTTTTTGCTGCTGGCGTCGAAGTGCGCGAGCACTTGCGCCAGGGGCAGGATGGATGAGAGTCGATTCATGGTGTTTGGGGGCCGATTATGCACAAAAAAGCCGCGAGTCTCGCGGCTTTTGCTTAGTCCAGAGGCCCTTACATCATGCGCTTAGCGGCTTCGTGGCTATGGTTCTGAAGACGGTCTTTATGCCGTCCCACTTGGCGATCCAATTTATCAACAAGCTCATCAACGGCAGCGTACAAATCCTCATTGGCGCTTTCGGCAAACAGGTCATTGCCCTTGACCCGAATGCTGCACTCAGCCCGTTGTCGTCGCTCTTTTTCCTTCTGATTTTCCACAGTCAGCAACACCTTGACATCTAGCACTTGATCAAAATGTCGGCTGATTCGATCCAGCTTGGTCGTGACATAACTTCTCAGAGACGGGGTAACTTCCAGGTGATGACCGCTGATCGTCAAATTCATGAATAACCTCCTGTTCACTCGGGATTGAAGAACTGCCCACAACGGCCAACCCAGCAACGACGACTGACCTAGCCACTGCATGCGGCTTCACTATGCACTTGAACGGAGGCGAACGCAATCACTTTTTTAAGCCTTTTTCACACTCCGTGCATTGCGACTCAAAAACCGGTGCTGGGTTGAGACAGCTCGTCGGCTGTGGGCCACTTGCAAACCTGATTTCGCCCCCTGTTTTTGGCCTGGTATAGCGCCTGATCCGCATCGACCAACACCTCATGCGCGTCGCGAGCCTGAACGCTGACCGCAACGCCCGCACTGAGTGTGACGTTGAACTTATTTTCGCCACTGCGAAATTCAATGTCCGCAAAGCGCCGCCGAATGTCGTCCAGCAGCCTGATCGCATCGGCCTCAGAGCACTCCGGCAAAACAGCCAAAAACTCTTCACCCCCATAGCGCCCCACGCTGTCTTGCCGACGCAAGCGCTGTCGCAGCAAATTGCCCAAGGTCTTGATGACCTGGTCGCCTATGGGATGGCCCCAGTTGTCGTTCACACGCTTGAACAAATCTATGTCCACCATCGCAATTGACACCGGCTTGCCGCTGCGTCGGGCTCGGTCAATCTCTTGCACCAAGCGCTCTTTGATGCTGGCGTGTTTGAGCAAACCCGTCAGGCTGTCTTGGTTCATCAATTCGGCCATCTGGCGTGCGCGCTCGGCCCGCACACGGATGCCGACCACCAATTGAGCATCCGAGATCGGTTTGACCAGAAAATCGTCGGCCCCGCTCCCCAAGGCCTTCACCTGGCGCGCCAGATCGGATTCAGCCGACATCAGCACGATGGGCAAGCTCTGCCAAGCGTTGTCATACCGAATCATGCGGGCCAACTCTTCACCCATGCACTCGGGCATGTACAGGTCCATCAACAAGACATCCGGTCGCAGCGTTTGAAGCGCGGTTAAAACGGCATTGGGGTGACTCACCCGCTTCGCCAACATCCCGGCGGCCCGCAGGGTCAGCCGGTAATGCTCCGCCAGCACCTCATCGTCTTCCACAATCAAAACCCGGTACGGTGGCTGCGCGCGCGCGCGCAACAAGGACTCGATCCGGGCCGCCACCGTGGGCACATCCACGGATCGCGTGAAAAACACCTCTGCACCCGATTTTGCCGCCAGCAGTTGAGTGGCAAAGTCGGCCTGGTTGGCCAAAAAAATCAAGGCCACACGCCGCCCCAAAGGGTTCAGCAGACGCGCCACGGCTTGTCGAGTGGCCTCGTTCTCGCCCTCCACCATCGCGCTATCCAGCAGCACAATGTCCGGTGGGTCGCTCAGGAGCCCCTCCTGCGCTGACTGCCAATCCAGGTAGGGTGCCACCGTGTAGCCAAACTGCCCCAATCCCCGGCACATCATCAAGCTGAACGCCTGGTCTGAGTGCACCATCACCACCCGCACCACGCCCCTGGCCACAGACCTTGACGTAGCGGGTACAGGTGGCGGTTTGACCGCGGCCGAATCATCTTGCACGGCAATGCTCAGCCGCAGGGCGCGCAAGCCCGCCAGCCAAGTGCGCCACTGATCAGGTGGTACGGGCTGGGCGGCATCCAGCCAACCCTTGGACATCTCCTCTAGCGTACGCGCCTGCGCCGAAAGCTCAGGAAAACCAAACGTGCCGCCAGCCCCGGCCAGCTTGTGCAAGCGAAAGTGAGTCTGCGTCAGCAACTCGCGCGGCACGTCCGGCCCGCGCCCGGCCATCAAGCGGTTCAACTCATCCAAAGTCCCGGCTAACTGCGCAGCGAACTGTAGACGCAAGACGGCCAATTGCGCCGCAAAATCAAACTCAGTCTGCGTGGCTTCATCCATGGGCCTGCCCCCAAATTTTTAGCACCTGAGCGGCCAACTTCATGGGATCAAAGGGCTTGGCAATGACATCGAGCGCGCCCAAGGCCAGGTAGTGTTTGATTTCGGAGGGTTGCGCTTTGGCGGTCAGAAAAATCACCGGGATCTTGGCCGTGTTCGGGTCCTCGCGCAAGCGCTGCAAGGTGGTCGGCCCGTCCATGTCCGGCATCATGACATCCAGCAAAATCAAGCTGGGGGCAAAACCGCAGACCTGGTCCAAAGCCTCTGCGCCATTCCCACACAGCAAGACCTCGTAGCCGCCCAGCACCTCCAGGGCCAGCTTGGCGACGGACTGGATGTCGGGCTCGTCTTCGACATACAAAATGCGTTCAAGCTTCATAACTTTCCTCCCTGTGGCTCGCCTGCCTCGTCGCGGCTAATCGGCGCTTTAAGATGCTGCGCAATTGCGCCTCATCCACCGGCTTGCTCAGCCACTCCAGCCCAAGCGACTCATCTTGCAAAGCCAGCTTGCCCATGTCTGTGGCCGTTGATATGACCACAATCGGCACCGCGTCCAGCTCGGGTCGGGCACGCATGGCACGCACCAGCGCCACACCGGTTTGGTCAGGCAACACCATGTCCAGGGTGATGGCTCCATACTGATTTTTTGCCACCCGCTCAAGGGCCATGGCCCCCGTGGTCGCTACGTCAACGCCGTACCCGGCGCGGTGCAAGATGGCACTCAAGGCGTTTATTGAAGCCGGATGGTCTTCAACCACCAAAATTCGCACCCCATCAGGCCGCTCAACAGCCCGCTTCAGGGGCGCTGACTCGGCGCTGCTGTCCGGCTCGACCCAGACCGGCAACACAAAATGGAAACTGGCCCCCTGGCCTGGCACGGATTCGTAGCCAATCAAGCCGTTCATGCGCTCCATCAACTCCTTGCTGATGGCCAGACCCAAGCCCGAGCCGCCTTTTTTTCGGGTATCCGAGGTGTCGGCCTGAGAGAATTTCTGAAAAATCTGACTGCGAAATTCAGCCGGGATTCCGGGGCCGTGGTCTGTCACGGCTACCCGCACCACGCCTCGATCCAGACCAACCACCACGCTCACGTCAACCTGACCACCGGGATTTGAATACTTCACTGCATTGGACAGGAGGTTGCTCAACACTTGCTGCAAGCGGTTGACATCGACACTCACGCGCACGGGTTCGCTTGGGGCCTGAAGCTGCAGCCGTATCTGGTGTCGCTGCGCATACACCTCGACCATCGCCATGGCCTGCTCCACCAAGGGCACGAGCGCTTCAACCGTCATGTTCAAACGCATCTTGCCGGCGGCCAACCTCTCCAGGTCCAGCAGATCGTTAATGAGGAGTGTGAGGCGTTGGCTGTTTTTGTAAGCCATGTCCAACATCGACTTGGCCTGCTGCGACACATCCCCCAAGACACCGCCACACACCAGCCCCAAAGCCCCGTTGATCGAGGTGAGCGGCGTGCGCAATTCGTGGCTGACCGTGGCCACGAACGAGGACTTCATCTGCTCGCTCTTCTGGCGCTCACTGATGTCACGCACCAAGCCGATCAACAGGGGCTGGCCTTGGTGCGTGCTACCTGAGATGGCCAAATCCATGGGGAAAATATGGCCGTTTTTGCACAGCCCTCCAACTTGGGAGTGCATCCCGATGCGCCCAGATACAAAGCCCTGGTGATTTTTTCTAAGGAACGCATCCACTTGTGCGTGATAGGTCTGAGGCGCCAGCATTTTGATGGATTGGCCTTGCACTTCGGCCACCCCATAGCCGAACATCAACTCAGCCGAGCGGTTCATCGACTGCACCCGCGCCTGGCCGTCCAGAGTGATGATGCCATCGGCCACGTTGTCAAACACCACCCGCATCAGTTCCGCACTCTCTTTCATCGCTGCGCGTACGGCCACTTGCTCGGTGATGTCCATGGCGATGCCCAGCAGGTGTGCCGTATGGCCTGCTTCATTGCGCACGCTCACCTTCATCGTGCGCAGCACCCGGTCATGGCCCTGGGGCGTGCGCAAACGGCTTTCTTCATTGATTTGAACCCGGCCCGAGGCAAAAGCCTTGCGGTCACTCGCCGCAAATTTCGCCGCCAAGGCGGGGGTGAAGACCTCATGCACCGTTTTGCCAATCAGGGCTTCCTCGGTGCGTTCATGCATTTCGCGCCAAGCGCGGTTCACCAACTCATAACGAAACGCCTGAGTATCTTTGACAAACACCCCGGCGGGAATGTTCTCCACAATCAAATTGAGCATCTGTTGTGATTCCCGCACCTGCTTCGTTTGGATGCGAAGCTCTGTCGTCATCTCGCGGGCCATCGTTTCAGCCCGCTCACGCCGAGAAATCAAAACCGAGACGAACAAGAACAACACGCCACTCAAGCTTGCGACCATGAACAGGAAGATCAGATTTTCCAGATCCAGCCAACTGACCTCGGCCTGCGGCTTGCTCTGAAACTGAACCGTCCAGTTGCGCCCATACATCGACTTCAGATGCGACTGTTTCCAGTGCGTGCTGGCAAAACCTTCAGTGACCAGGTCGCCCGACACCGCAGAGTCATACATGAACGTTTCTGCGCTGGGCGCTTCCCCATCAAAGATCCGAAAAGTCACCGGCGAGCTGTTTTCACCGGCCCTTTTCGCCATCAACTCATTGACGCGATAGACGCTATACACAAAACCCTGAACAGCCTGCCAGCGCTCGCTCGCCGTGGTCAGCGGCTGGTGTTTGCGGTACACCGGCACCACCATCAAAAAACCGACTTCCGATTTGCTCTTCGCCCCCCCAGTCAGATTGAGCTTGCCGCTGAGGGTCGCATGGCCGCTCTGCGCGGCTTGGCGCAAGGCCTGCGCCCGAATCGGATCGGACCCCAGGTCAAAACCGATCACGGACTGCGCACGTTCAGAGTAAGGCTCAAGATAAACGACGGGCACATAGTGCGACCGGTCATCCGCAGGGCGTACGCTGTAGTGGGGCAGGTTATCGGCCTGAACCGCCTTGACATGGGCGACCAATTCGTCGGGCCGAACAAACTGGCTGTAGCCCACCCCCTGCATGCCGCCAACTTGATGACGCTCCAGTTGCAAACGCGCCACGTAATCGCGCCAGGCCGAGCGACTGACCGCCGCGCTGGCATCCCACAATCCCGCCCCACCCAGCAAAATCAGCTCATGACCGCGCAAGCGCTCATGCATGTCATCCATCACATCCTGGGTTGCCCTTTGGAAATTCTGATCAGCCACCTTGCTGGCTTGCAGGTAAATCGCGTGATTGAACAGCAGCCCCAGGCCCAGGCCGATCGCCAGCACCACCCAGGCCGTGCGGTTGCCGCGCTTGAACAGTTGACGAAAGGCTGGGTTCACAAACCGTCTCCAGGTTAACGCCGCATCACGGATGGAACAGGTGGCACGCAAGCAGGCAATGCCCCTGACTCTACCTCAGGACGCACGACGCCGACAGTGCGATAATTCTCCGGTCAAAGCTTTGCCGCCGTGCCTTGAAAAACCACCCCATTACACCCCCTGTTGATCGCTTTCAACGCCCTTGATGTAGCGGGGCTTGCAGGCTGGCAACAGCCCCATTCGCCCCCAGCCCCATTTTGAGAGGGAGTGAGCCGTGCTCAATATTTTTTCACTGGCCAATGGCCGACTCTTCCAAGAAGAGATCGAGTCACTGGAAGAGCTCTCCGAATTCAACCCCATCTGGGTCGATCTTGAATCCCCCTCAGCGGAAGAAAAACGCTGGGTCAAGCAGTACTACGGCCTGTCTATCCCGGACGACGCAATGGACGAAGACATTGAAGAATCCGCCCGGTTTTACGAAGAAGACAACGGCGACCTGCACATCCGCAGCGACTTTTTGATCGCCGACGAGGACGAGCCGCGCACCGTGCGCGTGGCCTTTATCCTGAACCAGCACAACACCAACCTCAAGAGCCGGGGCGTGCTGTTTTCCATCCACGACGAAGACGTGCCCGTGTTTCGCCTCTTGCGCATGCGCGCACGCCGTGCGCCCGGGCTGATTGAAGACGCCAAAGAGGTGCTGCTCAAGCTGTTTGATGCGGATGCCGAGTACTCCGCCGACACGCTGGAGAATATTTACGACAAGCTGGAAAACGTCAGCAAACAGGTGCTGGCGGGCGACGTGACGGACGCATTGGCCAGCGAAGTGCTGGGCGCCATTGCCCACCAGGAAGACTTGAACGGGCGCATCCGCCGCAACGTGATGGACACGCGCCGCGCGGTCAGCTTCATGATGCGCAGCAAGATGCTGACCGGCGAGCAGTTTGAGGACGCGCGCCAGTTGCTGCGCGACATTGACTCGCTGGACTCCCACACCGCCTTTTTGTTTGACAAGATCAACTTCTTGATGGACGCCACGGTCGGTTTCATCAACATCAACCAGAACAAAATCATCAAAATCTTCTCAGTGGCCAGCGTGGCGCTGCTGCCGCCCACGCTGATTGCCAGCATCTACGGCATGAACTTCAAGTTCATGCCCGAGCTGGACTGGCAAGCAGGCTACCCCTTGGCGCTGGGGCTGATGCTGGCCAGCGCGCTGGTGCCGATGTGGTACTTCCGCAAACGCGGTTGGCTCAAGTAAATTTAAGACAAAAACGGCTGTAGCCCTTTATTCATTAGCGTGAGCAGCTTCTTTTTTTAGCAAAGATTTCCAATGGCTCCCACCGATTCCCTGATCGAATACCCCTGCCGCTTCCCCATCAAGGTCATGGGCGCCAAGGCCGAAGGCTTTGTTCACGCCCTCACCCTGATCGCCCGCCAGTTCGACCCGGCGTTTGACGCCAGCACCATTGAACTGCGCGAGAGCAAGGCCGGCAACTACCTGGGCGTGACCCTCACCATCAACGCCACCAGCCGCGAGCAGCTCGACGAGCTCTACCGCACGCTGTCCACGCATCCGATGGTGAAGGTGGTGTTGTAGCTGCGTTAGCCTCGCCTGCATGACCCTCGACATCCGCTCCCTGGGCCGCGTGGACTACGAGCCCACCTACGCCGCCATGCAGGCATTTACAAGCCAAAGAGGCCTGCAGCCCAATCAGAATGTGCGTGACCAGCTATGGATTTGTGGGCATTTTCCGGTCTTCACGCAGGGCCTAGCGGGACAAGCCGAGCATGTTTTGAACGCGGGGGACATCCCAGTGGTGGCGACCAACCGGGGCGGGCAGGTCACCTACCACGGCCCCGGCCAAGTGGTGGCCTACCCGCTGCTGGACTTGCAGCGCGCGGGTTATTTCGTCAAGGAATACGTCTATCGGCTTGAAGAGGCTGTGATTCGCACGCTGATGCACTATGGCGTCACCGGCCACCGGGTGCGTGGCGCGCCGGGGATTTATGTGCGACTGGATGAGCCTTTTTCGCATGCGCGCCTACCTGCTGATTTCACGTCTGAACAGCTCGGCGCCAACGGCTGTGAACTCGGCAAGATAGCGGCGCTGGGCATCAAAGTCAGCCGCCACTGCACCTACCACGGCGTGGCGTTGAACGTGGCGATGGACTTGGAGCCCTTTACCCGCATCAACGCCTGTGGCTACGCCGGGCTGAAAACGGTGGATCTTCGTACAATCGGGGTCAACGTGACTTGGCAGGACGCTGCCGATGTCTTCAGCCAAAAGCTGGTGAGCCAACTCTCACCGTAATCCCTTCAAGTGAAACAAATGACCCAGCCCTTCGACATCATCGACAGGCTCAGGGCGAACGGTAAAAAATAATGAGCACCTCCGACGTCGTCCGCATCGCGCAAAGCACCGAGAACTACGACCCCAGCGCCAAGCAAAAGGCGGCCGCCAAGCTGTCGCGCATCCCGGTGAAAGTCGTGCCGGGCGAGGTGTTAAAGAAGCCCGACTGGATTCGCGTCAAGGCCGGCAGCCCGACCACCCGCTTTTATGAGATCAAAGACATCCTGCGCGCCAACAAGCTGGTGACGGTGTGCGAGGAGGCCTCTTGCCCCAACATTGGCGAGTGCTTTGGCAAGGGCACAGCCACCTTCATGATCATGGGCGACAAATGCACACGGCGCTGCCCGTTTTGCGATGTCGGCCACGGGCGGCCGGATCCGCTGGACGTGAACGAGCCGCAAAACCTGGCCAACACCATTGCCGCCCTCAAGCTCAGCTACGTCGTCATCACCAGCGTGGACCGCGACGACTTGCGCGACGGCGGGGCTCAGCATTTTGTGGACTGCATCCGCCGCATCCGCGAACTCTCACCCAAGACGCAGATTGAGGTGCTGGTGCCCGACTTTAGAGGCCGTGATGACCGTGCGCTCAAGATTTTGCAAGCTGCACCGCCCGATGTGATGAACCACAACCTGGAAACCGCGCCGCGCCTGTACAAAGAAGCGCGCCCCGGCTCGGACTACCAGTTCTCCCTCAACCTCCTCAAGAAGTTCAAGGCCCTGCACCCAAACGTGCCCACCAAGAGCGGCATCATGGTCGGCCTGGGCGAGACCGACGAAGAGGTGCTGCAAGTCATGCAAGACATGCGCGACCACAACATCGAGATGCTCACCATCGGCCAGTACCTGGCCCCCAGCTCTAGCCACCAGCCGGTGCGCCGCTATGTGCATCCGGATACCTTCAAGATGTTCGAGGCCAAAGCCTATGAGATGGGCTTTAGCCACGCTGCCGTAGGGGCCATGGTGCGCAGCAGCTACCACGCCGACCAACAGGCGCATGCAGCACACGCAGCAGGTTTGGCTGCGAGCTGAAATCAGCCTCTGCGTTTACCCCGCGTGCCCAAGCGCATGCGCAACTCCACCACCGCTTTCAAGCCCGCTTCGTAACCGGCCTGGATCAGGTCTTTGCGGGCTGAGAAATCGGTGCTGACAAAACGCAGGGTGTCGGGGCGGATCATGAAGTCAGCCGTTTGGGCCTCCAGCGCGCTGATGGAGCGGCCCATGATCTCAAACGACTGCAGCAGCACCTCATACAGGCCGCTGTGGATGTTGTTGCTGGGCTTGCTGCCCACGTCCACCCCAATCACAAAATCAGCACCCAGCGTGCGGGCGGCTTTGACGGGCAAGGGACTCACTAAACTGCCATCGACCAATTCAGCGCCGCCAATCGTGGCCGGAACAAACACGCCGGGGATGGAGCACGAGGCGCGCACAGCCGCCCCAGTGTCGCCCGTGCGCAGGGTGACGGCGTCACCCGTCTTCAAGTTGCTGGCCACGGCGGCAAAGGGCAGCTTCAAACGCTCCATGGGCGCGCCTTTGACAAAGTCATTGACCAACTTCTGCAAGGCTTCTCCGGCAAACATGCCGCGCTTGGAGGCGGTGGAGAAATCAGCCACGTCCACGTCGCGCATCTTTAATGCGACCTCCTCCATTTGCCAGGGCGTAAAGCCTGCGGCATAGAACACGCCGACCAAAGAACCCGCACTGGTGCCCGCCACCACATCGGCCTTGAAACCCGCTTCATCCAAAGCTTTCAGGACGCCGATGTGGGCGAAGCCGCGAGCAGAGCCAGCGCCCAAGGCCAGGCCGATTTTTCCCACGGGCAGGCTGGCATGGGCGGTGGCGGCCCCGGTCGTGGGTCGCGCCGCTTGTGTTTGTGACAAGACAGCGCTGCTGCTAGCAGCCAGGGCTAAGCTGGCGAAATGGCGACGATTCATGACTTGCTTTCTACGGGTTGGATCAAGCCTTGCTCAATCATTTTCTTCAACTTATCCCAGGCCGACTCGAAAGCATTGGCGGGCTCGCCCTGGGTGATGGTTTCGATCTTCTCGTCCAAGATCAACAGCTCCACACGTCGGTTGAATTGGCGGCCATCTGGCGTTGCGTTGGAAGCAATCGACCGGTTAAACGCAAAGCCCATCGCCGTGAGTCGATCCGCTGGCACACCGCGTTCTTGGAGCGCCTTGAGCAACGAATTGGCTCGGGCCAGCGAGAGTGCTTGATTAAGCGCTAATGCGCCGACGTTGTCGGTATGCCCTTCGATGGACACTTTTTTGCTCGTCTTGGAATTGAGCAACTGCGCAACGCGTTCGAGATACGGCTGAGCCTCAGCGACATTAAATTCAGATTTTCCAATGTCAAACAAGACGGTGCTGGGCAAGAAGATTTGCACGCCACGCTCAGACTGCTCAATGGGTAAGGTCGGGCCTCGGTATTCAATGACGGGGGTAGCAACCAGAGGCGGTGCTTGACAGCCTAACAGTCCCATGCACAGCCCCAAGCTGCCGAGCACGCCGATGAAGGTCACTCGCCTCCTCTGACCTGGAGTTTTAAAAGTTACCACGCTTGCCTTAATTTAAGAGAATGAAAAAGAGTGCGTGGATGCTAAATTTGAAAACCAAACGCGCAAATTTCCAAAGTCGCAGGACTGCCTACAAAGTCACAGATTTCAAAAATAAAGATCGCCTCGACGGAAAAAACCGCTCCCTCACCGTGCGCCTACAGGGATGTGTGCCCGTTACACTCGTGATGAACTTGCTCTACGCGCCTACCCATACATCTCACCTGGAGAGACTCATGTCGCTGCCGTTTTCTTCGACTCCACTGAGTCGCGTCCTGCTGACCCTCCTGGCGCTGCTGGGTTGGTCCCCAGCACAAGCGGCAACGACGCCTGCGGCAGCAGATGCCGACTGGGTGTACATGGTCAAGCCCGGCGACACGCTGAGCAACATCAGCCAGACCTACTTGATCAGCACCAAAAAATGGCCGGGGCTGCAAAAACAAAACAGGATCGGTGAGCCCAAACAACTCACGCCCGGCACCCAACTGCGACTGCCCGTGGCCTTGTTGAAACGGGCAGCGGTGGAGGCTGAAGTGCTTCACGTTCAGGGCCCCGTCACGCGCACCCCTCTGAAGGGCACAGCGCAAGCCCTGGACAAAGCAGCGCGCCTGCAAACTGGTGACACGATTGACACCGGGGCCGACGCAACCCTGTCCATCCGGTTCATTGACGGTTCGCGCCTGCTGCTCACACCCAAGAGCCGTTTGGTTTTGTCCGAGATGCTGATGCTGGGCAAATCAGGGATAGCACAAACCGTGATGGAGCTCCAGCAAGGGGCTTTGGACACGCAGGTGGCCAAACAATCGCCCACCGCTGGGCGGTATGAAGTCAAATCACGCGCCGTGAATCTGGCCGTGCGCGGCACCGATTTCCGCGCCAGCGTTGACCCAACTGACCAAGTCGGCCGCAGTGAAGTGCTGGAAGGCGCGGTACAGGCCAGCGCTGCGGGCACGCCCGTGCTGGTGCCTGCTGGTTTTGGCACCTCCGCCGTGCCGGGTCAGCCCGCCAGTGCGCCCGTGCCACTGCTGGGGGTGCCCAGTTTGAGCGACCTTAACAAGCGCCTGGAGCACGTGCCACTGCGCTTTCAGTGGGCGTCTTTGACTGGCGCGGCACGCTACCGCGCGCAGGTTTTTGCCGATAAGACATTTGAGCGCCTCTTGCTGGATGGTGTGTTTCCAGCGCCCAGCGCCAAATGGACCGACCTGCCGGATGGCCGCTACGTGTTGCGGGTGCGCGGCGTCGATCAGGGTGGCCTGGAGGGTTTGAACGCAGACCAAGAATTCGTGCTCAAAGCACGGCCTGAAGCACCTTTTGTAAGCGCGCCTGTTGAAGGGGCCAAGTCCTATGGCCCGGCGACCCAGCTGCGCTGGAGCAACTCACTGGTGGCGCAGGCCTACCATGTTCAGGTCTCGACCCAGGCCGATTTTTCAACCCTGCTGGCCGATCTGCCCAGCGTGACGGGCACAGAGTACAGCGTGACGCTTGAGCCCGGAAAATACCACTGGCGCGTCGCCTCCATCGCCGCCGGAGCGGATCACGGGCCGTTTGGCGACCCGCAAAGCTTTACCCAGCGCAAAATACCCGACAGCCCCCAGGCCGAAGCGCCCAGCATGGATGAAAAGCACCTGAACTTCCGTTGGCGCGCCGGTGATGCAGGGGCCAAATACCAGCTTCAATTGGCCAACGAGCCGAGCTTTGGCAAACCCGTGGTGGATCGCGTTTTGACGGAAAATCAAGTGCAACTGGATCGACCGGCGCCGGGCATCTACTTCATGCGGATCAAAACGATTGACGTGGATGGTTTTGCGGGCCCCTTTGGCACGCCTCAAAAAATTGACGTCCCTGCCGAAGTGAATTATTGGCATCTCCTGCCACTGGTTCTGCCCTTCCTGCTCTAAGTCAGCCCGCCCTGTCCGATACGGGATCAAGGAATACGCATGTTTGAACACCTTGCCCGGTGTCGCCAAGTCTTATGGATCCCTGTCAGCGCCTTGGCCTTGGCCTGGGGTTTAAACGCAACGCCTCTTGTGCAGCGACTTGAACAATTGACGCTGGACGCGCAGCTGCGCCTGACGGCGCATCAGCACCACTTCACTGAAGCGCTGGTGATCGACATTGACGATGCCTCGCTGGACGCCATGAAGCCGTACTTTGGCAACTGGCCTTATTCACGCGACACCTATGCCCTGCTGGTGGATTATTTAAACGACATGGGCGCGCGGGCCGTCGCGTTTGATCTGGTGCTTTTTGACCCGCGTCCCGGCGATGAAGCCTTTCGTGAATCCATTCACCGCAACGCCAACGTGGTGCTCGCCACCGCCGCACGGCTGGATGCCCCCGAACAAAAGGCCCAGGCGAACGTGTCCATGCAAGGCCTGACGTGGTCGGCCCCCAGCGATTTGCGATTGGAGTCTTGGCCCTCAGTTCAACCGCCACGCCCCGTGTTCACCCAACCCGCATCGCACTATGCCCACCTGGGTGTGGTGTCTGCCATACCCGAGCTGGACGGTTTACTGCGCCGTATCCCCTTGTTTCATCGTTTTGATGAGCAGGTGCTACCGGCCATTTCCTTGGCCGCCCATTTCCCGAAGGAGCCACGCCCCTCGGCACGCATGAGCACTCCCTCATCGGTGCAAGTGGGGCCACTGAGTATTCCCGTGGACAAAGATGGAGCCATGCATTTGTACTTCCCCAGCAATCACGATTATGTTGTCAGTCTGCCCTTCTCTCACGTGGCTCAAGCCATGCTGGGGGCTGGGGGCAAGGCGCTGAACGCTGCGACCTTCCGCGATAAAACCATTTTTGTAGGAAGCACGGCCTTCTTCACCGACCGGGTCCTCACCCCTGTGGGTGAAATGAGAGGCGTCAATGTGCTGGCGCTGGTGCACCAGTCATTGGCGCAAGGCTTGCTGCTCAAAGCCACTAACGCCATAGTCTGCGGTCTACTGTTGTTGATCGCTTTGCTGCCTGCGCTGGGCTTGTTCATCTCCCCCCAACGCCGCATGTCAAGCGCCACCTGTTGGGCGCTGGCTGGCGGTGGCTTGTTGTATGCCTGTCATTTCGCGCTGCTGTACGGGTGGCGTCAAGAAAGTGCGCTGTTGCTGCCTCTGTTGGTGGTCGCTTTCACGCTTCTTCTGGAAACCATACGCGCCTTGCGCCAGGGTGCGAAACGCGATCGCTTGGCGAACGTGGGGGCGTATTAACCCGCCAACAGCGTGGCGGGTTCTTCATGGGCCAGCACGGTTTGTGCCCAGCTCTGCAACTGGCCGACATCCGCGTTCAACACCGCCTGTTTGACCGTCAAAATTTGCGACGGGTGCATGGAGAAACTGCGCAAACCCAAACCGAGCAGCAACCGGGTCATGGTGACGTCACCCGCCATTTCGCCACACACACTGACCTCTTTGCCCTGCGCCAGACCTTCGGCAATGGTGTCGGCCACAAGCCGCAGGACGGCCGGGTGCACGGGGTCATACAGGTGTGAAACGGATTCGTCGGCCCGGTCAATGGCCAGGGTGTACTGGATCAGATCATTGGTGCCGATCGACAGGAAGTCGAAATACTTCAAAAACACTTTGAGCGTCAACGCCGCCGCCGGAATTTCAATCATGGCGCCGAGTTCGATGTCACCAAAAGGCAGCCCGGACTTTTCAAGCTCGGTCTTGGCCTGGGCCAGCAAGTCACGCGTCTGGCGGATCTCACTCAAGTGCGCCAACATCGGGATCAGCATCTTGACCGGCCCGTGCGCCGCTGCACGCAAAATGGCGCGCAACTGGGTGAGAAACATGGGCGGATCGGTCAAGCTCCAGCGAATGGCCCGCAGGCCGAGCGCAGGGTTCAGGTGCGACTCCGGCTTGAGCGCGCCATCCAGGGGTTTGTCGGCCCCCACATCGACGGTTCGGATAGTCACCGGTAACCCTTGCATGCCTTCAACCGCTAGGCGGTAGGCCTGGTACTGCTCCTCTTCATCGGGGAGCCGGTCCAGGCGCCCCATGAACAGGAATTCACTGCGAAACAAGCCCACGCCCACCGCCCCCGATGCCACCGCCGCCGCTGTATCGTCGGGGCGCTCGATATTGGCGAGCAAGTGCACCACTTGCCCATCCAGCGTCACGGCCGGCAAGTCACGCACGCCTGACAACTGGTGGCGATCCTGAATGAATTGGCGCTGC
Organism: Comamonadaceae bacterium; assembly: GCA_043757205.1. GTDB lineage: Bacteria > Pseudomonadota > Gammaproteobacteria > Burkholderiales > Burkholderiaceae_C > CANCDA01. The sequence goes on along the minus strand of JAYVPU010000024.1, from coordinate 3,119 downwards.
TTGAGCTGGTACTCCGCCAAGATAATCGGCGAGGGATCCACAACGACGACCCCGGCATCACCGTCAATGATGATCCAGTCGTCCTGGCGCACCAATTGACTGCTCGTGCGGGCCCCCACCACTGCGGGGATGCCCATGCTGCGCGCCACGATGGCGGTGTGCGAGGTTTTCCCGCCGACATCGGTGACAAACCCGGTGAAAACACCTTGCTTGAACTCCAACATGTCGGCCGGCGACAGGTCATGTGCCACCAGCACCAGCGACACGTCCAGGCGGTTTTGGGTGGGCTGCACAGGTTTGCGCTGCGCCAAGGCGCTCAGTTTTGCCGTTGCGGTATCGGTTTGACCCTGCATGACACGCAGCAGTTTTTCTGCGATTTGCTCGAGATCGACCTTGCGTTCTCGCAAGTACTCGTCCTCCATTTCGTCAAACTGGCGCGAAATCACCTCAAGCTGCATGAGCAAGGCCCACTCGGCGTTGTAGAGCCGATCGGTAATGGCGTCTTTCACGCCTTTGACCAGCTCCTCGTCTTGCAACAGCATCAGATGAACATCAAGCAGGGCTTTGAGCTCATGCGGCGTGTCCTTGGGCCCCATGAGCGAGATGCTGTGTTGCATCCGGTGCATTTCTTCCATCACGGCGTCGCGTGCGCGCCGAATCCGTTCAACCTCTTCCTGCACCGCCCCCGGCTCGATGAAGTAATGCGCCACATTCACCCGGCTGGCCGCGACCACCACCGCCCGCCCGATGGCAATGCCGCCACCCACCGCCAAGCCGTGGATGGAGAAGGTCACTCCCCTTCTCCAAATTTATCGTTGATCAAGAGGCACAACGCCGTCATCGCCTCCTGCTCGCGATCGCCCAGGGTTTCAACCTCCACCAACGTGCCTATACCAGCGGCCAGCATCATCACACCCATGATGCTTTTGGCGTTCACGCGGCGCTCACCCCGGCTGATCCATATCTCGCAAGGGAAACTGCCCGCCAATTTGGTCAGCTTGGCGGATGCCCGTGCATGCAGGCCCAACTTGTTGCTGATGGTGATGTTTTCCTTGGTCATCTTTTTGTCCTTTTATGTTTTGCTCCTGGGCTATTTTGCATCGACTTGCATGACACCCATCATGCCGCCATTCAAGGCCTTCTCCACCAGCGCGTCCAGTGACTCATGCTGATAGGCCACCGCACGCCATAACATGGGCAAATTGACACCCGCCACCAAGCGGGCGGGTTGCTCATTCAACAATTGTCGGGCCACGTTGCAAGGTGTAGCCCCCATCACATCGGTCAGCAGCAGCACGGGGCTGTTGCCCAATGAAGCCATGAGGTGACGGGCCTGCGTCAGGCTCTGGAGCACGGTGGCATCGGGCTCAACGTCAAGCGCCAACACCCCAGCCATTCGGTCTGCAAACACATGGGCCACACATTGGCGCAACGCACTGGCCAGAGGCGCGTGCGCGATAATGACGATGGCATTATTCATGGGTTTTTGCACTTTTATTTAGCTGTTTTTGTCAAAAGAAACTTCACATAAGATGCCATGCAAAGTCCTAAAAACAGGGTCATAGCCCCTTGGTAGGCTAGGGTCTTGGGCCAGCCCATGGAGCCAAACCCATCGATCAACAGACCAATGCCCCACTGCATGGCAAACACGCCTGCAAAAATCACCAGGTTGTAAGCCGACAGTGCCCGCCCGGCCAGCTCGGCCGGAAACGCCAAGCCCACGGCAGCTTGCGCCAGCGCAACCACGGTACAACTCATGCAGTACAAAGCCAGCAGCACGCCAGACCACTCAGGCCATGTGCTTCCGAAGCCTATATTCATCGCCAGCAGCACGAAACTCAGGGGCAAGGCACGGCGAATCAGATGCTCGGCGTGCCAGCCTTTACGCAACAACCAGGGGCTGATTACTCCCCACATACAAAACATGCCCAGCATGCACAGATTGATCCAGAACATGCCCGTGGCGGCCTGTACCGCAGAGTAACCCGACACCTGCATCATCCAGGGCATGGCCCACAACGTCTGTATCGCCAATAAGCCCCCATAGTTGAAGAAGCCAATGGAGCCCATTTTTTGGAAATAAAGGTTCTTCCAGACGTCGCGGTAGCTGTTGTCACCTGACACCTGCTGGGTGCCGACAGAATCACGTCCAGTTTGCCATTGGGGCACTTGCCAGGCGATCATCACCATGGCCAGCAGCACCAAGAGCGCCAAGCCCATGAACAGCGCTCGCCAGCCGACCACAGGCACCAGCCATTGCACCGGCAAAGTTGAGGCCACCAAACCGAGGGAGCCCGTCATCAGCATCCATGAATTGGCGCGCAACTGCATGGGTGCTGCGAACCAGCGCCGATAACCCGTCAAGGGCGCCATCAGGCAAGCACTCACCCCCACACCACACAGTATGCGGGCCAACAACAACCCAACAAAACCCGTGGCCTGTGAAAACGCCAGACATCCCAACACCGCGACACCCAGAAAACAAAGGATCACACGCTTAGGGCCGTGCCGATCCAACCAGCGTCCCAGTGGCAGTTGGGTCGCTGCGAAGCCTAGAAAATACCCTCCGGACAGCAAGCCCAAATCACGCGCATTCAGCGCGAACTCTGCCGTGAGTGTGGGCGACAAGGTGGCCGTGATGGCTCGAATCAAGGTCGAGAAAAAATAAGAGAAGGCAAAAACCAAAAACACCACGATGGCCGCGCGACGTGACAGTAAATTCATGGGAAGCGGAGTCCTTCAAAAAATGTCTGCGTTGCCTCGGCATCCAACTTGTCGGCGTAAACGGCGGCGTGATACAAACGCCCGCCACGGGCAAACCAAAGCGCCTGTGCGCTCAGTGCATGCCCATTGTCGCGTTTGCCCTGGGCGTGTACCCGAAGGGGTGCGGGTTGCTCACTGGCACCCCGAAGGCTAAAGCCCTCCTGTTTTTGTGTTGCACTCGCCCCGGTTGCCTGCATGTTGCCCAGCATGGCCAACTGCCATTGACGCTGAACTTCGACCACGTGGCCCGCATCCTTCACATCCACCACGGCAACCACAAAAAGAGAACCTCCCGCTTCACAGCCCATCATGTTCAAAGTGAGGGTTTGACCCACCCCATTCATGGGTCGACTGCC
>JAYVPU010000023.1:0-2952 GCA_043757205.1 Comamonadaceae bacterium | reverse complement strand
ACGCTGGCATTTCCGACAAAACCGCCAAGCACTGGCTGTCGATTTTGGAAGCCTGCTACTTGGTTCATTTTGTGCGTCCGCACTTTGCCAATTTTGGCAAGCGCTTGACCAAAAGTCCCAAGCTCTACATGACTGACGTCGGTTTGGCTGCCGCACTGCTGGGCATTCACACGGCAGAGCAGGTACAAAATCACCCTTTGCGCGGCGCCCTGTTCGAGACCCTGGTGGTCAATGAATTTCTCAAAAATCGCTGCAACACAGGCGTGCGTGAGCCCTTGTACTTCTGGCGTGACAACATTGGCACAGAGGTCGATTTGATTTTGGAGCGCGGCACCGAGATTGCCGCCGTAGAGATCAAATCCGGCCTCACCGTCGCGTCAGATGCGTTTAGCAACCTCAACAAGTGGCAAAAATACGCCACCGAACGCGGCAATTTTTCAACCATCTACTCCGGTTTGGTGTACGGTGGCGATACCCGCTTTACGCGCTCCGGTGTGGATGTATTACCTTGGCATGGTCTGTGAGATTCCCAGCAGCAACACCGTAGCTTCGAGGCTCGACCGACTCTGAAAAGGGGGCGTGGTGGCTCACGATTTTGACGTTAGGGCGTAAAAATAAACCCGGAGGTTCCATGCTCGTATCCGATGTAGATCGACTCTTCACGGGCTCCATTCCACAGCTGTACGACGAGTACATGGTGCCGTTGATCTTTGAGCCGTATGCCGCTGACCTGGCCTCCCGTGTTGCGATGCGCCAGCCGTCATGCCTGCTTGAGATCGCCGCTGGCACAGGCGTCGTCACTCGGCACCTTGCGAGCGCCTTGGCACCTGAAGTTCGGATCGTCGCGACGGATCTGAATCAGGCCATGCTGGACCAGGCCGCCGCAGTGGGTACGAGCCGCCCCGTCGAGTGGCGCCAAGCCGACGCGATGCAGCTACCGTTCGCCGACGCAAGCTTTGACGCGGTCGTCTGCCAGTTCGGCGCCATGTTTTTTCCGGACAAGCCAAAGGCATTCTCCGAGGCCCGGCGCGTGCTGCGCCCGGGCGGGGCCTTCATCTTCAACGTGTGGGACACGATTGACCAAAACGAGTTCGCCGAGACTGTGACGCTCGCGCTGCAAGTGATGTTCCCCGCAGATCCGCCTCGCTTCATGGCGCGTGTTCCCCATGGGTACAGCGACGCCGAGGTGATAGCTAGGCACTTGGCCGAAGGTGGATTCACCCGTCGGCCCATCCTAACGACACTGGCGGCGACAAGCCGCGCCGCATCACCCAGCATCCCTGCGATGGCGTACTGCCAGGGAACGCTGCTCAGGAGCGAGATCGAGGCGCGGGCTCCTGCGGGATTGGTTGAGGCAACCCATGCCGCAGCGGCGGCCATCGGCAAGCGCTTCGGCCATGGTGCCGTCGAGGGTAAGATTCAAGCCCATATTGTCATCGCCGAGCGATAGCCAAACCCCGAGAGGCAATCTGACCCCGCCAACTAAAGGCCTGTCAGACCACGCACACGTTTTAGTTATAATCAAAGGCTTTTCGATCCTCTGTGCGGCCGTTTGACCCTTGGTTAACTTTAAGGGCTTCAAACATGGAGTGTCATCCCGACACTGGCGCGAACATGATCACGTGAGGAAACTATGAACCTGATCCAAATCCTTGAGCAAGAAGAAATTGCTCGTCTCGGCAAAAAAATCCCCGCATTTGCCCCTGGCGACACGGTCATCGTGAGCGTCAACGTGGTTGAAGGCACCCGCAAGCGCGTGCAGGCTTATGAAGGCGTCGTGATTGCCAAGCGCAACCGTGGCCTGAACAGCGGCTTCATCGTTCGCAAAATCTCCAGCGGCGAAGGCGTCGAGCGTACTTTCCAGACCTACAGCCCGCTGATCGCTGGCATTGAAGTCAAGCGCCGTGGTGACGTGCGACGCGCCAAGCTGTACTACCTGCGTGACCGCAGCGGCAAGTCGGCCCGTATCAAAGAAAAGCTCCCTAACCGGGCTGCATCCGCCGCGTAAGCTCGGTTGCCCGTCGAAAGCCGCCCTGGTGTTTGCTAGTGGCGGCTTTTTTATTGTCCAGGTGTTGATGATTTGCCGCAGGCCCGCAGGTGACTCTCCTTAAACCATTAACCCCCTTGTCCAAGTTACCCAACTTCGATCCCCGCACGGTTCCCGTACTGGAGCAGGATCACCATTTGCCTGCGGTCACCCAAGCGCAGTTGCAACCCACCGCCTTGCGCCAGCGATTTTCAAGCCCACCCGATTGGTCGCCTGAGGTATTGGGCGAACCGCGCTTTACCCAAAGGCAAATGGTTCAGGCGTCTGTGCTCATCGCCATCATCGAGCGCGAGCAACCCACCGTTTTGCTGACCCAGCGCACCAGCCAGTTGACCAACCACTCGGGGCAAATCGCCTTCCCAGGGGGTAAGGTGGACGAAACGGACGCTGACGCCGTGATGGCGGCTTTGCGTGAAGCGCAAGAAGAGGTGGGTCTGAGCGCAGAGTTCATTCATGTGCTGGGCACGCTGCCCATCTACACCACCGGCAGCGCCTTCATCGTCACACCGGTGGTGGCCTTGGTCAAGCCTGGCTTCACGCTGGAGCCCAACACGGGTGAAGTGGCTGACGTGTTTGAGGTGCCGCTCGATTTTTTGATGAACCCGGCCCACCACCGCAGGCACAGCTTCACCGCTGAAGGTCTGGAGCGCCATTGGTTTTCCATGCCCTACCAAGATGCGCAAACAGAGCGCTTCATCTGGGGGGCCACGGCCGGCATGTTGCGTAATTTCTACCGATTTCTGATCGCCTGAGTCGGGCCGCTATGATGGCGGCATGAGCTTTTTTGCCCTTCTTCTTGCCCTGCTTTTGGAACAAGCCCGTCCGTTGACGAGCGGAAATTTCGTGCACACCAATATGCGTGCTTGGGTGAGGTGGGTCATCCGAAATTTTGATGCCGGAGCCAA
>JAYVPU010000022.1:0-11687 GCA_043757205.1 Comamonadaceae bacterium | reverse complement strand
TGGCCGCCGATGCAGCCCGCTTTGGCATGTATGACCGCGATCTGCGAACCGGCAGCTTTCACGTCTCCGGGCGACTCAAACAAATGTTGGGCTACCCGAGCGATGCGCCGGTCGGTCACGCACAAGTCATGTCGCACATGCACCCCGATGACGCGCCGATCGGCATTGCGGCATTCCATCGCGCCTGCGACCCAACGGGCGATGGGCGCATCAATGTCGAACAACGCATCGTGCAGTGCAATGGCGAAGTCCGTTGGATAGCCACCGTGGGGCGACTGATTTTTAAAAATGGCGAGCCCGCGCGCTCCCTGGGCTTTTGGGTCGATATCACCGAACGCAAGGAAGTCGAGTCGGCCCTGCGCGACAGCGAATTGAGCCAAAAGCGCGCCATGGAAGCAGCCGAGGCGGCCAGCCAGGCCAAGAGCGAGTTTCTCTCCACCATGAGCCATGAAATGCGCACGCCACTCAACGGAATGCTGGGCATGGTGGAGCTGCTGCTGACCGATCGCTTGACACCCCAGCAACGCCAATATGCTGAGCTGGCGGACTCCAGCGCCAAATCACTGCTGAGCCTGATCAACGACTTGCTGGACATTGGCAAGATCGAAGCCGGTCAGATCGACACAGTGAACGTGCCCTTTAACCTGGACGACTTACTGAACGAGTTGAGCAATCTGTACCGGCTGCGAGCGCGTGAAAAAGGCCTGGGCTTTAGCACCAAACTGTCGCCCAGCATCCCCAGTCATTTGATCGGCGACCCTGACCGTTTGCGGCAAATCTTGAACAACCTTCTGGCCAATGCGCTCAAGTTCACTCGCCACGGTGAGTTTGGCCTGCACGTTGAACGGTTAGACCATCCAGACACCGAGCTATCTGGGCCAAGCGCCACGCTGCAGTTTTCAGTTCATGACACCGGTATCGGCATTGCGCCCGAGGTACAGGAAAAACTGTTCACCCGTTTCACCCAAGCCGACAGCTCCACCACGCGCGAGTTCGGTGGCAGCGGCTTGGGTCTGGCCATCGTCAAACAACTGTGCGAGCACCTGGGCGGCGAAGTCAAGCTGAGCAGCACGCCCGGCCAAGGCAGTGTGTTCAGCTGCGAGCTGCGATTCACCCGAGCCGAGCCTGAGCCCGCACGGGAACGCCGGACCGCTGCACCGCAAGCCCAGGCCCAGGCGTACAACAGCAAGATCTTGGTGGTCGAAGACAACCCCATCAACCAAGTCGTCGCCCAGGCCTTACTCCAGCAGATCGGCTACATACACGTCACCGTGGTTGAAAACGGCCAGGACGCGGTCAACGCTGTGCTTACCGGTGGCTTTGACGCGATTTTGATGGATTGCCGTATGCCCGTGCTCGATGGTTACGATGCCACCGAACAAATCAGAGCCCTGGGCTACCACCTGCCCATCATCGCGATGACGGCCAATGCGGCACCCACCGATCTCGAAAAATGCCAGCACGCGGGCATGAACGACTACCTCTCCAAGCCATTCACCGCAGCCACGCTGCAACGGGCGCTGGCGCGCTGGATCTTGCAGGCCGATACCCCTACCGCCAAGGCCGCTGTGCTCTCCTGACGTAGCGCAACCCTCGGCCCGCGATGGGCCGAACTGGGCGCAATTCACCCTATTCATTAACGCAATAGCGCAGTGACGCTGAAATAAGCTGTCGGCACAGGGCTGTAGTTGTTTGTGGCCCCACGGTTTAATACGAGGAAACGCTACCCACTGGAGCGATTCAACATGAATTCATCAGAAGAAATGTTCGCCCTCTACCAGCAGGTATCGTCTCAGAAAGCGCATCTGCAAACCATCTTCAAATCATTGAAAGAGTTGATTTGGTTTAAAGATATGAACGGCGTTTACCTCACCTGCAACCCCATGTTCGAGCGCTTTGTCGGGCAACTTGAAGCGGACATTGTGGGGAAAACAGATGAAGTCATTGTGACCCGAGATAACACGGAATTTTTGAACGTCCTCAAGCGCCACACCCCCGACAACCAGCACGCCCATGTGCGTGAAGAATGGCTTCAGTGCGGCAGCGATGGCAAGCGCTATTTGCTTGAAATCAGCATGACGCCCGTGCATGACAACTCCCAACTCATTGGTGTGCTGGGGCTGGGGCGCGATATCACTGAAAAGAGACTGGCAGAAAATCGCATTACCAACCTGGCCTATTTCGACACCCTGACCGGGCTACCCAATCGAACGCTGGTACGCGACCGGATCGAACAAGCCATGCAGACCAGCGTTGCGGATCACAAATTTGGCGCACTGCTGCTCATCGATCTGGATCATTTCAAAATGCTCAACGATACGCTGGGCCACGAGATGGGCGACCGCTTGCTCAAGCAAGTGGCGCGTCGCCTGACACCCTGCGTTCGCCAGAACGACACCGTGGCCCGCATCGGGGGCGATGAGTTCGTGGTGGTATTGACCCAGCTGAGCATAGATAAAGATGAAGCCAACGCGCAAGCCCAGGAGATTGGCCTGAACATCCTGGCGTGCCTGAATCAACCCTACGTGATCAATGAGCTCGCGCACCGAAGCACGCCCAGCATCGGTGCGACCCTGTTTCAGGGGCGTCAAACTGATCTTGACAATCTGCTCAAACAAGCCGAATTGGCCATGTACAAAACCAAAGAGGGGGGACGCAACAATCTGATATTTTTTGACCCCTCGCTGGAGAACGCCGTCATGGCGCGGGTGCAGATGGAGGCCGACCTGCGTTTGGCGTTGCTGGGCAAACAGTTTCTTCTGCACTACCAGGCCCAGACGAATGAAAACGGTGGCATCAAGGGCTGCGAGGTTTTGCTTCGATGGCAGCATCCGCAACGCGGCTTCATCGCGCCAGTGGACTTCATCCCCGTTGCTGAGGCCACCCGGCTCATTTTGCCCATTGGTGAGTGGGTCTTGGAGCAAGCTTGCACGCAACTCGCAGCTTGGTCGCGCGAGCCAGAACTGGCCCACTTGACCCTCTCCGTCAACGTCAGCGCACTGCAGTTTTTACAGCGTGACTTTTTTGACCAGGTGGTCTCGGTGCTGACGCTCACCGGTGCCAGCCCCCACCGACTCAAACTGGAACTCACAGAAAGCCTGCTGGTTGCGAACGTGGAAGAAATCATTGCCAAAATGCACTTACTCAAAGCGCAAGGCATTGGCCTGTCGCTGGATGACTTCGGTACCGGCTACTCGTCTTTAACTTACCTCAAACGCATGCCCTTGGAGCAATTGAAAATTGACCGCTCATTTGTGAACGACATGCTGACCAGCGCCAACGATGCATCCATCGTCAACACCATCATCAGCCTGTCCAAAAACATGGGCTTGAGTGTGATCGCCGAAGGGGTTGAAAACGAGGCGCAAAGAAATTTCCTGAATCAAGCCGGTTGTCCCGAATACCAGGGTTACTTCTACAGCAAACCCCTGCCACTGGATCAATTTCTGGCCTTTGCCAGACCCGTGCCTGCGATGGCATGAATGAGTGAAGTTGGGTGGATGACTTGCGATTGCTGTCTGGCACGACACGCGTTAACATTCAGGCCTCCCGGCGCTACGCGCCACCCACCCCCCCTTTACGGGAACCGATCATGGACATGAAGACCTCCCCCCTCGCCCTGCTCAATGACTCCAGTCTGTATAAGACCGATGCCCTCATCAACGGGCAGTGGATGAAGGGCATCAGTCGTTTTGACGTGCTCGACCCCTCCAACGGCATCAAGCTGGCCGATGTGGCCAACCTGGACGCTAAAGACGCCGAGCAAGCCATTGCCGCCGCCAACGCCGCCTGGCCCGCCTGGCGCAGCAAAACTGGCAAGGAGCGCAGCATCATCTTGCGCAAGTGGTTTGACCTGCTCATGGCCCATCAAGAGGACTTGGGCCGCATCCTGACCGCCGAGCAAGGCAAGCCTTTTGCCGAGGCCAAGGGCGAAGTGGCTTACGGTGCGAGTTTTGTCGAGTGGTTTGCCGAAGAGGCCAAGCGCGTCAACGGCGAGACCCTGCCCCAGTTCGACAACAACCGCCGCCTGATGGTCATCAAACAGCCCATCGGCGTGTGCGCGGCCATCACGCCGTGGAACTTTCAGCTGGCCATGATCACGCGCAAAGTGGCCCCGGCACTGGCCGCCGGTTGCACCGTCATCATCAAACCGGCCGAGCTGACGCCGCTGACGGCGCTGGCCGCTGCCGAGTTGGCCGTGCGCGCGGGCATTCCCGCTGGTGTGCTCAACGTCATCACGGCGGACGCGGATAACTCCATCGCGGTGGGCAAAGTACTGTGCGCCAGCGATGTGGTGCGCCACATCAGCTTCACCGGCTCCACCGAAGTGGGCCGAATCCTGATGGCGCAAAGCGCACCGACCGTGAAGAAGATGTCGCTGGAACTGGGCGGCAACGCGCCTTTCATCGTGTTCGACGATGCGGATGTGGACTCCGCCGTCGAAGGCGCCATGGCCAGCAAGTACCGCAACGCAGGCCAGACCTGCGTGTGCGCCAATCGCCTCTACGTGCAGAGCGGTGTGTACGACGAGTTCGTTGAAAAATTCGCCGCCAAGGTCAAAGCCTTGAAGGTAGGCAACGGTTTTGAAGAAGGCGTGTCGCAAGGCCCGCTGATTGAAGACGCAGCAGTTGAGAAAGTCACGCGCCACGTGGCCGACGCCATCGCCAAGGGCGGCAAGGTGCTGGCGGGTGGCAAAAAACTGCAAGGCCAGTTCTTTGAGCCCACCGTGATCTCGGAGGCCACGGCCAACATGCTGTGTGCGCAAGAGGAAACCTTTGGCCCCTTCGCACCGGTGTTTCGCTTCCAAACCGAGCAAGAAGCCATTGACGCCGCCAACAACACCGTGTTTGGCTTGGCCAGCTACTTCTACAGCCGCGACGTGGGCCGCATCTTCCGCGTGAGCGAGGCGCTGGAGTTCGGCATGGTGGGCATCAACGTGGGCGTCATCGCCACCGAGCACGTCCCCTTTGGCGGCATCAAGCAATCCGGCCTGGGCCGCGAGGGCTCCAGCCACGGCATGGAAGACTATGTGGAGATGAAGTACTTGTGCATTGGTGACATTCAAAAATGAGGCAAAAAAGAAGCGCATGCGCCTTCTATAATCGACAGCACAAGCGGGTGTAGTTCAATGGTAGAACTTTTGCTTCCCAAGCAAATAGCGTGGGTTCGATTCCCATCACCCGCTCCAATTTTGGCGTTCAAAGACGAGTCATGAACTCTATCCAAAAACGCATCGCACTTCGCACCTGGCTCTCAGGTGATCGGTGCATCTTCCCGGCCTCTGTGTTTGACCCCATCTCCGCGCGCATCGCTCAAAATGTCGGGTTTGAGCTGGCCATGCTGGCCGGGTCTGTGGCGTCTTTCACCGTGCTGGGCGCGCCCGACAAAGTCGTGCTCACCCTGACCGAGTTGGCCGAGCAAGCGCGCCGCATCTGCCGCGCCAGCCCCATCCCCTTGATCGTGGATGCCGACCACGGCTTTGGCAATGCCTTGAATGTGCGCCGCACCATTGAAGAACTCGAAACTGCGGGCGTCGCCGGTCTGACCATTGAAGACACGGATCTGCCCCAAGGCTTTGGCAAGTCCTCCAAAGGGTTGATCGACAAGGACGAAGCCATGGGCAAATTCCACGCCGCTTTGGACGCACGGCAAGACCCAGCCTTATGCGTTTTTGCCAGAACGACGGCGTTCAAAACGCTGCCTCACGACGACGCACTTGCCCGCATTCAGCACTACGTTTCCTGCGCGGTGGATGGTTTGTTTTTAGTCGGCGTCAATTCATGGGCCCAACTGGAAGACGTCAAACGGCTCACTGACTTGCCTATTTTGTTAGGCAGTACGCCAGAGCACATGAAGGACACGCAGCGCTTGTCTGCGCTGTCGGTTCGGGTGGCCTTGGAGGGGCATGGCACCTTCACGGCGGCGGTGAAAGCCACGTATGAAAGCCTGCTCAGCAAGCGCGCCCGTGTGGCCCCGCCGGCCTCGGGCACACAAGCTGTGCCCGAAGCGCTGATCGCCAGCGTCACCCGCGAGGCCGATTACAAAGTCTGGACTGAAAAGTACCTGCGCCCCGTTTAAAGGTTGGATGTGACTCGTCGCTTTTGGTCTGCCTTGTTTTGCTTCATCGTGGCCCTCATGGGGGCACTGGCCACGCCTGCCGCGCTGGCTCAAGCCTGGGCCAAAGGCACAATCAAAATTGTCGTGCCCTTCCAAGCCGGTGGCTCGACCGACATCTTGGCCCGTGCCCTTGGGCAGCGCCTGAGCGAGCGCCTGCAACAGCCCGTGGTGGTTGAAAACAAACCCGGTGCCAATGGCACTTTGGGCGGTGCTTATGTGGCCAAATCAGCGCCCGATGGCTTGACCCTGTTGTTGGCCCAATCCGGCTTTGCGTCCAACCCCAGCCTGTTTAAAAATTTGTCTTACGACCAAACCATAGATTTGGTGGCCGTGTCCTTGCTTGCTTCGGGCCCCTTGGTCTTGACGGTGAACGCGGCATTCCCAGCCAAGTCGGTCAAAGACTTGATCGCACTGGCCAAGGCCAAGCCGGGTGAGATCAATTTTGGCTCGGCGGGCACGGGCTCATTGCCGCACTTGGCACCCGAGCTCTTCAACATCATGACGGGCACCAAGATGACCCACATCCCCTACAAAGGCTCGGGGGCCGCTTTGAACGATGTGATCAGTGGCCAAGTGCCGGTGTACTACATGAATTTGATTTTGAGTTTGCCTTATCTGAAAAGCGGCAAGCTCAGGGCCTTAGCGGTGACCAGTCCACAGCGCTCCAGCATTGCGCCTGAACTGCCCACCTTGGCCGAGTCTGGCTTGACTGGCTACGACATGTCCACCTGGTACGGTTTGTTTGCACCGGGGAAAATGCCCAAAGCATTGGTGCAAACCATCCAACAAGAGTTTTCGCAGGTGCTGCGGCAAGCCGATGTGATCGACAAATTTTCAGCCGATGGCGTCAACGTGGTCGCCAGCACGCCAGAAGTGTTTCAAAAATTTGTCGGGCGTGAGACGCTGAAATTCTCAAAGATCATCCAAGCGGCGGGCATTCGGGCCACTGACTGAGCTCATCGCTGGCCCCTCAAGCGGCTTCTATTTTTCGTTTGAACCCCAAGACCTGCGCCAGCGTGTTCTCCCCCGTTTGCTCGGGTGGAAACACATGCCACAGCGTCGATTGCGGCAGCAATTCTTTCAGCGCCCATGAGGCCGAGCGCGTGTGCCGCGTGTCAGCGCCAGACATGATCAGCGCAGGGATTTGAACAGCCATCAACTCCTCACCACTGGCCCCTGAAGGCATGGTGTCATTGAAGATGGTGTCTCGGCTTTGCTCGCAAATCCGAATGTACTGATCCAAGTCCATGGCCATGAGCTGCTCGGCAAACTCAGGATAGACGGCGGCCGGTGAGCCCCAAGGGCCGATCTCGGGATCCATCCAAAAATTCTCCCCCTTGGGTGCGCGCGCTATGACAGCGGCCATGCCGTTTTGTTTGACAAAGTCGATGTGGCGCTGAAAGAACGTGCGCCCTTTTTTTTGCCAAAGATAGCCGCCCACCGGCCAGTGCAACAAGAGCCCTTTGCAAGCTTCGGGGTGGCGCACGGCAAAGGCACAGGCCAGTGAGGCACCCATGCAGCAACCCAAAATGTAGGCTTGTTTGAAGCCGGCCAAATCGAGCAAGGCTTTGGCCTCGTCAACATACAAATCCCAAGTCAGGGGCTCAATGTTGCCACCCGATAAACCCGACTCGCGTCGGTCATAGGCAATGGTGGTGAAATGCGCAGACAAAGCCTCAATGCCGTCCATTTCTTTCCACGCCTCTTTGCCGCCAGCGGCCGTCCAGCGGGACATGACCGAGCGCCAGCCACCGGGGGCAAACATCAGCAAGGCAGGGCCAGAGCCCTTGATTTCATAGTGAATGTCTATGCCGTTGATGTTTGCAAATGCCATGAATCGCTCCGATATTTTGAGGGTTGATTATCAGCTAAACTGATTTTCAAACCTCACACCAACCCACACCCCAGCCCTTCATTTTCAGGCGAGCCATGACTTTAGAAATCGTCGATTCACAAGTTCACATATGGGCCGCAAGCACGCCTGAGAGGCCCTGGCCTGCGCGCCATGCACCGCATCGTCCTGAGCCCATCACCGCGACAAGTCTGCTCGCCGACATGGATGCAGCAGGTGTTCACCGCGCCATTCTGGTGCCGCCCTCTTGGGAGGGTGAACGCAATGATGTGTGCTTGGCAGCCGCACAAAACTACCCCCATCGTTTTGCAGTAATGGGCCGCTTGGACCCCGAAGCTCCGCAGTCGCGTTTGCAGATCGAAGACTGGCGCAACACGCCGGGTCAGTTGGGTTTGCGCTTCACGTTTCACCGCCCCTCATTGCAGTACTTGCTGACCGAAGGCAAAGCCGACTGGTTGTGGCCCTTGGCTGAACGCGCGGGCGTGCCCATCATGATGACTTGCCCCTTCAGCATCATGCACATCGTGCACGACATTGCCGTGCGACACCCTGGGCTCAAACTGGTCATGGATCACTTGGGCTTGTTGCCGGGCACGCGGGATGACGTCGCTTTTGGTGAATTTGACAAACTGCTGGCCCTGGCCAAGTGCCCCAACGTCGCCGTCAAAGCCAGCGCGCTGTCTTGCTACACCACGGACGCCTGGCCTCACAAACGCATCCATGGCTACATACGGCAGGCCTTTGATGCCTATGGCCCCCAGCGCGTGTTCTGGGGTACTGATTTGTCACGCCTGCCATGCACTTACCCCCAGGCGGTGGATATGTTCACCCAGCACATGGACTGGCTTCAAGGTGAGGACCTGGAGTGGGTCATGGGCCGTGGCCTGCGCCAATGGCTGGGGTGGGTCTGAGTTTATTCAGGCTTGATTTTGATGACCCTGAACATGCGCGCCCAATAGGTGATTTCGCTGTTGATTTGCGCTGCAAATTCAGCCGGCGAACTGGCCAGCGGCTCCACGCCTTGCGCCATCAATTTATCGCGAATCTCAGGCTGCTGATAAATCCGGGCAATGTCTTGCTGCAAACGCTCAACCAAGGTCGCTGGCGTGCCTGCGGGTGCCACCAGGCCAAACCAAGAAGTGAGCTCAAAACCAGGCAAGCCCGATTCGGCCATGGTGGGGATGTCGGGTGCCAGGCGGGTTCGCTCTCGGCTGGTCACAGCCAGGGCGCGCAATTTGCCAGATCGAACGTACTGCAATGCTGTCGTGATGTTGGGAAACATGAGCGGCACTTGCCCGCCGATCAGGTCGTTGTACGCAGCACCATTGCCTTTGTAAGGCAAGTGGACCATGTCCAGGCCCGCCAATGCATTGAGCATTTCCCCCGCCATGTGCGGTGGTGAGCCATTGCCAGAAGAGGCATAAGACAAGGTGCCGGGTTTGGCGCGGGCCAGTGCGATGAGTTCACGCACGTTGTTGGCGGGCACCGAAGGGTGCACCACCAACAAAGCAGGCCCACTCACCAAATTGGAGACCGCCACAAAGTCACGCGGGGTGTCGTAAGGCAAACTCTTGTACAGATTGGGGTTGATGGTGTGACTGCCACTGACCACCGCCAAGGTATAGCCATCGGGTTTTGATTTGGCAACGATGTCGGTGCCGCTGGTGCCACCCGCACCCGATTTATTTTCAACCACGAAGGCCTGGCCGTAAAGTTCGGAGAGTTTTTGTGCCGTCAAGCGAGCCACCAGGTCTGTGCCACCACCCGGCGCAAACGGCACGATGATGCGAACCGATTTTTGAGGCCAGCTGGTTGATGCGACCTGCCCTTGCACGGGTTTGATCGTTTGTGCTTGTACCAAACCATGCACAGTGAGCAGCCCGGCCATCACCCATACGCTGACCGAACACCGGTTGAACATTGATTTCATTGCGCTGGATTCCAAATAAAAAGACTCTTTGCAGGGCCTTATTGTTTTAGTCAGTCGAGTACAGATTGGGTTTGCTTCTCGCAACTCAGCTCTGCTGTGAAAAGCCTCAAATCACGAACGACTCCAACGACTCCGGGGCAAACAACTCGCTGGGCTCCAGCAAGCGCTTGGACAGACCTTGTTCGAAGTGGTAGCGCAAAAAGGTGCGCAGGGTTTTTTCGTTTTTCTCGAAACCGTAGGGCCAAAAATCATCGCCCATCTCGCGCTTGACCTGCTCGACGTGCGAGGTCAGCCATGGCAGCATGGTCTTGAGCGCGGCGGTCTCGTACAGGTCTTCGTAGCTGCGGCGCTGTGACTCTTTCAGCGCCTTCATCATGGACTGCGCGACCCAGCGGTTGGCCTCGTACACATCGCGGCGAATGGCCACGGTGTGCATGATGGGGAACATGCCGGTTTCTTTGAAGTAGTTGCGCTCGATCGGCTCGTAGTCTTCAAACAGGCGCTTGACCTTGCCGCCGCCTTTGAGATAGCTCGACGGCATGCGGGCTGTGTAGAGCGCATCGATCTCACCATCCATCAGCATTTGCGACAGGGTTTGCGTCGGGCCGATGCTCTGAACTTTGATGTTGGACGGTAAATCGAGCTTCATTTTTTCGGAGCGGCCCGGCTCTTCTTCACCCCCCGTGTAGTAGGTCACGCTATCGACCGGCACGCCGTAGTGATCCGACAAAATGCCGCGAATCCACACCGGCGCGGTCATCTGGTACTCCGGGTTGCCGATGCGTTTACCGATCAGGTCTTTGGCCTCACGAATGCCGGAGTTGGCGTTGACGTAAATGCACGAGTGGCGGAAGAAACGCGAGGGGAAAACCGGGATCGCGACAAAGGGCCGTGGCTCACGAAACATCGACACGCTGTAAGACGAGAGCGACATCTCGGCCACGTCAAACTCTTGGTGACGCAACATGCGGAAAAAGGTTTCTTCCACCTCCATGTTGAGGTAGTTCAGGTCGATGCCATCGGGCTGGATGCTGCCATCCATCAGGGCGCGGGTGCGGTCGTAGTTCCAGCAGCCGAAGGTGAGTTTGAGTTTGGACATGGTGATGAGAGTTCTCTGGTTTATTCGGGTTTGATTTGTGCGGCCGCAATTGCCTTGGCCATGCGGTCAATTTCAGACTGAATGGCGCGGCCATAGTCGGCTGGGCCTGCACCCACGGCGTCCACCCCAGCGGTGTTCAGGGCCTGAATCAGCTCGGGCATTTTAGCCACGCGCGCCACCTCGGCGCTGAAGCGCTCGATGACGCTGGCCGGGGTGCCGCTGGCGGCAAAAAATCCAATGGTGGGGGAGAAATCAAAGCCGGGGATCAGCTCAGCAATGGTGGGCACTTGGGGCTCTTGGCTGGAGCGGTGGGCCGCGTTATTGGCCAGCAACTTGATCTGCCCACTTTTGACAAAGCCCGCAAGTGACGGCAGAGCCGAAAACAAAACATCGACCTGCCCACCCACCAAGGCCGGGACCGACTGGCCCGTGCCCTTGAAGGGAATGTGTTTGATGTCTAAACCCAAACCACTTTTCATGGCCTCCATGGTCAGGTGGTGCGTGCTGCCAATGCCGGATGAACCGTAATTCAAAGTGCCCGGCTTGGCCTTGGCCAGCGCGATGAACTCCTGCAAATTGCTCACCCCCACCTTGGGATGAACCGCCAAATAAAGCGAGGCCCGCGCCGCCAGCGCGACCGGCACAAAGTCGCGCTTGTAGTCGTAACTCAAGTTCTTGTAAATCACCGG
>JAYVPU010000021.1:0-2992 GCA_043757205.1 Comamonadaceae bacterium | reverse complement strand
CGCCTGCGGCACCATCCACTACCTGAATCCACTGCCGGTGGTGGGGACCATCCCGCACCTGGGTGACAGAGTTCTGCTGTGCAAACGCAATATCGAGCCTCGTCTTGGCAAATGGACACTGCCTGCGGGGTTTTTGGAACTTGGTGAGTCCCTCGCCCAAGGTGCCGCGCGCGAGACCCATGAAGAGGCGGGGGCCCACATTGAGATGGAGTCTTTGTTCAGCGTTTTGAGTGTCCCCCGCGTGGGACAAGTCCACTTCTTTTACCGGGCCAGGCTCTTGAGCGAACAATTCAACCCCGGCATTGAAAGCATGGAAGTTCGACTTTTTTCAGAAGCAGAAATTCCTTGGGATGAGATCTCTTTCCTCACCGTCAAAAGAACCTTGGAATGCTTCTTTGCAGATCGCCGCTCAGGCGAGCTTCAAATCCATGACCTGGTGCTGAATTGAGTCCACTCAGCATGCCTCACATGCCAGGATGAACTTGAATCAGAAATACCTCTTTTTTACAATGCAGTCGCGGCCTTCGCCTACATGAATTCGCTTTTGATTTGGGTCAAATGCTGCTAAGGTGTAAGCTTATCGGTCTAGGAAGGAGAATGCTGTGCAGCACAAAATTGCAACCGGGTTCGGTCGAACTCACCTCAATTCGGTGGTAAGCATCACGGGGGTGAGCAGCGTGAATACATTCATACAGCCCTACCCGCTCAAAGTTGCCTGCGCCCAATGCAATATGCGCGGATTCTGTTTACCCGCAGACCTCAACCTCGATGAGTTGCACAGAATCAGCAGCGTCATTTCAGTCCAGCGCAGCATTAAGCGGGGCGAAACGCTCTATCGCAACGGTGAAAAATTCACCAACCTTTACGCCATCCGCACCGGTTTTTTCAAAATCCGCATCACCTCCGAAGATGGCCGCGAACAAGTCACGGGCTTTCAGATGGCAGGCGAGATGATCGGCATGGACGGCATCATGAATGACCACCACAACTGCGACGCCGTGGCCCTGGAAGATGCAGACGTCTGCGTGCTGCCGTTTCATCTGGTTGAAAAACTCTCCAGAGACATAGGTGCCTTGCAACACCATGTGCACAAAGTCATGAGCCGAGAGATTGTGCGTGAGCACGGCGTGATGCTCTTGCTGGGCAGCATGCGCGCGGAGGAACGCTTGGCCGCTTTCTTGCTCAATCTGGTAGAGCGACTGCATGACCGCGGCTTCTCGCAAACCGAGGTCAACCTGCGCATGACCCGGGAAGAAATTGGCAGCTACCTGGGTCTCAAATTAGAGACGGTCAGCCGAACGTTCTCAAAGTTCATGGAGGACGGCATCCTTGAAGTCCACCAACGCCATGTCCGCATCATCAACCCTGACGCTCTTGCCCTGCTTGTCAACCACGAGAAGTGTCATTGATTTAAATCAATGCGGCAGGCCGCAAGCGGCCGTAGGCTGACACTGGGTATCCAGCCCATGGAGGTTCACCATGTACAAACGAATTCTTGTTGCCACAGACGGCTCCACCCTCTCCAAAAAAGCGGTCAACAGTGCCATTGCTATGGCGCAACTCACGGGTGCGGAACTGGTGGCTTTAAAGGTCACACCCCGCTACCCGCAGAGCTATTTTGAAGGGGGCTTGGCTCTGCAAGCCAATGAGATTGCACGGGTCGAAAAGCAATGGGCCGACCAGGGTCAGGCCATTGTGGACGCAGTCAGCAAATCAGCCTTGGCCAAGGGTGTCAACACCAAGGCCATCACTGTGCGATCCGACCTGGTGAGTGAAGCCGTGATCGCCGCCGCCAAAAAACACAAATGCGATTTGATTGTGATGGCCTCTCATGGGCGCAGAGGCATCAAGCGCCTGCTGCTGGGCAGTGAAACCCAACTGGTGTTGACGCACTCTCACATCCCTGTTCTGGTGCTACGCTGACATAGCGCCTGAAGCGCGCAGTTTCTCGCGCGCTGGCGCGTCCATACCCAAGATCTGTTCCAGAATTTCCTCGGCGTGTTGACCCAGCACGGGTGGCGGCAACTTATGTTCAATCGGTGTGCCTGAGAACTTCATCGGGCTGCCCATCAGCGGCACTTGGCCCGCCAACGGGTGCGGCAGCTGGATCTGCATGCCGCGCGCCTGCACCTGCGGGTTGGCAAAGGCTTGGGCCACCGTGTTGATGGGGCCACAAGGCACGCCTGCCGTCTCCAGCGCATTCACCCAGTCTTCGGTGCTGCGTTGTTTGAAGATGTCTTCCAGCACAGGCACCAAGACGGCGCGGTGTTTCACGCGGTTGGCATTTTTGGTAAAGCGCTCGTCTTGCGGCAAATCTTCACGGTGGGCTGCCGCACAAAACTTGGCGAACAAATTGTCATTGCCACAAGCCAAAATCACCGAACCATCGACCGTTGGGAACACTTGGTAGGGCACGATGGACGGGTGCGTGTTGCCCAATCGTTTGGGCGACTCGCCAGTTGACAGATAGGTCATGCCTTGGTTGGCCAGCAAAGCGATGCAGGAGTCCAGCAGCGCCACATCCACGTGCTGGCCCAAACCCGTCACGGCACGGTTCGCTAGCGCCGCATTGATGCCGATGGTGGCGTACATGCCGGTGAAGATGTCAATCACCGGTACGCCCACGCGCATCGGCCCGCCACCGGGTTCACCATCGGGAATCCCGGTCACGCTCATCAGTCCAGCCATGCCCTGGGCCATGAAGTCGTAGCCCGGTTTTTCACGGAAAGGGCCGGTCTGGCCAAAGCCCGTCACCGAGCAGTACACCAAACCGGGGTTGAGCTTGGACAGGTCTTTGTAGCCCAGCCCATAGCGGTCCAGGTCGCCGACCTTGTAGTTCTCGATCAGCACGTCGCACTTGGCCGCCAGTTCGCGCACCAGGGCTTGTCCCTCGGGGTGGGTCAGGTTTACTGTGATAGATTTTTTACCGCGATTGGCGGCCATGAAGTAAGCGGCTTCGCTTGTCTCGTTGCCCTGCTCGTCCTTCATCCAG
>JAYVPU010000020.1:0-2993 GCA_043757205.1 Comamonadaceae bacterium | reverse complement strand
TACAGCCACACACAAAAACCAGTCGCCAGCGGGTTGCTTGCGAAGTGTTTTGATGAGCGGGGCTGCCCAAGGCGCGATTTCAAGCGAGTGGACTAAATCGTCCCACTCAAGCAGGTCTTCGGGCTCATGCGTCAGCAGTTGCTGCATGGCCGTCACGGCGGTGAAGCGAAACGCCTTGTGCAAAACCACCGCCACCATCTCGGGGCTGAGCTCGATCATGCTGACTAAAAAATCCAACTCACCCCGGCGTTGTGCGAGTCGCTGGTTCAAGATGTTGAGCCCTTCGGAGTCCGAACGCATGTCATCAAGTTCTGCCCTATAGGCAGAACGCAGGTTGTGGAAGAAGGGTGATATTTGCATGGGGTTTGGCGGTTTTTTGAAGGGGGCTAGATTAAGCGGTTGAAGTAGTCACGCCAGATTTCGCGTGCGGTATCAATCGGGCTGTCGAGCAGGTTGCGCTTGCGGTTGTTGTCATAGGCCTCGCGCTTGGAGTCATCGCTCAAGATGTCGTAGGCCTCTTGCACCAACTGAAACCGTGCAGCCGCATTCGGTGCGGGGTTGCGGTCGGGGTGGTGAATGGCGGCCAGTTGGCGGTAGGCCTTCTTGAGTTCAGCCAGCGAAGCAGCAGGGCTGACACCTAAGGCCGCGTAGTGGTCTTTCATGCAGAGCCCTGGTATGCCTGAATGGGAAAACCCCGCCGTTTTGCAACGGCGGGGTCAACTTTTATTTTGGCTCCTCGACCTGGGCTCGAACCAGGGACCTACGGATTAACAGTCCGGCGCTCTACCAACTGAGCTATCGAGGAACAAGCCTCAAATTATAGCGTTATTTTTTAAGCGTCTGGCTTAGGGCGGGACTTTTTTGAGCTCCATCTAGGATGCTTCCTTTGCGCCGCGCTTGAACAGGTCTGCACACACGCCGCGCAGCCACCGGTTATCAGCGTCCTGGTGGTAGCGCGTATGCCAGTATTGTTTGACGGTGAAGCCTGCTATCTCGAAAGGGCATGGCAGCACACCCAAGCCTGCTGCGCGTGCCAGAGTCTCGCCGATGTGGCGGGGCAGGGTGGCGATGAGGTCGCTGGTGGAGAGGATGGCGGACAGGCCCAAAAACCCCGGTAATTCCAGCTGAATGCGACGCGTGAATCGCTGGGCCGCGACCGCGCTGTCCAGCAACTGGTAGCCCGTGCCGGAGTTAATGCTGATGTGCGACTCGGCCTGGTAAGCGTCCAGGCCCCAATGTGGGGACTTGGCGTCGATTACCCGTGGGTGCTGGGCGTTGGCCAGACAAACCCAGTCTTGCGCGTAGAGGGCTTGTTGGTAAAAGCCGGCGTCCAGTCCCGGCAGAAAACCCAGCGCCAGATCGGCTTTGCCCGTTTGCAAGGCCACGGCCAGGCCGTCATCAATGCGGCTGGCCTCCAGAGAAACGCCTGGGGCCAGGGCTCGCACATGCGCTAGCAGTCGGGGCAGTAGCGTGATGTGGCTGGCGTCCGTCATGGCAATGGAGAAACGCCGCTGGGCGGTGGCCGGATCAAACGTCGCGCTGGCCTGCGACAGGCGCTTGATCCCGTCGAGTACTTCACGCACGGTGACCATCAGCGCCTCGGTGCGCGGCGTGGGCAGCATGCCCTGCGCCGTGCGCACAAACAGGGGGTCACCGAGCTGCTGGCGCAATTTGGCCAGCCAGATGCTGACGGTGGGCTGGCTTTGGCCCAGCGCTTGGGCTGATCGGGTGACGCTGTGGGTGGTGTAGAGCTGGTCCAGCAGACGCAGCAGTTTGATGTCGAGCAGGGTGGGGTCGTGGTCCGTCATGGCGCACCATTATTTCATGAGGCAATGAATGGTATTTATGTTATGGCATAGACGCAATGATGGCCGATGGGCAAAATCCGTCTCTGTCTTTCAAGGAGTGGTCTTTTGAAAATTTGCATTTTGGGCGCAGGCGCCCTGGGCGGTGCCCTCGGCGGTGTGTTGACCGAGGCGGGCCATGAGGTCTGGCTGATCAACCGCAATGCGGCGCAGGTTGAAGCTATGACGCGTCGTGGCTTGATCCTGCGTGACGGCGCGGGCGTGGACCGCACGGTGGTCGTGCACGCCGCCACCTCAGCGCAGGGGGTCCGCATGGACTCTGGTGCGGTAGATCTGGTGATCGTGCTGGTCAAGTCCTTTCATACCGCTCAGGCCATGCAGGCGGCCACTTCGTTGATTGGGCCGCAGACCGTGGTGATGTCGCTGCAAAACGGTCTCGGGCATGAGGACATCTTGGCCGACATCGTGGGCCGTGAGCGCGTGCTGGCAGGCAAGACCTATGCCGGGGGCTCGCAACTTGGCCCGGGTCATGTGCTGGTCGGCACCATCGGCAAAGACACCCACATCGGTGAGCTGGACGGCCGCATTACGCCGCGCGTGCAGCGCATTGCGGACACCTTCAATGCGGCAGGCCTGGACACCATCGTCAGTGCCAACATCATGGGCACGATCTGGGACAAGCTGCTGGTCAACGTGGCCACGGGTGCGGTCAGCGGCATTTCCCGTTTGGTCTATGGTGAGCTGTACCAGGTCAGCGAGCTGGAGGCCACCGGCATTGCCGCCGTGGCGGAGGCTATGGCCGTGGCCCAAGCCAGCGGCATCACGCTCAGCATCACCGATCCGCGCCAGCCCTGGCTCAAGGCCGGGGCCGGGCTGCCCTACGACTTTAAGACCTCCATGCTGCAAAGTCTGGAAAAAGGCTCAGTCACCGAGATCGATTTCATCAACGGTGCTGTCGTGCGCCAGGGTGCGAAATGCGGCGTGCCCACGCCCGTCAACCAAACGCTGGTGGCCTGCATCAAGGGCATTGAGCGCAGCTTGAAACTTTAAATCCCTCCTGAAATACACCATGGCTAGCACTCAAAAATCCTACGTCGAACACGTGGCCGTGCGCGTTAACGACATTCACTGGCACATCAACTTCTTTTACGAAGCGCTGGGCATGGACGTGCGCGAAATCGACGGCCC
>JAYVPU010000019.1:0-11802 GCA_043757205.1 Comamonadaceae bacterium | reverse complement strand
GGGGATTTCTAATGGTATCCATTAGAAATCCACCCAGTCGGCTCAGGGCTGGGTGCCACTCATGATCCCACCGTCGGGGCTAATGGACAATCTCGGATGATTGATGCATGGATCAATCCTTTCATCTCCAAAAACTGGGGCAAGCCTTCAAAACCATGCGCACTAACCGGGGGCTGACCCAAGAGGCGTTGGCGCGCCTTGCAGGGGTGACGCGGCTCAAGGTGATCGCGATGGAGGCCGGGCGCAGTTCGGTGGCGATGGAGAGCTACGCTAGGCTGGCTGGCGCACTGGGTACCGAGTTGACCTTGTCCTCCCGTACCCGGCCCACGCTGGATGAACTGAAAGATTTCCAATGAAGTCTGCTACGCACCTGCGCGTCAGCACGCCCCAGGGCGATGCGGGGGAATTGACCCAGGAAAAGGGGCGGTTTTTGTTTGGCTACGGCCCAGCCTCTGCCGACGCGGCGGTCAGCCTGACCATGCCGGTGCGCAAGGCGCAATATGCCCATGCCGCCTTGCACCCCATCTTTCAAATGAATTTGCCAGAGGGGTTTTTACTGGAGGAGCTGCAAAATCGATTGGCCAAAATCGTCAATCTGGAGCCGATGCTGCTGCTGGCCCTGTCCGGCGGGCAAGCTCCCATTGGCCGTGTGGCCGTGCAATCTGATTTTGTGAACCCTTTGGCGACTGCGCAGGGCAAAGGTGAGCGCTTGAGTGAAATACTGGCCTGGGACGGTACGGAGAGTTTGTTTGCTGAACTGGTGAACAAGTACATCTACCGCACCGGCATTTCGGGCGTGCAGCCGAAGGTGTTGGTGCCGCAGGAGGTGACGCCCCATGTGATGGCACCCGCGTCTTCCAAGGCCACAGTGCGTACGACGGACCTGATTGTTAAAAGTGGTCGCCAGGAATACCCGGGTCTGGCTGCGAACGAATTTCTCTGCATGAGTATCGCCAAGTGATCAGGCTTGGCAGTGCCGGAGTTTTATTTGTCACACAACAAAGAGCTGTTTGTCATGCAGCGGTTTGACAGAACGCCGGATGGCACTCCTATTGGGTTTGAGGACATGGCAGTGCTGGCCGGCTTCTCATCGCGCGAGAAATACAAAACGAGTTATACCCATGTGGCCAAGCTCGTTGAGGCGTTTACCTCTGGCCCCCACGTCATATCGTCCTTGCAGGCGCTTTTCGATATGGTGGCGCTGTCGTGCGTGGTGGGCAATGGCGATGCGCATCTGAAAAACTTTGGGCTGCTCTATACCGAACCGACCACCAACGATTGCCGACTGGCACCGGCATTTGATCTGGTCAACACCACGGCCTACATTCCCGAGGACGTGTTGGTCTTGGATTTGTGCGGGCAGAAATCATTTTTTTCGGCCCGTCAAGGGTTGTTGGACTTTGCCAAGGTATGCCAGGTGGCCGACCCCGGTGACAGAGTGCTGCGGCTGATATTGACCACCGAGATGGTGATTCGGCGTGAAGCCGAAGTGGCAGAGTCCATCCCCATGTGGTGGCAGCCATCCAGCATTGCACTGACATGCTTAAAGAAGTCTTCTTTGACTAACCAACTGATTCACACCCGTTCACCCTGGGCTTGTCGAAGGGCTTCGAAAGGCTCAGCCCGAACGGTAAAGTGATGAATAATGAAAACAACAATGAGTTTTTCGTCACTTCGATTCACAGAGGTTTTCATGAATTTATTCAAAATTCTGCTGGTCTTTTTCGCGACAAGTTTTCAGTTTGGCAATGCGGTGGCTCAAGTTACAGAGCGCACCATTGACGAGGTCAAACAAGAGTCATTGGCCCGGGCGCAACGGGGGCTTATCCGCTCGGTGGACTTGACCCGGCGGATGTTGCGCAGGCACTTGATCGCATCAAGACCAATGACCGAGACGAGTGGGCCCGTGGCTGGAGTCATGTGGCCGAGGGCTATATGGCGCAAGGTCGCGCAGCCAGCACTGCGGCCCAAGCGGCAGCCGCCTACAAAAAAGCTTGGCGACTTTACTATTTCGCGCAGTGGCCGGTTCCGAATTCACCCGGAAAAGCTGTAGCTTATGAAAACGCCGTGCAGGCCTACCTCTTGTCTGCCAAGGCGATGGACCCGCCCATGGAAGTGGTGACCATCCCGTTTGAGGGTAAAACTATCACGGGCTATCTGCGTTTGCCCAAGCAGGCCAAAGAACCGGAGCCTGTGATTTTGGCCATCAGCGGGCTCGACAGCCGCAAAGAGACGGTGGCCGAGAGCTACGCGCAAATCCTCTCGCAAGGCGTTGGCTTTTTTGCGGTGGATTCGCCCGGCACGGGTCAGGCACCGCTCAAGGTCAATGCCACGGCGGAGCGCATGTTCTCTGCGGTGCTGGACTATCTGCACCAGCACCCCCGGGTGGATCGTTCGCGCATCATTGTTTCGGGTGTGAGTTTTGGCGGTTACTGGGCCAGCAAGTTGGCTATTACTGAGAAAGCGCGGCTGCTCGGCGCGGTGGCACAGTCGCCGCCCGTGGATGAGTTTTTCACTGAGCGATTTTTGCGTGAAGGCACTCTGGGCAACCGAGAGTATTTGTTTGATCTGGCGCCCGCATTCATCAATGTGTTTGAGGGTGCGCAGACGATTGACGATCTGGCCCGCTTGATGCCGGGTATGTCGCTCAAAGCGCAAAAGCTGTTGAGCAAACCCACGACGCCCATGTTGGTGGTGACCGGCGTCAAAGACACCCAAGTGCCTATTTCTGATATCGAGCTGCTGATGCGTTCAGGCGATGTCCCCAAAGAAGCCTGGATCAACCCCAGCGGTGGTCATTTGGGCCGCGAGCCCAAGGGGTGGACTGATCCCGTGATCTTCTCCAAGGTCATCATCCCCTGGGAACTTCGGTTGATTGAGCAGTCACGCCAGCGCTAATCCCACCTGATCCATTTGAATCTTTGACACATCAATTGCATGACAACTCAGCCCAGACTCACACCGCTTGCGCTCCATGGCGCGATGCATGAACCCTTGAACTTCGCCATGCCCGCGTTGGCCTGCGATTGCCACACGCATGTGTTTGGCCCCGCCGGTCAATTCCCGTTCGCTGCGGATCGCCAATACACCCCCGGCGATGCCTCGGTGGCCGAGTTGCTGGCTTTGCAGGCGCATTTGGGTTTGGAGCGGGTGGTCATCGTGCATCCCAGCCCGTATGGGGCTGACAACGCCTGCACGGTGGATGCCTTGCGCCAATTGGGAGACCGTGCGCGCGGTGTGGCCGTGATAGATGCCGCCACCAGCGACGCTGAATTGCGTGACATGCACGCGATGGGTGTACGCGGTGTGCGTTTGAACCTAGAGACCACGGGGGTCAGCGATCCGCTGGTGGCCGCAGAGCAACTGCGCTGGGCCAGTGCGCGAGTGGCACCGCTGGGTTGGCACTTGCAGATGTTCACGCAACTGAGCGTGGTGATGTCGCTTCAGGATCAGATTTCGGCCTTGCCCATTCCCTTGGTAGTGGACCATTTTTGCCGCGCATCGGCAGACTTGGGTGTGGAGCAGCCAGGCTTTGATGTTTTGCTGAACCTCGTGCATGCAGGCAAGGTGTGGGTCAAGCTGTCTGCACCGCACCGCATCTCCAAGCTGCCGGATTGCGAAGATGCCAAACCTCTGGTGCAAGCCCTGATCGCAGCCAATCCAGACCGCATGTTGTGGGGCAGTGATTGGCCGCACCCCGGTGCCAAGCCGGGCAAGCCGCGCCGGGTGGATGAGATTGAAACCTTCAACCCCATCAACGATGGCCGGGCGCTGAACCGCCTGAACGAGTGGGTGGGTGATGCGGCCACGCTGCACAAAATTTTGGTGGCCAATCCTCAAGCGCTTTACGATTTCTGATTTTTGCAACTTCTGACCTTTGCGACTTGCAAGCATGAACCTTTCACCCTCCTATCCTCGCCGTGCGTTAACACTGTTGGTTCTTGCGGCTTGCGCATGTCTTGCGTCGCTCATGTCAACGCAGGCCAGCGCGCAGCAAGCCTACCCATCCCGCCCCATCACCCTTGTCGTGCCCTTCGCTGCCGGTGGCGGCACCGACAGCATTGCGCGTGACATCGCCAAGTCCCTAGCCGACAAGCTGGGCCAGCCTGTGGTGGTGGACAACAAGGGCGGCGGTGGCGGCTCTATCGGGGCCAATATGGTGGCCAAGGCGCAGGCGGACGGCTACACCTTGCTGTTTGCTACCTCCACTTTCGTCACCAACGCGGTGACCGAAGGCACAGCGCCCTACCAGGTGGACAAAGACTTTGCGCCGGTGGCCCTCATCGGGCGCGGCCCTTTGCTGGTAGTGGCCAATAAGGAAATGGGCGTCAAGACCCTGGCCCAACTTCGCAGTGTCGCAGCAGCGCGACCGGAAGGCATCAACTTTTGTTCCGCCGGTAACGGCAGCATCAATCATCTCGCGGGTGAGTTGTTTCGGCAGAAAACCAAGCTGGACATGACCCATGTGCCCTACAAAGGCAGTGGCCCGGCCACGCTGGACTTGCTGGCCGGGCGCGTGCAATTGTTTTTTGCCACCGTGCCCACCATCTTGCCCTACGTGCAAGACCACCGCGTTGAGTTGCTGGCGGTGACGGGGGGCAAGCGTTCTGCCTTGTTCCCTGCTACACCTACGCTGGCTGAGTCGGGCTTGGGCAGCGTGGACATCACCACCTGGTGGGGCGTGTTGGCCCCGGCGAACACGCCCAAGGTGATTGTTGACAAACTCAATCAAGCCATCAACGAAGCCGCCGCCCGTGACCCGGTGCGCTCAAGGCTGGTGCATGAGGGGGCAGAGGCCATCAGCGGCTCACCGGCTGATTTTCAGCGTACCTTGGGTCGTGAACTTTCAATGTGGCGCGAAGTGGCGAATGCCGCCGGACTTATGGCGAAGTGAAAAGCAGCGCCGCCTCAATCTCCTGAATCGTGCACACCCCGCATAGCTGCATGGTGCGCGTCAATTCGTCTTTGAGGATGGCAATCGCGCGCTCGGCTCCCGCTTGACCACCTGCCACCGCGCCGTACAGCGTGGCCCGCCCCAGCAGCACACCGCTGGCCCCACAGGCCAGGGCTTTGACGATGTCGCTGCCCCGGCGAATGCCGCCGTCTAGTAGGACGGGGATGCGACCACCGATGGCTTGAACAATGCCCGGTAAGGCGTCTAGGGTGGCCACTGCGCCGTCCAATTGACGGCCCCCATGGTTGGACACCACCACGGCGTCGCAGCCCATGTCGGCCAGGCGTTGCGCGTCAACGGGATGCAGAACGCCTTTGACGATGAGTTTGCGCGGCCACTGGTCGCGTAACTTTTGCAACGCATCCCAGTCGAAGGCGGTGTCGTAGTTTTTTCCGACCGATGACGCAATGGCCGAGGCGGAGGGTCGGGTGCTGGCCAGCTCCAGCTCACGCAGGTTTTCCATCACCGGCAGGCCGCGTCGCAAGATGTTCAACATCCAAGCGGGGTGCAGGGCAAAGTCCAGCATGTTTTTCGGGGTCAACTTGAAAGGCACCGAAAAATCATTGCGCTGGTCGCGCTCGCGCTTGCCGCCCACGGGCAAATCCACGGTGATCATCAACGCCTCGTAGTCGGCCACCCTGGCGCGCTCAATCAGAGCGGCCTGGAAAGTTTTGTTTTTGAAGATGTAGGACTGAAACCACAAGCGGCCGGGAGCCGCATCGGCAATCTGCTCGATGGAGGCCGTAGCGGAACTGGACAGGGTGTAGGGAATGCCCGCCGCCGCCGCCGCACGCGCAATGGCGACGTCGCCCCCCGGTCGGCCATAGCCCACCGCGCCGGTGGGGGCAATGGCCATGGGCAGGGCTGCGGACTGCTCAAGTAGTTGCGTGCCGGTGTTGATCACCGAGACATCGCGCAACACGCGGGGAGCGAAGCTCAGGCGTGCAAAGGCGGCGCGGTTGTCTCGCAGCGTCAGCTCGTCTTCGGCACCACCATCAAAAAAATCAAAAATAGCGCGCGGCAGATGGCGCTGGGCCGCAAGGCGCAGGTCTTCAATGGCGTAGGCAGATGCGGGGCTGAAGGGCATGTCAGTTCTCGGGCTTGATCGCCGCAGCCTTGATGACATGCTCCAAGCGGTCATAGTCGCGCTTGAGGAAGGCGGCGAACTCCGCAGGCGTGTCGCCCACGATCACCGCGCCGAGCTTTTCTAATTGCAGTCGCACCTCAGGCTTGGCCAGTGCTTTGACCATGGCGTCGTGCAAGGCATTGACGATGGCGGGCGCGGTCTTTGCCGGGGCCAGCAGGCCGACCCAAGGCGCGGTCTCTTCAAAGCCGGGAAAGCCGGACTCCGACATCGTGGGCGTGTCAGGAAACTGCGCCAGTCGTTTAGCCGTGCCCACCGCCAAAATGTTGACGCGCTTGGCCGCCACGTTCTCGGCAATCCCAATCACCGGGTAGAACATGAAGTCCACCCGATTGGCCATCACGTCCAGCAGGGCCGGGGCGTTGCCTTTGAAGGGCACATGCAGCATTTTGGTTTTGGCCAGCGTGGCAAACAGCTCACCCGCCAAGTGGCCTGAGCCCCCACTGCCCGACGATGCAAAGCTCGCCGCTTCTGGCTTGCTGCGCGCTTTCTTCAACACATCGCCCACCGACTTAAGCGGCGCGTCATAGGCGTTGACCATCACCAGCGGCAGGTTGGCGGCGTTGGAGATGGGGGTGAAATCGGTCTTGGGGTTGTAGCCCGCCTGCTCACCCAAAAGAATGGGGTTGACGTTCATGCCCAGGGACGAAAACAACAAGGTGTAGCCATCTGGGGCGGCGTTGCGCACCTCACGCGTGGCAATCATGGAGCTGGCCCCGGCCTTGTTCTCGACGATGATGGATTGCCCCAAGGTGGCCGTCATGTCTTTAGCCAGCACACGGGCAATCACGTCGGTGGGCCCACCCGCCGCAAAGCCGACCAGCAGGCGGATGGGTTTGGTCGGGTAAGGGTCTGCGGCCACGGCGGGGGCTAGGCTGGTGCTGCTCAGCACCGCCAGTAAGGTGAGATTTAAAAATGATTTTTTCATGACCGAGTTCCTCGTCAAATGACTTTGTGCTCCATCACACCCACGTGCGAAATTTCCATGCGCAACTGGTCGCCGGGTTGCAGATAGACCGGTGGCTTGCGAAAAGCGCCAATGCCGGCGGGCGTGCCCGTGCCGATCACGTCGCCGGGCTCCAGCGTCATGAATTGCGACAGGTAGGCGATCAGCGTGGCGACCGGGAACAGCATGTCAGACGTGTGGCCATGCTGCATTTGTTGGCCGTTGAGAGTGCAAGTCAACTCCAGCGTTTGCGAGTCGACGATCTCATCGCGCGTTACCAGCCAGGGGCCCATGGGGGCGAAGCCGTCCATGCTTTTGGCAAAGGTGGTTTGCGGTGGCGACACGTCAAATTGAAATTCGCGCGCGCTCACGTCGTTCAAGATCGTGTAGCCCGCGACAAGGGCCATGGCGTTCGCCTCACTCACGTCTTTGCCGTAGCCGCCAATGACGACCGCCAGCTCGGTTTCAAAATCCATCTTGCTCACTGCCGTCGGTCGCGGCACGTCGGCGTTGGCTGCGGCCACGCTGGAGGGCACTTTGAAGATGATGCGGGGTTTCTCAAACGGGGTGACGCCGGTTTCTTTGGCGTGGTCGGCGTAGTTGCGCCCCACGCCCATGATCTTGCCGGGGCGGGGTACGGGGGCGTAGAGGGTGACTTCTTTGAATAAGTCAAAACTGGCGTTGACCTGTTGTGACACCTGCTCCACATGAGCCGTCAACTTCGCAATAGCGTCAGGGCCGCTTTGCAGCCAGCGCATGATGCCGCCTGTGGGGGCTGTGATGCCGCTGGCGGCGTTGTGGCTTGCGGCCTCCACGCTGAGGGGCAGCTCAGTCAACCACGCCCCGATGTCCAACACGCGCTCATCCAACACCACGCCGGTTTGAATGGGGCCATCGCCTTTGCGGTAGGTGATGAGTTTCATGTGACGGGTTTTTCAAAATAACGGTTGGCCATGACCTGGCAGCGTTTGATGTAGCGGTGCTCACTCGGGGTGTAGTCGGGCACGGCGTTGTGCAGCGTTCCCATGTTGTCCCACATCAGCACATCGCCCACTTGCCAGCGGTGCTTGTATTGGTACTTGGGCTGCAATTGGTGATCAAACAGGAAACTCAAAATACGATCACTCTCGTCTTGCGGGAGTTCATTGATGCGCATGGCGTAGCCGGGGTTGGCGTACAGCACTTTTTTGCCGGTGATGGGGTGCGTCAAAAAAACCGGGTGCGACACCGGGGGTTTGGCGGCGCGCTGGGCGGGCGTCAGCGGCGGGCGCGTGCTGCCTTTTTCCATTCGCATCTTGTCCCAGAATTTGGCAAAGTCGTGGGTGATGGTCATGCCGTCGAGCTGCGTTTTAAGGGCCTCGGGCAAGTCAGCATAAGCGGCGTGCATATTGCAGAACTCGGTGTTGCCGAGGGGCTCGCCGTTGCGGTGCGGAATCTCTAAGCCATAGAGCACGTTGGTAAAGGCGATCATGTGGTTGTACGACATGTCGGTGTGCCAGTCTTGTCCGGCGTCACTCATGCCCAGGGGCTTGCCGTTGGCATCGACCTTGTTGGACAGGATCATGATTTCAGGGATGTTCGGATCCTGGTACAGGTTGGCCACATTGACTTCCAGCCGACCAAAGCGCTCTGAAAAGGCTTTGAGCTGGGCCGAGGTCAAGACCTGCTTGGGGTAAGACAGCACACCGTGCTGGCCCAGCGCTTGCTCCAGGGTTTTAAATTGCGCATCGCTCAAGGGCTGCGTCAGGTCAAGCCCTTCGACCCGTGCACCTAAAGTTTGACCGCTTTCAATGATCTTCATTTGCAATCACTCCTATGAAAATGCTTGACGCTTGATCGTGTTTTACCTCAGGCGGCAAGTGCCCAGGCTTTGCTCATCGACTCTCGCTTCAAAAAGATATCGGCCCAGGCGGCAACGGCGGGAAAGCGGCTGCGCCAAGCCAGCTCGGGGAAGCGCAAGTCCAGATACCACAGGGCGCAGCCCAAGGTCAGCAGGCCGATGTTGGGCGTTTGGCTCAGTGATGCGGCGTTTTTCTCAAGGTTGCTTAAAGACGTTTCGATTTTGTCGAGCTGGCCCAAGCGCCAATCGTTCCATTGAAAATTTTCAGGCCGCAGCGCGGTTTCATAACGGGCCAGCAGGGCCGCGTCCATCATGCCATCGGCCAGCGCTTGCAGCGTCAGGCAAGCCCAGCGTGCCGCGCCTTCTGCGGGGAAGAGCTGGCCTTTGCCCACGCTGTTGAGGTACTCACAAATCACGCGGCTGTCGTACAGCGCCACGCCGTCATCGGTGATGAGGGTGGGCACCTTCCCCAATGGGTTGCTGACGATGATGGTCTGGTCCCGCTTGACCGGGCCGGAGCTGGCGGGCAGAAACTGCAACTGGTCGCCGATGTTCAACTCGTGCGCTGTGGCTAGGCATTTGCGCACGAAAGGGGAGGTGGGGGAAAAATAAAGTTTCATAAAGTTTGCTGGGTTAAATGGATGGTCAATCGGGCTTGATGCGTGCCTTGAGCACAACATCCTTCCACAGCTTTTGCTGTTGCGCAATAAAGGCAGCGAACTCGGCTGCGGGCTCACCGCCGATAAGGGCGTCTTCACTCGCAAAGCGCTCGGTGATGGTGGACGAGCGCAGCGCCTTACGGCATTCTTCCTGGATGCGTTTGATGGTGTCTGGCGGTGTGGCACCCGGCACCATCACACCGTACCACTGCACCGACTCAAAACCTTTGTAGCCTGATTCGGCCACCGTGGGCACGTCCGGCAAAGAGGGCAAACGTTGTGGCGTGCCGGTGGCAATGGCGCGCAATTTGCCGCTGCGGATGTAGGGTAGAAGTGCGGGTGTGCCCGCCGAGAAGGCCTGGGTGCGCCCGGCCAGCAAGTCGGTGAGTGCTGGGCCGGTGCCCCGGTAGGGGATGTGGGTGATGAACATGCCAGTCGCCGACTTCAAGTACTCCATCGCCAAGTGGCCCGCGCTGGCGTTACCGGCCGAGCCGTAGTTGAGCCTGCCCGGGTTTCGGCGCACATAGGCCACAAACTCAGTGAAGTTACGCGCGGGTACATCGGGGTGGATGACAAACAGGCTGGGCACTTTGGCCAGTAGCGTGACGGGCGCGAAGTCGCGGTTCACGTCATAACCCGTGTTGGCAAAGATGTAGGGGTTGACCGCCAGCGAGCCGACGTGGCCCAGGATGAGGGTGTGGCCGTCTGCCGGGGCGCGCGCCACCTCTTGCATGGCGGGCACGCCACCGCCACCACTCTTATTGTCGATGAGCACCGGTTGGCTGAGCTGTTTGGTCAACTCGTTGGCCGCGGTGCGAGCCACGATGTCAGAGGTGCCGCCAGGGACAAAGGGCACGACGAAGCGCACCGGCTTGCTGGGCCAGTTGCTTTGGGCGTTGGCAGACCACGGCAGGGTAGAGAGCCCCGCCGCCAGCGAGGTGCCCATCCATTGCCGCCGGGTCAGTTCATCTAAGGGTTTCATGCGATCACGTCAAACATAGTGCGCAAGGTGTTGGTGAAGTGCGGGCGGGCGATGTCACTCCACGCCGTGTGCCGCACCGCCAGCCAATCGGGTGAGCCCAGGGTGTCGGTCGTCACCAGGTCGTAGCAGGCGAAGGACACCGGTGAGCCTGCACCGTGGTCGTTGTTGAGCAAGCGCATGGCGAGGATGCAGCCGGAGACTGCGGCCAGGCCGGGCATGTGTTCGGTGTCGTACCAGCGGTAAATCTCATCGGCCCAGCCGTCTTCGGGGTCGGTCTCGACCACGTAATGGAAAACGGGCGTGTCGGCGTGCGACAAGCCGTCTCTTGAGAAGACGCTTTCCAAGCGTGCGACACGGATGTTTTGGGCCTGCGGGCAAGCCTGGGCAAAGGCGGCGTGCAGCGTGGGCAGGACGTCGTCACTCAGTTCGGTGCGCTGGGTTAATCGTGCGTAGAGGTACAGCGTTTGCGTGTCCGCCGACCAGGCCAGGCGATGCAGGGTGAGCGGGGTGGGGCTTTGCTTGCAAAAGTGTTGGGCAGCCTGGGCCAGTGCGGGCACAGCATCAGGGCTGACGCTGGCTTTGATCAGGATGAAATCAGTGGGCTTTGTCATGGGGCACTTCGATCAATGCCCAATGTGCAAGGCCACCAGAAAGCGCGAGACCATGTTGTAAGCCGCGACGGTCGCCACCAGGTCGATCTTGCCTTGCGCGTTGAAGTGCGCTTGTACCTCGTCAAACAGGGCGTCGGACACGTCGATATCGCGTGTCATGGCGTCGGCCAGGCGGATGGCGATGCGCTCTGCTGCGCATAAAGGCGCGTCGGCAGCCAACGGGACGACGCGCATCGCATCAATCGCGGTGAGCGTGACGCCCGCAGCCAGCGCGTGCGGCACATGGGCATCAAATTCATAGGGCGCCCGGTTCAACACGGCTACGCGCAGGATGATCAGCTCGCGCAGGGCCGCAGGCAGGCTGTTGCGGTTGCGCACGGCAGACAGCATTTGCTCCCAACCATGGGCGATGGGCGGGCTGTTGAGCAAGATTTGGTAGAGCGGCGAGACGCGGCCACGCTCGGCCATGATTTGAGCCTCTTGCGCGGCCAGCTCGGGCCGGGTGCCGGGAACGACGGGGGTGATTCTGAGTGCAGAGGTCATGATTGATGAGATGAGGAATTAATCCGGCTTGATGTTCTTGGACTTAACCACGCGCGCCCATTTGGCGCTGTCGCTCTTGAGCAGGTTGGCCAACTCGGTGGGGCTGGACGTGGCCGGTTCAGC
>JAYVPU010000018.1:0-3042 GCA_043757205.1 Comamonadaceae bacterium | reverse complement strand
GGCTGGCCCAGGTGAGCTGCACACGCACCCATTTGTCCTTGAGGTGCAGCTCCACCCAGGAGCCGATGGCGAGGTCATGAGCGCTCCAGGGCCGGGTTGCCGCATCCGTATCTGTCTGCACCTGTAAGTCGGACAACAAGACCGAGTCCTCGGCCAGATAACCAGCATCGGTGGCTTCGTCCTGTCCCACCCAAAAAACCTCAAGGCGCTGGAGTTCATCGCTGTCAAACTGACTCCTTTGACTACCCTCCTCAGTGTCGCGCCCCATGTCAACCACCATCAACGGCTCGCTCGGGACGGTGCTGGTTTTGACCCGGGATACATCAAAAACGCGTTCATGCAAGCGAATCAGCTCATCAAAAAAAACAGCGGTTCGTTCCTGCGGGTACTGAATCAGCTGCAAGCCCTGGCGCAGCTTGTCCAACAAAACGGGCACCAGTTGCACCAGCCGGGACCGGTTGCGAACCGCCAAGCGGCGCTGCACGCTCCAAATCAAATCATCCACCAGGGCCAGATAGCCATCGGCGTCAGAGCGGCCTTCGGCCCCTTTGAGTTGCGACTCCGCCACCACCTGAGCCCATGGGCCACACAAGAAGGCGCTCACCCGATCCGTCACGCGCGTGCCCTTGACGCGCTCTTGAAAATCAGCCGCCAAGCGTTGCGCCAGCAAATTGCGCTGCTCCGCGTGCAGCAAGGCTTTGGCGGCCTCTTCCTGACGCGAGCGCTGGGTCAGATCGGCCAACACCCATTGCGCCTCCAGTGTTTTGAGCACCTGCATGAAGGACGCGGCCTGTCCTTCTTCGCCCGCCAATGCACGGATGGCCTGGGCCACAGAACTGATGAATGCCTGAAAACCGGGGTCACTTTCGCTGGCATAGGCTAGGCTGCGATGGGTTAGCTTGTCGAGCAACTGGCGGGCCGGGTGGTGACGTTCGCTAAAGAAGCGCGGGTCCGACTGCGAAAGCCGGATAAACAAGGGCTCCAGTGCCTTGATCTGCTCGCGCACCTGCGGCAACAGGCGATGGTCATGCATGAGGTTGTCCAGCATCAGGCGCACCACTTCTTCGCCCAGTTGTTTGCCGAGTTTTTTGCTGGGGTTGGTTTCGCCCGCCTCAGACGAGCCGGCCTTTCGGGCTTGAAGCCTGCGTTGCTCCCCATCTTCGTCTTTTTCAGCACGTTGGTTCAAGCGCTTCATCATCGGCTCGACCATGCGCAGATCTTCCAGCGCCACCATAGAAAATGGCACCGTGTTTTGGAAATCTTGTTCGCCCGCTGGCCCAGCAGAATCGAGCTCACCGGACAACAGCCGACGCAACTTGTCCAGCGTGAGCAGGGTACGGCTCACCGATGATTCAGTCCCCGTGGCGCGTGACGCCGCCAGCCCCCCGGCGGATGGCGCATGGGTTGAGGCGGGCTCGATGCCTTGGGAGCGCAACCAGTCGGTCAGTTCCATGTAGAGCTGGCGCAGGCCCACACCCAAAAAACCGGCGGCCGGGGTGACCATACCCGAACGGTCTTCTTCGTTCGCCACGTAATGCACCAGCGTTTCGCGCAGGGCACGGGCAAACATCTCGGGCCGCAAAGGGTTGAGTTGGGCGCGCACACTGGTCCACCCCAGCAAGCTGCTGATCAAGGCGTTCAGGGGAGGCAAGACGTCATCCACCGCAATCTGAATTTCCTGCTGCGCCATGGCGTATTCGATATTGGCGTCGATCTGCGCTTCGTCCAGAAGCTGAAAATCATCAAAGCGCATCATGTCCTGGCGAGTCGATTCCTGCGCACCTGTGCTGTAGATGGCCACGCGCAATGTCTGGCTGAACATGGCGTTGATGGATTCGGCCTGGAGACGGAGTTGCTCTACAGCCGTCTTGCTGGTCAAGCGCTGGTTGATTTGCGCCACCTTGGGCTGGGTTTGGCTGAGCATGGTCTCCAGCCCCGTGATCACACCGTCCATCAAGTCGGCAGATTGCACCAGCACCGCTTCAATGCAGTCATGCAAGGTCGGGCGCGAATGGGCTCGTTCGTCAGACATGCCAATTCGCCGAATGAGGAACTTCTTCATCAAACAGGGCTTTCACGGCCGAAGACTTCCGACCTGTGCCTCATTCTCACGCTTGCCATTCCGAATAAACCATTGGCGCAACACCTTGTTACGGCAATGCATAACAGTTACGGGGTGGGTGTCGCAGAAGCCGCCTTGCGGTGGTTTTGGCAAACCATGAGATAATCATCCCCGTTGCGGCACTCCAGTTGCCCGCGACATCAGCAACTTGCTGGGGGCAGCCTTCACAGATCTCGCCCCACTTTTGAACCCCGTCTGCCTCTAACTGGCCAGTTGCCACAGCAACTGAACAGGCCGATATCCCAGCGCTCAGGACGAGCGCCTTTTTATGAACTTTGAAGAATTGAACCTGGCTCCGGCCATCCTTAAAGCCGTGCGCGAGCAAGGCTACGAAACCCCAACCGCCATCCAAGCCCAGGCCATTCCTGTGGTGCTCGAAGGGCATGACCTGCTCGGTGGAGCCCAGACCGGCACCGGCAAGACCGCCGCCTTTGTGTTGCCGATGCTGCACAAGCTGAGCATGAGCCGCAGCGCTCAAAACAAATTTGGCGGTACCGGCATTCGTGCCCTGGTGCTCACCCCCACGCGTGAACTCGCCGCACAGGTGGAAGAGTCGGTACGCACCTACGGCCAGTACCTGCAACTCACCTCCACCGTCATTTTTGGCGGTGTCGGCATGAACCCCCAGATCAGCCGCGTTAAAAAAGGTGTGGACATTCTCGTGGCCACACCCGGACGCCTGCTGGATCTGCTGCAACAAGGCGTGCTGGACTTGGGCCAAGTGCAAATGCTGGTGCTGGACGAGGCCGACCGCATGCTGGACATGGGTTTCATCCATGATGTGAAGAAAGTGCTGGCCGTGGTGCCCAAAGACAAGCAAAGCCTGCTGTTCTCGGCCACCTTCAGCGACGAGATTCGCGACCTGCACACTTTGCGGGTTCTTCAGCAGGTTGTTGGCCAGGTCGCGAATCTCGTCGCTG
>JAYVPU010000017.1:0-3044 GCA_043757205.1 Comamonadaceae bacterium | reverse complement strand
CTGATACGGCAGGGAACACGGGTTCGGCCACGACAGCGTTGTCTGTGACCATAGACACAACAGCTCCTGCTGCACCAATATTGAACGCCTACGTAGCTGCGGGGACTCACGTCCTATCAGGCACAGCCGAGGCTAACTCAACGATCACTGCGCTAGACGGCTCGACGGTGGTGGGAAGTGGCACGGTCAGTGCGGGTGGCACATTCAGCATCACTTTGATAACGTGGGTCGGCACCAAAACCATTTCTGTCACGGCAACGGATGCCGCCGGAAACACGAGCGCGGCCAGCACGTTCACATCCAAATTTCCCGCCGGCATTGCGGGCGAGGAAATCAACCTTGCCTTGAGTGCGCCCGCCAATCACGTCGGCGCGGTCACCGCAACTATAAGCGGCGCACCTTCAGGCTGGGCCTTCAATATCGGAGTTAACAACGGCGACGGCACATGGACGGTACAGACCAACGATGTGAGCGCGCTGTCGGTGACAACACCCGCCAGCTTCTCAGGAGCCATGGTTCTTTCTGTGGCGCTGACCTGGGCCAATGCGGATGGAACAGCGGGCAGCTCGGTGGTACTTGACAACGTCGAAGCCTACGCCCCCGGCTCGCCCATCTTCGCCGTCTCCGATGACGACAACCTCACGGCCTCCAGCGGTGCCGATCTGCTGGTCTTCGCCCAGCCGATTGCCCGCGATGTGATTCACAGCTTTGACGCAGCCCATGACAAGATCGACCTGATCGGCTTTACCGGCGTGAGCGGGTTTGACAGCCTAGTGATTGCGGACGATGCCAACGGCAATGCGGTGGTGACCATGGCCAATGGCTCGACGATCACGGTGCTGGGGGTGCACGCGGCGGACCTGGGCGTGGGCAACTTCGAATTCAACGTGGAGCCGATGGTGGTGAACACCGGGCTGATGACGATTGCCGATGGCGCGATTTTGCCGCTGGGCGGTTTGATTGATAACAGCGGCACGATTGCGCTGGGCTCTACCGGAGATGAGACGAGCTTGGAGATTTTGGTG
This sequence comes from Comamonadaceae bacterium, assembly GCA_043757205.1. Taxonomy (GTDB): domain Bacteria; phylum Pseudomonadota; class Gammaproteobacteria; order Burkholderiales; family Burkholderiaceae_C; genus CANCDA01. The sequence continues at coordinate 2,019 of JAYVPU010000017.1, read as the reverse complement.
GAGAGCGTGCGGCTGCAAGGCGGTGGACAAGTAGTGTTGTCGGATGACGCGCACAACGTCATTTACGGCGGCGCTGCGAATGCGACGCTGATCAACCACGACAACACGATCTCGGGCGCAGGGCAACTGGGTGGCGGGCAAATGTCTCTGGTGAACGAGGGCACGATTGTGGCCAACGGCAGCAACGCGCTGGTGATTGATACCGGCAGCAACACGGTGCAGAACTCCGGCACGCTAGAGGCCACGGGCAGCGGCGTCTTGGCGGTGCACAGCGACTTGGCCAACACCACCGGGCTGCTGTGGGCCAATGACGGCGGCCTGCTGCTGAGCGGCAATGTGGATGGCACGGGCAGTGGCTACGCGCTGATCAGCGGGCACGGGCTGGTGGAGTTTGGTGCGGCATCCACTGAGGACGTGAGCTTTGCGGTGGGCTTGGGTGATGGCAACGGCATGCTGAAGTTGGACGCCTCTGCCAGCTTTAGCGGTACGGTGTCGGGCTTTAACTCTGGCGACGCGCTGGACTTTGCTGATGTGCTGAGCGGGGCCGACACCACGCTGGTGTTTGCCGCCAATGCCGATCACACCGGCGGCCTGTTGACCCTGAGCGACGGCACGCACACGTCCAGCGTCAACCTAGCAGGCCAGTACACGGCAGCAGAGTTTCAGATGTCGGCTGACTTGCTGGGCGGGACGATGCTGACGCTGGTCAAACCGCTTGAGCCTGTGGTTTAAACCCGCACTGCGCTTGACGCCCCCCGCTCTTGGACAAGCGCAGAGCACGTACGGCTAGAGCGAGGTGGGGCGAAAACTAGCCGGTAAAATACGGCCTGGATTTTTCCGCCGCATCTCTCATCTTCAGGATCCTCTCCCATGTCTCTCTTTTCCGCTGTCGAAATGGCCCCGCGTGACCCGATTTTGGGTTTGATTGAGCAATTCAACGCTGACACCAACCCCAACAAGGTCAACCTGGGTGTGGGCGTTTATTTTGATGACAACGGCAAGCTGCCGCTGCTGCAATGTGTGCAGGCGGCTGAGAAAGCCATGATGGAGAAACCCACGGCACGCGGCTACTTGCCGATTGACGGCATTGCCGCGTATGACGCCGCCGTCAAAGCACTGGTGTTTGGCGCGGACTCTGAGCCCGTCAAATCCGGCCGGGTGGCCACGGTGCAGGGCATTGGTGGCACGGGTGGCTTGAAGATTGGGGCCGACTTCTTGAAGAAGCTCAACCCCAGTGCCAAGATTTTGATCTCTGACCCGAGCTGGGAGAACCACCGCGCGCTGTTCACCAGCGCGGGCTTCACGGTGGAGAGCTACCGCTACTACGACGCGGCCAAGCGCGGCATTGACTTTGACGGCATGTTGGCCGACATCAGCGCCGCTCCCGCAGGCACCATCATCCTGCTGCACTCCTGCTGCCACAACCCCACGGGCTATGACATCACCGCTGCGCAATGGGACCAAGTGATTGCGGCCATCAAGGCCAAGGCGCTTGTCCCCTTCCTCGACATGGCTTACCAGGGCTTTGGCAATGGCATCCTGGAAGACGGCGCCGTCATCGGCAAGTTTGTCGCCTCGGGCCTGGACTTCTTTGTCTCCACCTCGTTCTCCAAGAGCTTCAGCCTGTACGGCGAGCGCGTGGGCGCTCTGAGCGTGCTGTGCCCCAACAAGGACGAAGCCGACCGCGTGCTGAGTCAGCTCAAAATCGTGATCCGCACGAACTACTCCAACCCGCCCATCCACGGTGGTGCTGTGGTAGCGGCCGTGCTGGCCAATCCCGAGTTGCGCGCCCTGTGGGAGCGCGAGCTGGGCGAGATGCGCGTGCGCATCAAGGCCATGCGCCAGAGCCTGGTGGACGGCCTCAAAGCGGCAGGCGTCAAGCAAGACATGAGCTTCATCACCAGCCAGATCGGCATGTTCAGCTACTCCGGCCTTTCCAAGGACCAGATGGTGCGCCTGCGCAGCGAGTTCGGTGTCTACGGCACCGACACCGGGCGCATGTGCGTGGCCGCTCTGAAC
>JAYVPU010000016.1:0-3054 GCA_043757205.1 Comamonadaceae bacterium | reverse complement strand
CTCCACCATGATCACCGCCCTGGTGCCCGGTCTGGCGGCCCTGGCGGCGGTGTTTTTTCTGGGTGAACCGCTGCACTGGAACCTGATGGCCGGGCTGGCGCTGGTGACGGCGGGGATTTTGTTTGGGGTGCGTAAGGTGAATTTTGCTATTAAATAAATAGCTGCGTACGCTAATAAAATAAACCTTGCAGCTCTATTGACCACTCAATCTCGCATGAAACTCCTCGCCTTCGACACCAGCACCGACCTCATCTCCATCGCCGTCACACGCCCGGTGGACGGGGTGGTGCAGCTTTGGCAACACACGGGTGCAGGCGGGGCGCAAGCGTCCAGCACCTTGATCCCCGCGATTGAAGCGCTGATGGCGCAAGCCGGGCTGCGCTATGACGCGTTGGACGCCATCGCCTTCGGCCAGGGGCCGGGCTCGTTCACCGGCCTGCGCACGGCCTGCGCGGTGGCGCAAGGGCTGGCCTTTGGTGCCGGCTTAAAGGTGCTGCCGGTGGACACGCTGCTGATGCTGGCCGAGCAGGCGCGCTTTGAACACTTCAACGCAGCAGTGTCGTGCCGCGTGCTGGCCCTGCTGGATGCGCGCATGGACGAGTTGTACGCCGCTCACTATGAATTTAATAGCGGCTTGTGGACGCAGGTCGGGCGTCACCAGCTCATTCACCCCGAAAATCTAACGCTTGACGACAGTCAAAGCCTGGCGGGCAATGTGTTTGAGGCTTATGGCGAGCGCCTGCCCCAAGCACCACAGTTTTCGCCCGAGTTGCCGCGCTACAAGGTGCTGCCCAGCGCCGCAGCCATGCTACGTCTGGCTCCCGCCCTGCTGTCCGCCGGACAGGCCGTTGACCCGGCGCTGGCGCTGCCGCGCTACATCCGCGACAAAGTGGCCAAAACCACGCTGGAACGGGCGGCGGAGAAAGCGGCTGTCATTGCCGCGCAGGAATGACAGGGTTTGTGAGCCATGAGCGCCGTCCCCACCCCAACGCCAGCCCCCGCTGAAGCCCGCTTCGAACCGTTACTGCCCGAGCGGCTGGACGCTGTGCTGCGGGTCGAGCAACAGGTCTATCCCCACCCGTGGAGCCAGCTCAATTTCACAGACGCGTTGGCGTCCGGCTACCAGGCGCAAGTGCTGCTGGCGGACGACACCTTGCTGGGCTACTTTGTGGCCATGAAAGGCGTGGACGAGGTGCACCTGCTCAACATCACCGTCGCGCTGGACTACCGCGGCCAAGGCTGGGCGCAGCTCATGCTCGACGCGCTGGCCACCTGGTCGCGCGGGCAGGGCGCGCTGTGGCTGTGGCTGGAGGTGCGCGCCCACAACGCCCGCGCCCTCAGCGTCTATGAAGCCCACGGTTACCGCCGCGTTGGCCTGCGCAAGGCCTACTACCCGGCCGACCAGGGCCAGCGCGAAGACGCCATTGTGATGAGCCTACATCTGTGAAAATGCAGGCATGAGTTTGAACCTGGACCCCCGTCAACGCGCCATGCTGGAGGCCATGGGGGTGACGCTGTGGCAGCCGTTGGCGGCGGACGAGCCCGCTGTCAAGGCGTCAGTGGCCACCAAGACTGCTCCTGAAAACATAGCTTCATATGCTGCTACTCAAAGGCCTGCAGCCCTAAATGAGCATAAATTTACAGCACCCAAGCCAAACCAAGCCACGGGCACGGCCCTAGCACCCAGCCCTGCCATCGACCCGTCCGCAGTGGCCACGCTGGACTGGCCCGCCCTGCAAACCACCGTGACCAGCTGCCAAGCCTGTGGCCTGTGCCAGGGCCGCAAGAGCACCGTATTCGGTACAGGAGATAGCCAAGCCCGATGGCTGGTGGTGGGCGATGCCCCCAGCGAGGCCGACGACGCGCAGGGCCAACCCTTTACCGATGCGCCCGGCCAATTGAGCGGGCAACTGCTCGACAACATGCTCAAAGCCGTGGGACTGGCGCGCAACGGCACGGGCGAGCAGTCCGTTTTCATCACCCATGCGCTCAAGTGCCGCCCCCCAGCCAACCGCAACCCACAGCCCGACGAAATCGCCCAGTGCGAGCCCTACCTGCGGCGTCAAGTTGCGCTGATCCAACCGCACATCATCCTGGCGCTGGGCCGTGTGGCGGCGCAGTCGCTGCTGCAAGCGACACTGCCCGACGTCGCCACCCTGCCCTTGGGCAAACTGCGCGGCCAGGTGCACCACTACCAAGGCGTGCCGGTGGTGGTCAGCTACCCCCCGACCTACCTGCTGCGTGCGCCGCAAGACAAAGCCAAGGCTTGGGCGGATTTGTGTTTGGCGCTGGATGTGGTGCGGCTACGCGCCTGAAGTTTCCTAAAGTTAGGTTTGTTCACAGGGTTTGTGCGCAAGCCTGTGATCGTCGTTTGTCTGTATGCTTTGACGCGCGCCCCGACGCGCGATCAAAAACCAAAATGAGCGGGGCGCTGCTGCTCGCCTTGGGCACACTGCTCAGCTCGACTGGGCCAGCCCTGGCCCAGGTCGGTTTCCCCCCGCCGCCGCCCCGCATCAGCCCGGCTGCGGGCGTAATCGACATGCACGTGCACTCAGACCCCGATGTGTTTGGGCGCTCCCTCACTGACATTGAATTAGCCACCGTGGCCCGCCGCAAAGGCATGCGCGGCCTGGTGCTGAAGAACCACGTCGTCACCACCGCAGACCGCGCGGCCCTGGCCATGCAGCAGGTGCCTGGCATCGAGATCTGGGGCGGCATCGTGCTCAACAGCTCGGTGGGTGGCGTGAACCCGGCGGCCGCGGCAAGATCGTCTGGCTGCCGACCTTTGACTCCGACAAGCACATCAAGACCCTGGTGGACAAAAACAAGTCCGGCCTACGCGTCGCCATTGACGGCAAGGTCACGTCCGAGATGGAAAAAGTGCTCAAGATCATTGCCCGTGAAAACCTGGTGCTGGCCACTGGCCATGTGCACCCCGAGGAGGTGGTGGCGGTTGTTGGGTATTCCGGACGATCGTGACCGGTCATTCCGCTGAATGTGACCGATGCCCTGACGGGGTGTAAATTTGGGATTCCGGGATCGTGACCGACGATT
>JAYVPU010000015.1:0-3067 GCA_043757205.1 Comamonadaceae bacterium | reverse complement strand
CCGTGCTGTTTGCCATCACGGTGCACGAGGCCGCACACGGCTACGCGGCGCGCCACTTTGGCGACACCACCGCCTGGGGGCTGGGCCGCGTCACGCTCAACCCCCTCAAGCACATTGACCCGATGGGCACCATCCTCATGCCGTTGCTGCTGTACTTCGCCACCAGCGGGGCCTTTTTGTTTGGTTACGCCAAGCCGGTGCCGGTGCGCTTTGACCGCCTGCGCAACCCCAAACGCGACATGATCTGGGTGGCCCTGGCCGGGCCAGGGGCCAACCTGGTGCAATCGCTGCTGTGGGGCGCGCTGCTCTACATCTTGCTGGGTATCGGTCTGACCGAGCCTTTCTTTCTGGAGATGTGCAAAGCTGGCACGCTGGTCAACGTGGTGATGTTCGTCTTCAATCTGTTCCCCTTGCCCCCGCTGGATGGCGGGCGCATTCTGGTGGGCCTGCTGCCTTATCGACAAGCCGTCATGGTGAGCCGCATTGAACCCTGGGGCTTCTTCATTGTCATGGGCCTGGTCGTGAGCGGTATTGTCAATAAACTGTGGTTGATGCCCCTTATGAACCTGACCTACGGCCTGCTGGATATCCTGCTGCTGCCGCTTTCTTTTTTCGTCCGCTAACCCCCCTTTCTCTGATGAACACACAGCGCGTTCTCACCGGCATCACCACCTCGGGCACCCCCCACCTGGGCAACTACGTGGGGGCTATCCGCCCGGCCATCGCGGCCAGCCGGGCCGCAGGGGTCGAGAGCTTCTACTTCCTGGCCGACTACCACGCCCTCATCAAGATTGATGAACCGGCCCGCATCCAGCGCTCCACCCTGGAGATCGCCGCCACCTGGATTGCCGCCGGGCTGGACCCGGAGCGCGTCACCTTCTACCGCCAGTCTGACGTGCCCGAAATCCCCGAGCTGACGTGGCTGCTGACCTGCGTCACCGGCAAGGGCCTGCTCAACCGCGCCCACGCGTACAAAGCTTCGGTGGACAAAAACACCGCCACTCAGCAAGACCCGGATGCTGACGTGACTGCAGGCCTGTTCATGTACCCGGTGCTCATGGCGGCCGATATTTTGATGTTCAATGCACACCAAGTGCCGGTCGGGCGCGACCAGATCCAGCACATTGAGATGGCGCGCGACATCGCATCAAGCTTCAACCACCGCTACGGCGCGCATTTCGTGCTGCCCGAGGCTGCGATTGAAGCATCTGTGGCCACCCTGCCTGGGCTGGATGGCCGCAAGATGAGCAAGAGCTACGACAACACCATCCCACTGTTTGCATCGCCCGCCCAATTGAAAAAGCTGATTGCCGGTATCAAGACCGACTCACGCGCACCGGGCGAAGCCAAAGACACTGAAGACTCAGCCCTTTTTCAGATTTACCAGGCCTTTGCCACACCAGCCGAGACGGCGAACCTGCGACAAGCCTACGCCGAGGGCATTGCCTGGGGCGAGGCCAAGCAAATCCTGTTTGAGCGCATCGACCAGGAGATTGCCCCGATGCGGGAGACTTACGAATCGTTGCTACGCAACCCCGCCCGTCTGGAAGACCTGCTGCTGGCAGGTGCCGCCAAGGCGCGCCGCATCGCCACCCCGTTCACGGCCCAGCTGCGCCGCGCCGTGGGGCTGCGGGATCTGCGCAGCACGGACGCACCCGTGAAGATTCAAGTGGAGAAATCAAGTGCACCCGTGTTCAAGCAATACCGGGAGAGCGACGGCAAGTTCTATTTCAAACACGTTGATGCCCACGGCCATGTGCTGCTGCAAAGCGAAGGCTTTGACTCCCCCAAAGAGGCAGCATTGGCGATTGCGAAGCTGCGCGGCTGATACAATCATGCCCACACGGAGAGGTGGCAGAGTGGCCGAATGTACCTGACTCGAAATCAGGCGTACCGCAAGGTACCGTGGGTTCGAATCCCACCCTCTCCGCCAGATATACAAGCGCCATGCGGCTTCCGATCTCATCCCGTCAAACCAGTACCAGTTAGTAACGATACCGAACAGGTGCAGCAACGCCTTGGGTAATCAAGTCATTCATCAGCTGCACCATACCCAGCTGTTCGGGATTTGTGACCTTGGCTAACGCCACGCGTGCATCTGCCGATTGACCGGCTTCACGGTATAACTCCGCGACTTCAAGCCAGGGCGGTTCAGCCTGAGCATTCAACAACACAATAAGGCGTTTTATATTGGCTAACTGGCTCTCCGTTGGGATATATTCAGGCGCAGGTGAAGTGTTAAGAGATTCCTGCTTGAAGCTCCGGTAAATCTTCCTATAAGGAGCATTCAGATACTGCCACAAACGACGTCGAGCGATAGTTTCGATCTCTGCATCGAGCATCCTAGGGGTCGCCAACACTGCATCAAGCTCTTCCTCAGTGATCACGTGTGTTTCTATTGGGCGTTGCGCCCGCTCGGCTTCAATTTCAGACCACGGACGGCAATCGTAATACTTGCTATAGCGATTCTCCCAATCTTCTTGATCGCCGACCCAGCGTTCGGGGTCATACACCTGGGACTCCCAGTCCACCGGCCTGGGGGTCCGCATGTGTCGCAGGTAGCCCACCTTCTCAGCCTTGCGAAGCAGGAAATAGTCGCCGCATGCGCGGCAACGGCACAGCCCCCGATCTTGCGGAGCCAGTGTGTCATAAACAAAACCATCGGACCAACGCTCAACGATATTCCGAGTGATCGAGGAATAGCCGAGCAATGCAAACTTGGCCCCGCAGCAGGGGGCTTTGAAGATATGGTCGCCGAGGGAGAGTGTCATTAATTTAATGGCCTACATTTAAAAGACATTTAGCGATTTATGACGCCTGTAAACCCAAAACCACTCTTCAAAGGCACTATGCACCGGGCCCAGCCATTTTGGGCCTGTTGTTGAATACCCATTTCGGGTGATCAAATGCCAGTTTGATTTTACCAAAGTGCGCTACAAAGGATTGGTCAAGAACACCGCGCAACTGGTCACGCTGTTTGCGCTGTCCAATCTTTGGATGGCACGGCGAGCGCTGTTGCAAGGAGCCAGGGGATGAGTGCGTCCGTGCTGCGGGCAAACGCCCGCAA
>JAYVPU010000014.1:0-12123 GCA_043757205.1 Comamonadaceae bacterium | reverse complement strand
AACTCCCGTTTGAGCTGGACGAAGCCGCGCGCATTGACGGCGCTTCGCCGCTGCAACTGTTTCGCTTGGTCTATTTGCCGCTGATGGTGCCCTCATTGGTGGCGGTGGGCACTTACTCGCTGCTGCTGGCTTGGAATGAGTACCTCTACGCCTTCTTGCTGCTGTCCAACGACACCAGCGTGACGCTGGCCGTCGCGTTGGGCAACTTCCTCTCAGCCGACGATTCGCCTTGGGAGTTGCTCATGGCCACCGGCTTGGTTTATGCCTTGCCCCCGGCTGCGATTTATTACACCTTCAAACGCTACATGGTGTCGGGCTTAACGGCTGGCGCAGTGAAATCCTGAAACATTAGGAACATATCGATATGGCTTCCGTCTCCTTTCGCGATATCAAAAAATCCTTCGGAAAAACCGATGTGCTGCACGGCATCACCTTCGACATTGCCGAAGGTGAGTTCGTGGTGCTGGTCGGCCCCTCGGGCTGCGGCAAATCCACCTTGCTGCGGATGCTGGCCGGCCTGGAAGAAATCACCGGTGGCGACATCTGTATTGACAACAAGGTCATCAACGAGCTGGACTCCAAAGACCGCGACATCGCCATGGTGTTCCAAAGCTACGCCCTGTACCCGCACATGACCGTGGGCGAGAACATGGCCTTTAGCCTGAAGCTGCGCAAGGCCGACCGAGCCCTGACCGATCAGCGCGTGAACAACGCGGCGCGCATTTTGAATTTGGACAAGCTGCTGCACCGCTACCCGCGTGAACTCTCCGGCGGACAACGCCAGCGCGTGGCCATGGGCCGTGCCATCGTGCGCGACCCGAAAGTGTTCTTGTTTGACGAACCGCTGTCCAACCTCGACGCCAAGCTGCGTGTGGCCATGCGGGCCGAGATCAAGTCACTGCACCAGCGCCTGAAAACCACCACCGTCTATGTCACGCACGATCAGATCGAGGCCATGACCATGGCGGATCGCATTGTGGTCATGCATGACGGCATCATCGAGCAGATCGGAACGCCGCTGGAGCTGTTTGATCGCCCTGGCAATCTCTTTGTGGCGCAGTTCATCGGCTCGCCCGCCATGAACGTGTTGGAAGGCACGCTGCGCCAGGCAGAGGGCCAACATTGGGTAGAGGCCGAAGGCCAGCGCTGGCCGGTGGCTCCGATTGCCGCCGCGCAGGACGGCCAGACCCTGCACTACGGCGTGCGCCCCAGCGACATCCGCCTGTCCAACACCCCCACCGGCATGGCCGCCACCGTGGTGGTGGTGGAACCCACCGGTGCCGAGACCGAACTGCTGCTGCAAGTGGGCCAGGCCCAACTGGTACTGGTGATGCATGGCCGCACCGAAGTACAGCCCGATCAGACCGTCTATCTCGACATCCACCCGGCCAAGACCCATGTCTTTCACTGTGACAGCGGCGCACGGATGGAATGAGCGTCTTGCGTATCGTGGTGATGGGCGTCAGCGGCTGCGGCAAAAGCACGGTGGGCCGTTTGCTGGCCGAACACTTGGGTCTGGACTACATCGAAGGCGATGAACTGCACCCGCCCGAAAACGTGGCGCGCATGGCGGCGGGTGTGGCCCTGACCGATGCCGACCGGCAAGGTTGGCTAGAGGCATTGGCTGAACGTTTGTCGCATGCGCGTGAGCAGGGCCTAGGCCTGGTGGTGTCCTGCTCAGCACTCAAGCGCCGCTACCGCGACATCTTGCGTAACGGCGCGCCTGATGTGCGATTTGTTCACCTGCACGGTGCCCCGGCCCTGCTGGCGGCCCGCATGGCAGCGCGTCCGGGCCACTACATGCCGCCCTCATTGCTGGAGAGCCAGCTGGCCACGCTGGAACTGCCCGGTTCCGACGAACAGGCACTAAATTTTGACATTGCCCAGCCGCCCGAGACCATAGCGCGCGCGGCTCTGCAAGCCCTGCGCTCGCAACCCTGAAACCAATCCACTTTTGTAGCGAGACTTCTCCCATGATCGACGCCAACACCTTCCGACTCGATGGCCGTCTGGCCCTCATCACCGGCTCCTCCGGCGGCATTGGCCTGGCGCTGGCGCGTGGCCTGGGCCAGGCCGGTGCGCATCTGGTGCTCAATGGCCGCAACACCGGCAAACTGGCCGAGGCTGCGGCCAGTTTGCGCGCTGAAGGCCTGACCGTGCACGAGCGCGCCTTTGACGTGACGCAGGCGGGTGCCGTGCAATCCGCGATTGAAGGCATTGAGCGCGAGATCGGTGCGATTGAGATTCTGGTCAACAACGCGGGCATGACCAAGCGAACGCCTTTGCAAGACTTTGAGCATGCCGACTGGCACCAGATCATGCAAACCAATGTGGACAGCGCATTCATCGTCGGCCAGGCCGTGGCACGACCCATGATTGCACGCGGGCGGGGCCGCATCATCAACATCTGTTCGGTGCAAAGCGAGTTGGGGCGTCCCGGCATTGCGCCCTATATGGCCAGCAAGGGCGCGCTAAAGATGCTGACCAAGGGCATGGCCATCGACTGGGGCCCGCTGGGCCTGAACGTCAACGGTCTGGGCCCCGGCTACTTCAAGACCGAACTGACCGAGAAACTCGTCAACGACGAAGCCTTCAGCGCCTGGCTGACCAACCGCACGCCCAGCCGCCGCTGGGGCGAGGTGGAAGAACTGGCCGGAGCTATCGTCTTTCTGGCCAGCGATGCGTCGCGTTTTGTCAACGGTCACATTCTCTACGTCGATGGCGGTGTCACCAGTTGCCTTTGACGTCTCATGTATTCAACACCGCATTGCTGAGGAACACGCCATGACCACGTTCACCCAAACGATTCTCTTTACCGACACCGATGGCCGCGCCAAATTCCGCGAGGCCGCCATCCCCTTGCCCGAAGGCAACCCGGCCTCCATGCTGTCGGCCTTGATGCCCTCGGGCGGCTACCAGTTGCGCCACAGCCCGGTTGGTTTTCGCAGCCAATTCCATTGCACCCTCACACCGCAATGGGTGTTCATCCTGAGCGGCCAGATGGAGATCAGCCTGCAGGATGGCAGCGCGCGCGTGTTCCAAGCGGGCGAACACTTCTACTCCAACGACACTTTGCCCAAAGGCGCAACTTTTGACGCCGCGGTGCATGGGCACTGGAGTCGTCAGGTGGGTGACGAGCCGCTGGTGACGCTGTTTGTGCGCGGCTAGCGGGAGTAAGAGCATGAACGAAACACCGGGCATCCATCAGGCGCCGCACGAGCTGCCGGTCAAACTACTGCCGCAATACGAAGCCGACGAAGACCCATTGACTGCTGCACAACTTCACCAGATAAAGAAAGCCGTCCTCCAAAACTGTAAACGCTCGGTACAAGCCAGCTTGGTTGTGGCAAAAGCGGCATGACGCATCGGTGGTGGGGCGAGATCCACTTCATACTTAAATCCTTCACCTTTCTTCATATGCTGCCGTAGCTTTCCGCACAGAGAAACAATATCTTTGCTACTCAAAGTCTGTAGCATCAAAGTCATCACCCAGAAGACAATTGTGGAACGTATAAACCGTTCCGACGATGTCTAACCCCAATCTTTCGCTTAGAGCCATCCTGGCTGAAAACTTGCGCCAATTTCGCAAGACGCAGGGCTATTCCCAAGAGGAGCTGGCGAGCCGTTGTGAGTTGCACCGGACCTACATTGGTTCGGTGGAGCGGGAAGAACGCAATGTGTCACTAAACACTCTCGAAGTCCTTGCAACGGCCCTAGGAGTTAGCGTCCCGGAACTACTAACCCAAAAGGCAGGACATGGTGGAAAAGCACCACACTGAGTACAAACAGTCCATTTCGGCGTCAGGGAAAGACATCTACATTCCCATCGAAATCGGCGACCCGGATCACTGGATACCTTCTCAGCACATAGAGACCCTCCTGAATGAGGGTATGCGTGGGTTGTCGTTCGCTGACCTACCGTTGCGCACCCGCTCCAAAGTCGTGAAGACGGCTGTATGTAACGCCCTCGGTTATCCGGTGCCGAAATCATTCAAGAAGACCCAGCCAAGGTTCTTTGGTCAGCAACTGGACACCTATGCACAGAAGGCCTTGAACCTACAGATTTGGAATGAGGAGCTGTCACCTACCCGGCGGTACGCCATCATCCAAGTTTTAGAGGACGACACAGTAGGCAGGGTGCGCGTAGTCAATGGTCAACAATTGGCAATCTTGGACAAGACCGGTACGATTACAACAAAGTACCAGGCTCGGCTCGACTTGGGCATTGAGCCCCATGAGCTAGTGGCGTCAGAAGATACTCCGCCGATGTTGCCTCACGTCACGCCGGGTCTTGTGTTCGCCACGACAACCAGCCCAGTCCAGGAGCCACGGTCAGGGGAGCTGCGCCCCATCCTAGAGATTTTCGAGCGCCTATTACCCCTCGTAGGCCAGACGTTCGCGGACCCGGGCATGGACCAGGAACGTAACCGTGGCGCGGCGCTGCATGGAATGGCGTGCCTGGCGCTAGGGTACTCACGGTATGAGGACACTGGCCAGTTCCCGGACATCAAGCACCAGCTTCTTGAGATCAAGCTCCAAACGAGCCCAACCATTGACCTGGGGCTCGTAGAACCCAGTAGCGAGGAGTTCCTGGATGTCCAGAAACTTGGGGACACCCAGCCACGCCACTGCGACACGCGCTATGCAATGTTCTACGCCGTGACAGATGGGAAAATAGTGACGTTGACACACCTGTTCGTGACTACGGGCGAAAAGTTCTTCACCCGGTTCCAGAAGTTCGGCGGCAAGGTCATCAACGGCAAGATACAGATACCCCTACCGCGCAACTTTTTCGCCTAAACCAAACACCCCCCACACCAACTCATCCAGCTTGGCGGCCAAAGTATCGGCCTCACTGGATGGGGTGACTGCGTGGATTTTCTTGGCCAAGGAAATGATGGTTTGCGTATCTGTCCGAGCAGGGTCTGGCAGCGGGAATTGCTCGACGTACTGGGTAATGAAACGTCGGCGACCGGCGTACAGCTTGTTGTTGAACTTGTGGTCGTAGAACGCCTCAATGAACGTCGAGTTAGCAATGGCCAGTGCCAGCCAAAGCAGGTTTACCTCACCCTCGTTTTCGCAGCATATCCAGTAGCACTCGCCATTCACCACGCCTCCGTCGGTGTCTATCCAGAATATCGGCTTGTCAGATATGTCGGGGAACACCAGTTTGGGCGCTGGCCAAGCTGACGGATCCTGCGGCACCCAGAGCTCAAACCAATTGCGGCCCGCCTCGATGACGTAGGTACGCGCCTCTAATACCTCACGGTGTTGTTCGAGGTAGTGCTTTGCCTTGGGGTAAAGGCTCAGGTCAACCGCACCTCGGCGCCCATTCACAACCTCGTGGGGGTACAGGATTTCTTTGATGTGCTTGGCCTTGACTGGCACGGCAGCACGGAACCGGCGGGCACAGTGGCGGGTTAGCAGGGGTCGTAATAGCTCCGGTCGCCCGCCTGGAATATCAGCCCAGTCATTGCGGATAAAAACTTTGTCTGCCGTGGATTTGACGCCAACCCGGATTTTGCCAATGCGACGGAATGCCTCCCAGGTGTTTGCCTCGACCGTGGCCAGCCAAGTATCCGTGGCACCGGTAGCCACTCGCCAAAGCCCCTCAAGCTCACCGCCGTTGTCCAGCGTGCCATGCCGCACACGGAAGCGGCGACCATCGGCTATTGCAACAACCGTATCATCCTTAACGTCCAGCGCAGCGAGGGCGTCAGCAGCCGTTTTTTGGGAAGGATCCTTGGTCTCGTAAATAGTGGAGAACGCGATACCGACGGCGTGCGGATGTTGCGGGTCGCTTGTACCCTTGGCCAACAGGACAGAAGGCAGCACGGCAGCGTCGAAGAGCTTTGTGTCCCCCAGGTCCCAGGCATGCACAATTTGAAAGCGGGACAGAAGGGCACGGCGCACTGCCTGTCCTGATTTCGTAGTCATGAACCGGTTGGACGTGATGACACCGGTTACTCCGCCATCAGCTAGAACACGCGAGATACCTAGGAGGAATGGGTAATACAAGTCCACGCGACCCGTCAGGCCAAAGCTCAATGCCAGCTCCTGGGCCTGCGTTGTCCCCAGGATTTGTGTGCGGACGTACGGCGGATTGGCGATGACCAGATGGAACTGCTCTTGTTGCCCTTGGGCGAACAAGTCATCGACCGGCTGAAGGACCAGGACGTGCTCCAGGAAGTCTTTTTGCTCGATATGGACTGGTAGGCCAGGAAAGTCTTCTGAAAGCCGTGCTGAGGCAATGCGGATGGCCGCCGGGTCGGTGTCATACCCCCACACCTCGACGCGCTTACGAACGGCGGCAGGCAGGCACTTAACAAGAGCGTCCAGCAGTGCCCCATCGCCCACGGCAGGGTCTAGGACGCGAATGGGTCCTCGCTCGGGTAGCTCAGCTACTTGCAGCATTTGCTGGGCAACGAAGGTTGCGAAGCCAAATGGCGTGTAGGTCGCACCTGTAGTTTTCTGGGCGTCCTCGTTGCTGTATCTGGGGCCGTCGTCCACAGCACTTATATTGAATGCGCTACTCATAGTCTACATTTTACGGCAAAGGCGGTTACTGACCAAGTAAATTCGGAAGTGAATGCCGGATAGCTGAAGCCTTTAGTGAGGTTCCCCCGAAATTTCGTATTCCAATATGGTTTAGCCCGGATGGTTCTGAAACTTTGGGGTTTCCAAAGATGCGCAGCCAGCCTAACTGACCGGGCCAATGACTCTTATGTAGAGGTCAACGGACGTTCGGTGGGGTCACGTCTTCAGGCTGAATACGGCCGCGCAGAGTCAATCGAAGCTTTGGGCCACAAGCAGTCCCCGTCTGATGTCCGCTTTCGTGCAGCTCGCTCCGAGAATGGTACTCAAGCTGACTTCAGTCCATGCCTTTCCGTCATATGATGGTCATGTCACCATTCACGAAGACAATGTTTATGCCACTTGAGGCACGCAAGCGCTCAGCTTGTTTTCCGTGGAACCAGTCATTGAACATCCCGCTGGCTGCTCAGCCGCTTTGAATCGTAAAGTAGTCGCAGCAATCCTGAGTAAGATCTATCCAGATCACTAGGCAACCGGTTCAAGGGAATTCAGGCTCGACGGTGGGATAGACTAATTCATTCAGGGTAAAGACAAAACATCATGGAAAGAACTCGGACGATCACAGTTTCTTGAAGTTGACAACCTCAGCTGACGGGAACAATCATGTACAGGGGCGTGTTCAGCATCTACACGAGGTACTGGCGCGCCTACGGCGGATTCGCCGCCCTGGCGCGCTCGTTCTACCTGCATGCGGCACTCGTCATTACCCTGATCTGTTTCAACGCTTGGCTGACGGCAGGTTGGTGGGATCAAGTCACGTCGATATTGCCCAACGTACTCGGGTTCACACTCGGCGGTTTCGCGATCTTGACCAGCTTCGGCGACGAAAAGTTCAGGAAGTTGCTCGCGGAACCCGACGAAAATGACACAGAGGCTCCCACGGCTTACGTCAAGCTTTGCTCAACCTTCGTGCACTTCATCCTCGTTCAGATCACCGCGTTGCTGTTCGCGATCGTTGCCAAAGCTATGAACTTCCCCTGGGAGAAAGCGCCCGACCTCTTCAAGGCAGCCCTGCCATGGCTGAACGGTGCCGCAGGGTTCACTGGTTACGCTTTATTCATCTACTCGCTGACGAGCGCGCTGGCAGCGACGATGCATGTATTCCGAATCTCGTCAATGTACGAGACGTTCCAGAAGAGCAATAACGATTCGGGCAGAGCAGCGGAATGAAACGCCCCAGATAAGGTCTTCGCAGCCGCGATCTCGTACGAATCAGATCGCTGGTAAATCCCCATAACCAAGATCGGTTGATTCTGATGACGTCTGCGCCGCATTCCTGACCTTCGGAGCCGCATATCGACTGGCTGCTTTGTCTCGGCAACCGTCTCACACTGTCGCCGCGCAGCAGACATTCCAACGCATCGATGCAAGTTCACCGCATCGACGCATCAATGGCCAGCAATTTAAAAATGGAAACACTGGCTTCGACAAGCTCAGCCCGAACGGAATTCAACTCACCTGCCGCCGCGCCAAATCCCCCATCAACGCGCGCGTGCCATAAGTCCACGGGGCAATCTGGTCCGAGGTATTGACCCGGTTCACCAGCATGCCCAGCGTGGGCGTGGCCACCGTCACCACGTCACCCACCTCGTGCGTGAAACCCTGGCCCGGGCCGTGGCGGTCTTGGGTGGGGGCGAACATTGTGCCCAGGAAGAACATCAACCCATCCGGGTACTGGTGGTGCGGGCCAATCACATGCTTGACCAGTTCCAGCGGATCACGGCTGATCTGGCTCATGGAACTGCTGCCGTTCATGACAAAGCCGCTTGGCCCCCTGACCTGCATCAGCAGATCGCAACGGCGCACATCGTCCATGCTGAAGTGTTCGTCAAACAGACGGATGAAGGGGCCAATGGCGCAGGAGGCATTGTTGTCCTTGGCCTTGCCCAGCAGCAGGGCGCTGCGGCCCTCAAAGTCGCGCAGATTCACATCATTGCCCAGCGTGGCACCCACCACCTGCGCGCGGCTGTTGATGGCCAGCACGATTTCGGGCTCGGGGTTGTTCCAGTGGCTGCGCGGGTGAATGCCCACCTCGGCCCCCACCCCCACGGCGCTCATGACTTGGGACTTGGTAAAGACCTCGGCGTCCGGGCCAATCGCCACCTCCAGGTACTGGGACCAGGCCCCTTGCGCCAGCAGCACGTCTTTGAGTTGGGCCGCCTCGGGCGATCCCGGCTTGACGTGGCTCAGGTTGTCGCCCATCACGGCCACCACGGCGCGGCGCACGCTCTCGGCCTTGGCGGCATCGCCGCGCGCCTGCTCTTCAATCACGCGCTCTAGCACCGAGTTGACGAAGGTCACACCCGTGGCCTTGAGGCATTGCAGATCGCAGGGGGCCAGAAACCAGGGCAGCTCGGGGCGGCGCTCGGTGTGTTCAGAATTTTTCAAAATGGCTTCGACATCGCCAAGGCGTTTGCCCAGCGGCTGGCGCACCGCGGCCACCGGGTCAGCCAACTCCAGCAGCTCAGATAGGGTGGTGGCCACCGCACCCAAGTCATACACGCCATCCGGCTGCACGCGCACCAGCACCGGCCCCGTGCCTTCGACCCAGATGCGCCCCACCAGCGTGGCGCGATGGGCGTCTTGGGGCAGGCAGAAGGAGGTTTGGAGTTGTTGTTTCATTTCAAATTCACCTTGTAAGGGATGGGTTGCCGCCCATGATACTGGCGCGGTCGTTGACTGGGGAGTCGCTGTTAGGTTAATGGGGGTGGTTTAGCGAACGGCGTCAATTTCATCTATTCATAATCTAGTCAAATTTCCCTCAAGCTCTTGATGTTGTTGATAAAAATCTATTTTTTTGCTATTCATTTACTACCCATCTCGACTTGAAGTGCAGTGCAAAAATGTTGGGTCGCGCCCACACAGCATCCGAGCGCAACCGCACCATTCGATCGGATCTGCGCCCAGCGACTCGTAGCGCGTTTTGGTCGTGGCCGTGAAGTACTTGGGCTAGGGCTGATCAAGTCGCCAGGGCTTGCGGGAGTTGCAGCCCCTGTTGCGCTGCCAAGGGCCGCAGCGCCTCCATCACTGCGTCAATCAGCGGCACGCCTTGCGTGTGCGCGGCGCGCTGGCGCACCAAGGCCTGCTCACCAGGCAGGCGCACTTTGGCGACACCGGGGCGAGGCGGGTTGGTGCGGCAGGCGTTGACCAGCCAATCGGTTTGCCGGACGAAGGCATCGTGCCCGGCAAAGGCGGCCGGGTCGGTGACTTGCAAGTAGATGCCGACGGCTGTGTTCTTGGGCGCATCGACACGGCCATAGCCCGTCAAGCCTTGCGTGAGCGCCTCGGCCAGGATCGCCATGGCATAGCCTTTGTGGCCGTGGTCCATGCCGCCGGTGGGCAGCAGGCTGCCGCCACCGCCGATGACGGCAGCCGGATCGTTGGTGGGCTGGCCTTGTGCGTCCATGGCCCACATCGCGGGGAATTTTTCGCCACGAGCCACCAACTGCTTGGCGCTGTTGAGCGTGGTGATGGATGAGCTGATGTCCAGCAGCACCGGCTCGCCGCTGGTCGGGATGCCCGCTGCCAGCGGGTTGGGCGTGAACACCGGCTTGGTGCCACCAAAAGGGGCCACGCCTGCGGCGGCGGGGCTGGAGTTGACCAACTGCACCAGCAAGCCGCGCTCGGTCAAACGTGGCAGGTACACGGCCAGCGCGCCGGTGTGGTGGCTGTTGGCGATGGCCACTGTCACCACGCCGTGCTGGGCGATGCGCTCCAGCGCCAGGTCAATGGCCTGGTTGATGAGCCAGGCACCGGGCAGGCAGTTGCCGTTCCAGGTGATGCAAGCACCTCGGTCATTGACCACGGTTTTGTCGCCGCGGATGGTCATCGCACCCGAGCGGGCCGCGTCCAGGTACCAGGGGGCCAGCGCCAAGCCGTGCGTGCTGTGACCCATGCAATCGGCGGTGATGAGCGCATCCGTCACGCAACGCGCGATGTCGGCATCCATGCCGGTGGCGCAAAACAGGGCTTGCACCAGCGCGTCGAGTTCAGCGACGGGGTAGCGGCGGGAGGTGTTGGGGGTTGTGCTCATGGTCTGTTGTGTTGATGGATCTGCGGGAAATTAATTGGAATCTGACCCCCATTATTGGGCGTCAAAAGCGCCTTGCAGCCAAACCAGACCTTGCGGCTCGATGGCCACCACGTCAAAGCGGCAGGGGGGCGGTTGGGCCACGCGCATCAGGTAGTGGCGAGCGGCGAAGATGATGCGGCGCTGTTTGAGGGCGCTCACGCTGGCCGCCGCGCCGCCTTGGCGGACGCTGGCGCGCTGGCGCACCTCCACAAACACCAATGTGCCGTCGGGCGCGCGCATGATGAGGTCGATTTCGCCACCGCCGCGTCCGGGCGTCCGATAATTGCGCTCTAACAGGCGTAAATTAGCTTGCTGCAAGTGGCGCAAAGCCTGCGCCTCGGCCGCGTCGCCCGCCTGCTTGGTGGTCGTCTTGCTGTCAACTGTCTTCGTTTGAGGAAACACCATTGAACGCTTCTTTTGTTTCTGCCCTGGCCGCGTCACGTGACGCGGCCGCCTCGCAGCATTATCCCCAAGGGACGCTGTATGTCGTAGCCACGCCGATTGGTAATCTGGCCGACATCACCCTGCGTGCGTTGCATGTGCTACAGCTGGTGGATGCCGTGGCCTGTGAGGACACGCGCCACACCCAAACCCTGCTGCGCGCCTATGGCATAGACCGCAGTAGCAGCCAGCTTATCGCACTGCACCAGCACAACGAGGCACAGGCCGCGCAAGGCGTGATCGAGCGCCTGCGCGCAGGCCAGCGCATCGCCTATGTGAGCGACGCGGGCACACCCGCCATCAGCGACCCCGGCGCGCGGCTGGTGGCGGCGGTGCGTGTGGCAGGCTTGCCCGTGATGCCGCTGCCCGGGGCCAGCAGCGTCATCACCGCCTTGTGCGTGGCGGGCATTGAGGGGGATTCGGGCGAGTCCGGCGGCTTTGTGTTTGCCGGGTTTTTGCCCTCTAAAGCGACCGAACGCGGCGTTGCAGTCCAGGCGCTGGCCACCGAGCCGCGCGCGGTGGTGCTGCTGGAAGCCCCGCACCGCATCGAGGCCCTGGCCGCTGCGCTGGCCGTGCTGGGCGAGCGCGCCATCACCATTGGACGTGAGCTGACCAAACAGTTTGAAGAAATTGCCACGGTGCGCGCTGACCAGTTCAGTATCTGGCTGGCCGAGCAACCCAATCGCACGCGCGGCGAGTTCGCTCTGGTGCTGCACCCGATGGCAGCAGGCAAAGCGTCAGAGGCGGATGAGGGCCTGCGCGTGCTGCACCTGCTGCTGCCCGAGCTGCCGCTCAAGACCGCCGTGAAACTGAGCGCGGACATCACTGGCGCATCGCGCAACGCCTTGTACGACGCGGCACTGCTCATCAAAAACGCCCAATAGCACGGCACATTCAGGCCCAAGGCCATAATCACCCCATTAACAGTTTGGACGACAGGAGAACTTAACCATGGCATCAGTCAACAAAGTCATTTTGATGGGCAATTGCGGGCGCGACCCCGAGATCCGCTACCT
>JAYVPU010000013.1:0-3088 GCA_043757205.1 Comamonadaceae bacterium | reverse complement strand
CGAGCTTGGCGGCGTTGCTGAACTGGAGCTGCTTGAGTTGCGCGTCCAGCGTTTCTCGCACCTCATTCATGCGGCGGGCGTTGGCCTCGCTCACGGCTTGCAGTTGCGTGGTCAAAGTGTCTGACAGCGTTTTTTGCAACAGGGCAAGTTGCTGGCCAAACGCGTCGATCTGCGTGTTTTGAGTGCGGGTCGCTTCAGCGCCCTGCTGCACCAAAGTCTGCTGAAAGGTGGCCAAGTTCTGCGTCAGCTCTTGTCGCCCACCGCGAGAGGACTCGCTGATCTCGCGCCGCAGCTCACGCTCCAGGCGCTCGGTGTTGGCGTTGACCGTGCCCAACAATTCGGCGCGGCTGCCATCGTCTGGCGGCACTTGTGGCTTGCGCAGCAGCAGCCACAGCAAGAGCAACAGGTTGGCGGCTGCGAGCGCGATCAGAGTCAAAGTTGGCCAGTCGTTCATGCGTTAAGCGGTGTTAAGGCCTTGCCTTGGGTGAAGAAGGCAATCAGGTTGTCCGCCGCCAAATTCGCCATGGCCAGGCGTGTGGGCACGCTGGAACTGGCGATGTGCGGGGTCAGCACCACATTGGGCACAGTGAGCAGATCCGGGTGAACGGCAGGCTCGCCCTCAAACACGTCCAGGCCCGCGGCGGCAATGCGTTTGTCGCGCAGAGCGGCGGCCAGGGCGGCGTCATCCACAATGCCGCCGCGTGCGATGTTGACCAGTGTGGCCGTGGGCTTCATCTGGGCCAGCTCAGCCGCGCCAATGGCGTGGTGGGACGCCTCCGAGTACGGCAACACCAGCACCAAGTGGTCAGCGGTTTTAAGCAACTCTTCTTTGCTGACGTAGCGGGCTTTGCAAGCCGCCTCGCTCGCCGCGTCCAAGCGTGATCGGTTGTGATAAATCACATTCATGCCAAAACCATGCGCACCGCGCTTGGCGATGCCTTGGCCAATGCGGCCCATGCCCAGGATGCCGAGCGTTGCACCGTGGATGTCGGAGCCTGCAAACATGTCGTAGCTCCACTTGGTCCACATTCCGGCACGCAGGTAATGCTCGCTCTCGGTCATGCGGCGCGCGGTGGCCATCATGAGGGCGAAGCCGAAGTCGGCGGTGGTTTCGGTCAGCACGTCGGGCGTGTTGGTGGCCAGCACGCCCGCAGCCGTCATGGCAGCGATGTCAAAGTTGTTGTAGCCCACGGCCATGTTGGCGCAGATTTTGAGCTGCGGGCAAGCGGCCAGTACCTCGGCGTCGATGCGGTCGGTGCCGGTAGTGAAGGCACCTACTTTGCCATGCAATTTTTCGGTCAATTGCGCTTTGGACCAGGTTTCATCGGCCTGGTTTGATTCAATCTCAAAATGTTGCGCCAACTTGGTCAGCACTTCAGGGAAGACGGCTCGCGCCACAAGGATAGAAGGTTTCATGACGATGTCTTTCATTACAAGTTAATCCAAAATTTTAAGTTTTCCGGCCCACCACGGTGTGATGGCGGGTAGCAGCGTCAGCGTCCAGATGACCACCCAGGCCGTTAGTGGCATGAGCAGGTGCAGCTCGGGAAACTGAGCGGCCGTCATCACGGTCAGCACCACGGGGATCACCCCCGTCTCACGCACGGCGCACAAGAACAGTTTTTCTTTGAGGCTGATGTCACTGGGCAGCAGGGAGAGGAAAACAGCCAGCGGCCTCGCCACGAAAATGAAAAGCAGCGAAGCGAGCAAACCCAGCACCGCCGTCTGCTCCAGATCCTGCACCGCCACAAAGGGCCCCACCATCATGAAAATCGTGGGCTTGGCCACGCTCTCTATTTTGGTTTCCATGCTGTGGATCAAGGCGTGAAATGCTTGTGAGCCACGGTTGAGATTACCCAGCAAACCAGCAATGAACGCAGCCAAGAAGCCGTTGCCGTGAATCATTTGCGCCAATAGAAAAGTGAGCAGCGGTAGGCCCAGCGCAATGGCAAAGTCATACATTGGCTCCACCGCGCCGCTTTTATAGTGAGCGCGCTTGTAGCGCTCGAAGAGGACCATGCACAAGCAGCCAATCAGACCCGCCAGGGTGCCGAAGAAAAACTGCTGGCCCAGCAACAGCAGGTTGTCCGCGCTGAACAGGCCTGCGGACAGCCCACTCAAGCCCTCCAGTTTGGCCCCGCCCAGAATCAAAGCCGCCACCGCTGAGGTGAAGATGGCACCCACGGCATCGTTGAGCGCACTCTCGGCCACCGCCATATCAGACACACGTCGGTACTCGGGCTTGATGAGCAATTGCTTCAAGGTCGGAATCAAGGCGGCGGGGTCGGTAGAGCCCAGAATGGCCGCCAGCAAGGCCGCCGTCTTGCCATCCAAGCCCAGCCACAGCAACAGCACATAGGTCACAAGGAAAGTGATCAGATAGCCCACCACCGCGATCATCACGGTCGGATAAGCAATCTTCAAAAACGCATGGCGATCGATTTCATCACCGCCCGATTTCAAGATGACGGCGGCCAGCAAGGTACAGACCACGACAGCCAGCGTGAGCTGAACCGACAAGGGGGCGAGCGCGTCGTGCAGAACGATGCCCACCAACAATTGCAACGTGAAGTTGGGGAAAATCGTGCCCTCGGCTGCTTTGCTGCACGCCCAGCCGAACCCCAGAAACAAACTCACGCACCACAGGGTTGCGGCAATCGCAGACTCAACCCCTCCCAGCTCAGCAATGCGTGACAATAGCTGAGGTGCCAGCGCGTTCAACAGCCAGGCCAGCCCAAAAACGAGGCCGACTTTGAGATAGTTCATTGCCATGTCTTGTTCACGCGAAAGGCGGCAGGTTCAGAGGTCTCAAGGTTGTGGTCTCTTATTCCAACCAGTGCGTGAACTCTTCTGCGGGCACACGCGGTGTGTAGAAGGTGTTCACCAAAGCACTTTCATCGGCATAGCCCAAAGCCATGCCGCAGACCAGCATTTCGTCCGGGCCAGCGCCGATCAGCGGCAGAATGATTTTCGAGAACCCATTCCAAGCCGCTTGCGGGCAGGTATGCAAGCCACGCGCACGCGCTGCCAGCATGAGGTTTTGCAAGAACATGCCGTAGTCCATCAGCGAGCCCCGGCCCATCACCCG
>JAYVPU010000012.1:0-12217 GCA_043757205.1 Comamonadaceae bacterium | reverse complement strand
TTCAAAGTCTTCGCGTTCAATCCACACCTCTTTGCCGATGGTGAAGTGGCGCGCGGGTGGCGGCTCCACACCTTCGGGCGGGTGGGGCAGGGCGGGCTGGGTGCAGGGCTCCAGGTGGTCGGCGCCCATCACTTCGTCCCAGTTGGTCAGGATGAGCTTGACGGGGTCCAGCACGGCCATGCCGCGGTGGGCGCGTCTCTCCAGGTCTTCGCGCAGGCAGCCTTCCAGCGTGCTGTAGTCAATCCAGCTGTCGCTCTTGGTCACGCCGATGCGTTCGGCAAAGAGTTGCAGGCTCTCGGGCGTGTAGCCGCGTCGGCGCAGGCCGACGATGGTGGGCATGCGGGGGTCGTCCCAGCCCTTGACCTTGTGGTCGTACACCAGTTGCGCGAGTTTGCGTTTGCTGGTGATGACGTAGGTGAGGTTGAGGCGGGCGAATTCGTATTGTTTGGGGGGCGGTGCGCTGAGCAGGCCACCTTCGATCAATCGCTCCATCAGCCAGTCGTAAAAAGGTCGTTGGTCTTCAAACTCCAGTGTGCAGATGCTGTGGGTGATCTGCTCCAGCGCGTCCTCTATCGGGTGCGCAAAGGTGTACATCGGGTAGATGCACCAGGTGTCTCCGGTGTTGTGGTGCGTGGCGCGGCGGATGCGGTAGATGGCCGGGTCGCGCATATTGATGTTGGGGCTGTCCATGGCGATCTTGGCGCGCAGCACCATGGCACCGTCTTCATGCTGGCCATCGCGCATTTCCCTAAAGCGGGCCAAGTTTTCGGCGGGGGTTCGGCTGCGGAAGGGGCTATCGACTCCGGGCTTGCCAAAGTCGCCCCGGCTGGTGCGCATTTGCTCGGCCGTCTGCTCGTCCACATAGGCGTGGCCCGCGGTGATCAAATACTCGGCGGCGCGGTACATGAAGCCGAAGTAGTCGCTGGCCTGGTAGGGTGCGGCGTGGGCTGAGCCGTTCCAGTCAAAACCGAGCCAGCGCACCGAGTCGATGATGCTGTTGACGTATTCGGTGTCTTCTTTTTCGGGGTTGGTGTCGTCAAAACGCAGATGGCACACGCCACCATAGTCACGCGCCAGGCCAAAGTTCAGGCAAATGCTTTTGGCATGGCCGATGTGCAGGTAGCCATTGGGCTCGGGCGGGAAGCGGGTGCGGATTTTGGCGGGGTCGGGCTGGCCTGCAGCGTGGTGCGGCGCGTCGCCGGGGCTGCCGGCCCAGCGACGGCTGGCGTAGGTGCCGTCTGCCAGGTCATGCTCAATGATCTGGCGCAGAAAATTGCTGACTTTGGCGGTGGCCGTGGGGGTATTTTTGGGGGTGGTTTTGTCGGTAGGAGCGCTCATAGGGCAATTCTAGACGGGCATAGGCAAACGGATGGGCTCGCGGTCGTTACTTAGGGATACAAAAGGGGCGTCGAAAGTTGCCCCCGGCTGTCGTCCGCGCAGGATTTGGCGCGTTCTAGGTTCAAGGGCTAAAAACATCCGGCCCTGCAAAGGAAACCATCATGACCCTCTCATCATCGCTCCGTGTTCTCTTGGCTACTGCCTCTGTGGCCGCATTGACGCTGGGCGTCAGTGGTGTCGCCCAGGCCCAGAACTACGGTTATGGCAACAATGTTTACTGGTCCGTCGGTATGAACGCACCCGGCATGCAGCTGGGTGTGGCCAACGGGCCGATGTACCCTCCGATGTACCCCCCGGTTTACATGGCTCCGCGCCCAGTCAGCTATTTGCCCGCCCCGGTGTATTACTCAGCGCCAGTCTGGCAACCGAACTATGGCTATGGACGCCAGGTGGGCTACGGCTATGGTTACCGGGGCAATGAACGTTTCGAACATGGACACGGGGGCTTTGGCGGCGGTCATGGTGGTGGCCACGGTGGTGGTCACAACGGCGGCCATCACCGCTAAGGCTTGATTTCAACCCCGGCCCTTTGCCGGGGCTTTACCTCCCAGACAAACGCCCCGAATCCGGGGCGTTTTTGCTGTTCCTACAATAGCCCTCATGAAAAAATCATTTGTAGTCGCGGGCGTTGTTGTTCTGGCCGTAGTAGCTGTAGGCTGCGGGTGGTGGTCGCAGCGCAACGGGGGCGACGCGTTGCAATATCGCACGGGCAAGATTGAGCGCTAGATTTTGCAGTCTGCCGTTGTCATCAATGACACAGCTAAGCATCGGGTTTTTGACTCTCGTCGGGTTGACTAGGACTCACGTCAAATGGTCATGAGCCCCGAAGTAAAATGGTCGCATTGAACCCTGAAACGCACCATCACGATGCCAGACTGGTGCACAGTCTTGCGACGGGTTTGAAAAACACCCAATGAGAATGTGCAATGACAGGGCAGGATTCAATCACGACTACATCACTCTCAGCCGCCACCCCATTTGAGTGCGATGTACTCGTGATTGGCGGTGGCCCGGCCGGCTCCACGGTGGCAGCGTTGCTGGCACAACGGGGCCACCGGGTCATGGTGCTTGAAAAAGAACACCATCCGCGCTTTCACATTGGTGAGTCGCTGCTACCGGCCAACTTGCCGTTGCTTGAAAGGCTCGGGGTGGCTGATGCGGTCAAGGCCATTGGCATGGAGAAATGGGCGGCCGAGTTTGTCTCGCCCTGGCATGACAGCAAGAGCCAGACCTTCAAGTTTTCTGAGGCGTGGGACAAGTCCATGCCGTTTTCCTACCAGGTGAGGCGCTCCGAGTTCGATGAAATCCTGATCCGCAACGCAGCCAGGCTGGGTGCCGAAGTCATCGAAGGCTGCCGGGTGCGCGCTGTCACTTTTGCGCCTGACCACAGCTGCGCTACGGTTCAGGCCCAGCATGAGGATGGCCGCGTCCAGCATTGGCGCACACGTTTTGTTGTGGACGCTTCGGGCCGCGATACTTTCCTGGGCAAGCAGTTCGACATCAAGCGGCGCAACCCCAAACACAACAGTTCGGCGCTGTATGCCCACTTTACCGGTGCCACCCGCCA
The DNA here is from genome assembly GCA_043757205.1 of Comamonadaceae bacterium. GTDB lineage: Bacteria > Pseudomonadota > Gammaproteobacteria > Burkholderiales > Burkholderiaceae_C > CANCDA01. The sequence continues at coordinate 9,252 of JAYVPU010000012.1, read as the reverse complement.
CCCGGGGCAGGACGAAGGCAACATCAGCATTTTCTGGTTTGAGCACGGTTGGTTCTGGCTGATCCCACTGGCTGACGGGGCCACCAGTATTGGTGCCGTGGTCTGGCCGCATTACCTGAAGAGTCGAAGCAAACCGGTCAAGGATTTTTTCTTGGACACGATTACCCTGTGTCCGGCCCTGAAGCAAAGACTGGTCAATGCAACGCTGTCATCCGAGGTCGAGGCGACTGGCAATTTTGCCTACGCATGTGAGCGCACTCACGGCCCGAACTACCTGCTGATTGGGGACGCCTTTACCTTCATTGACCCCGTATTTTCGTCGGGCGTCATGCTGGCGATGCAGGGCGGCTTTGTCGCTGCCGACACGGTGGATACCTGCCTGCGTGAGCCAGCCAGGGCCTCAGTGGCGCTGGCGAATTTTGACCGACAGGTGCGACTGGGCCCCAAAGAGTTTTCGTGGTTTATCTACCGCGTGACGAACCCCACCATGCGCGACATCCTTATGGCACCGAGCAATGTGTGGCGCGTGAAAGAAGCGCTGCTGTCGATGCTGGCGGGCGATATTTTTGGCAAAACGCCGATCTGGCGTTCCCTGCTGGTGTTCAAAGCTATTTTTTATATGGCATCAGCCTGGAATTTCAAACGCTCGTGGAGCGCCATGCGCCTGAGAAAAGCCAATATTCGTGTGGTGGATGGCGCTGCCCCTTAAAAGTCGACAACAAGCACCAACTTAATGGAAAGAAAGACCAATGACGAATTGTGCGAGTAACTCAAATTGAAGAGTAATCTTTGGACGTTGCACACATACGCACGGCTGTTCCTAGGCTTTCTGTTGTTGGGTGTGATTTGCTTGGTCGCTACGCTGCTGGCTTTTCCGATGCGCGCCATGTTGCCGCGCGTACTGAGCAAGCGACTCGGCCGCCAGCTCGTTGCCACCCTGTTCCGGGCTTACCTGAGATTGCTGGTTTGGATGGGAGCCTGCCGTTTTGACTTGGCGGAGCTCGATGTCCTGAAGAACTCCCCAGCCATGGTCATTGCGCCCAACCATCCTTCACTGCTTGACGCGGTCATGATCTTGTCGCGCCTTCCCGCTGCGTCCTGCATCATGAAGGCGGACATTGTTAACAGCGTCTTTTTCGGTGCGGGTGCCCGGCTGACGGGCTACATCCGCAACATGCCGCTGCGCACCATGGTGCAATTGGCGGTTGACGATTTGCACCAGGGCAGCCATGTGCTGCTGTTTCCGGAGGGAACGCGTACGACCCGCTTTCCTGTGAGTTGCCTACAGGGAACGACCGGCCTGATTGCCAAAAATGCCGGGGTGCCGGTGCAGACGGTGTTCATAGAAACCAACTCGGGTTTTCTGGGCAAGGGCTGGCAATTGCGTTGGACGCCGCGGATGCCCATCACATATCGAATCCGGCTCGGCAAGCGCTTTGACCCACCCAGCCGAACAGCGGACTTTGTTGGGGAACTTGAGCAGTATTTCCAGTCCGAACTGGCGCATGCTCAGTTGCCTGACTTTCCCGTGTCTGAGCCTGAGGCTTAACCACTCCGTTGTGTATTCTTCCCGATTTTTACGCTAACGCAATGAGCAGTTTTTCGTCCAGCGTCTCCACCACGCACCTAGTTCTGATTCCCAGCTACAACCCCGGCCCCAAGGTCTATGAAACGGTGCGATCGGCACGCGCGCAATGGACGCCGGTTTGGGTGATGGTGGACTGCAGCACCGATGGCAGCGCCGAGGGGCTGGTTGCGATGGCGGCACAGGATGAGGGCTTGCGGGTGGTCGTGCTGCCGCACAACGTCGGCAAGGGGGCTGCCGTCCTGCATGGGTTGGCGTTGGCGGCAGCCCAAGGCTTCACCCATGTGCTGACCATGGACTCGGACGGCCAGCATCCGGCCCATCTGATTGCCAACTTCATGGCCGCTTCGGCCGATCAACCGGCTGCCATGGTGCTGGGTGTTCCGGTGTTCGCCGCTGACGCACCGCGCCTGCGTGTCAATGGCCGCAAAGTATCGAACGGCTGGGCCAATCTGGAAACCTTATGGGCCGGGATTGGTGACTCCTTGTTTGGATTTCGGGTCTACCCGATTGAGCCGCTACGCCAGGTCATGCAGGGTCAACGCTGGATGCGTCGTTTTGACTTTGACCCCGAGGCCGTGGTTCGCCTGTGCTGGCGCGGCGTCAAGCCGGTTAACTTGCCGGCCACGGTCAAATATTTCCGCCCCGAGGAAGGCGGTGTCTCGCACTTCAACTACCTGCGCGACAACCTGCTGCTCAGCTGGATGCACGCGCGACTCTTGCTCGGGTTTGTGTGGCGCTTGCCGGTTTTACTGGTCAGGCGGGTTTTTTAATCGCCTGGTATTCCGAAAACACGCCCACTGCCAGATGTCGCTTAATTTGCGTGAATCCGGCCGCGCTGAGCGTGGCCATGACTTGTTCGGGAGGCACGCAGGCTTCAATGCTGTCCCAGTAGTAGCGCCAGATGGTGGGGGTATCTTTTCGCTGGGTCACGAAGCGCGTCAGCAACGGTATCACTCCACGCATATAGCTTTTGAGTAGCCAACGACCCAACGGGCTTTTCGCCTGGGTAATTTCGAGGATGCACAGGCGCCCACCCGGTTTTAAAACCCGTTCAAACTCGGCAAACGCCACGCTCAGATCGCTGATGTGGCGCAGTGCATAGCCCATGCTCAAAAAATCAAAATGATTGTCGGGAAAGGGCAATGATTCAGCCCGGCCTTCGATCAACACCAGGGACTTGGGCAATGGGCTGGCTGCCATCATGCCGGGGCTGGGATCAACCCCAGTAACCAGGGCGGGATCGCCCGTCAGGATGCAGGCTTGCGCTGCCACCAGCCCGGTTCCAACGCCCACATCAAGGACTGTCATGCCCGCTTTCAAGCCACCGCGAACGAGCGCATCGCGCCGATAGCGCGAGCCGGTGCCCCAGGCCAGCATCGACTCGATTCGGTCGTAATCGACGGCGGTATTGTCAAAAATCTGGCGTAAATACGCTTGTCTATCCTGCTCGGTCTGGTAGTAATCGGTGAGCGGGACATGGGGTGCATGGACTACGGGCGTGGTTTCCGGGGTTTTCATAGGGGTGGACCTTTAAATTATGCCGCCGTTGATGGAAATAATCTGCCCGCTGATATAGGCGGCGCGTTCTGATGCCAGGAAGCCGACGAGATCGGCTACTTCCTCGGCCTTGCCGGCGCGTTTCATCGGCACCATGCGGGCGATGTCTTCGGTCCTGAAGCTGCCCCGGGTCATGGCCGTATCGATGATGCCGGGTGCCACGGCGTTGACGGTGATGCCGCGGCTGGCGACTTCAAGGGCCAGCGATTTGGTGGCCGCATGCAGCGCCCCCTTGGCGGCTGAATAGTTGACCTGTCCGCGGTTGCCCGCGACGGCAGCGACCGAGGTGATGGTGATGATGCGGCCCCAGCGGGTACGAATCATGGGCAGTGTCAGCGGCTGGGTAACGTGGAAAAAACCATTGAGGGACACGTCAAGCACCCGCTGCCATTGGTCCAGCCGCATGCCGGGGAAGACGGCGTCGTCGTGAATTCCGGCGTTGTTGACCAGCACCTGGATCGGGCCTTGCTCCAGCAAGGCTTGCAGCGCGGTCGCCGTGGCGGACGCGTCGGTGACATCAAAGGCCACGGCCTGCGCCTGACCGCCTTCGGTCACGATGCTGGCTGCCAGGGCTTGCGCGCTGGCCAGCTGGCTGTTGGCGTGGATGATGACGTGCAAACCGTCGGCTGCCAGGCGTCGGCTGATGGCCGAACCGATACCGCCGCTGCCGCCAGTCACCAGAGCACGTTTTTTTGGGGGGGTCATGGGGGTGTTTTTCTATCCGGGCTGGGCGCGATGCGTGCCGTATCCAGCACGACAACCGCACGCCCACTGACTAAGGTTTGCTCGCCGCTTTCCACCGTAAAGCTGTAAAGCACGGTGTTGGCGTCGCCGGTGAGGCGCTCTGCGTTCACCGTCAGCGGGCCGACCACCGTATCCAGCCGTTCGACAAAGAGGGTGACGTTGCGCATGCTGGCCAGATAACCGGCACGGGGCGTTGCGCTGCCAGCGTCGCCACTGTCGTCGCTGTCGTCATTTTCGGCGACCAGCGCGCCGTGGATGGCCATCGCTTGGGCCGCGTACTCAACGCCGCAGGCGGCACCCAGTCGGCCATGGGCGAGTAGCGGATGCTGGGGTGAAAGATGGCTGCGAGTCTGGCAACGAATTTGATCGTTGTCCCAATCCAAGACCGTGTCGAGCAGGCACATGCTGCCTTGGTGGGGGATGCGGCGGGCGATGTCGTCCCGGTTCAGCGTTTGCGGACGGTTCAGCACGGAGCGACCTCTACCGACAGTTGCATGTCGTACAGATAGGCCAGAACAACGGGGCCTGCCTTTTTTTGCGCGATCACCTGCAGCAGGGGCAGGGCGCGGGCGATGGGAATGGTCTGGCGCAATCGCTCCAAGCCTGCATCCATCAGGGTGTCGACCGCTGCGCTCGTCAGGAAGTTGGTGGCGGCAAGCGTGATACTGGCCAGGCTGAGCGCGTTGCGCTGGGGGCTAAGAACCAGCGCCACTCCCATGGTGTCGGGAATCGCTCGTTTGCTGAGCAGGGGTTCCGGGTAGTCGGTGTCGTAGGCCACCAGCAGCACGGGGTGGTCATCGACAACGCACTGAGTGATCGTCTCCAGCAGGCCAGCGGCAAAACTGGCATCGCGCGCGCACAGGACGGAGGAGCTGGTCATGGCGCCACTTGAAATGCTCCAGTAGCCTGAAGCAGCGTTGTGCACCGAGTTGTGAAAGCGAGTCGGTGAAATCAGCCGGTCGCCCGAGGCCAGTGCCTGGCAGATCTCGTGGCAATTGACCGCGTCGCCGCTGGACGAAGAAAAAACCGAAGGCAGGGCATTGGCCTGCAGGCCCGAAGCCGCAACCGCTTCCTGGCCGATGGCTTGCGAGACCTTGACCACGGCACCTGCACGACGTCGCTCGGCCGCTGGCAGCGCCATGGGCAATGGCAGAACGCATCGTTGGGCTTCGTAGGGCAGGCTGCCGTCAAGGTGCTGGCGACCTTGCGCCCAGCTGGGCAGTCCCGGACCCAGCAAGCCGATACCCTGGACATAAACCGTCAGGGAGATCGCAGAGGAGGCTGAAAGCGGGGTCATGTGTTGTCTGTGATCGCGCGTCTTGACTCGGCGCGACCGAAAATCAGGCTGCAATTGGTGCCGCCAAAACCGAAAGAATTGCTCAGAACCCGATGGACCGGCTGCTCGCGGTTGTCCAGCAGGTAATTCAGGGGCAAGGCCGGGTCCAGCTGCTGCGAATTCAGTCCTCCAGGCAGCAGGCTGTTTTGCAGTGCCAGTGCGCAGATCACGGCCTCCAGGCCGCCCGCCGCGCCCAGCGTATGACCGGTTGCACCTTTGGTGGAACTGCACGGCGTGCTTGAACCGAACACGGCTGTGACGGCTTTGGTCTCGGCCGCGTCGTTGCTTGGCGTGGCGGTGCCGTGCAGGTTGATGTAGTCAATGTCGGACGGATCGAGTTGCGCCGTTGCCAGCGCCTGCTGCATGGCGATGCGTGCGCCGAGACCGTCGGGGTGGGGCGAGGACATGTGATGGGCATCGCTGGATTCGCCCACGCCCAGCAGCAGAACCGCATTGGCATCCAGCTGTGCTGGTAGGCGTTCCAACAGGGCAAATGCGGCCGCTTCACCAATGGAAATGCCGTCACGGGCCAGGTCAAAGGGACGGCAGGCCTGGCTGGAGGTCAGGCCCAGCGAGTTGAAGCCATACAGGGTGGTCAGGCACAGCGAGTCGACGCCACCCACCACGGCCGCGTCTATCAGCCCGGCCGCCAGCATGCGACGGGCTGAGGCGAATACCTTGGCGCTCGATGAGCAGGCCGATGACACCACGACGGCCGGACCGGTCAGGCCAAATAAATGCCGCGTGAAATCAGCCACCGAAAAAGTGTTGTGCGTGGTGTCATACGCAAAACCAGCAGGCAATGCACCCGTGACCGGGTCGCGCTGACGGTAGGCCAGCTCGGTTTGCAAGATGCCGGAGGTGCTGGTGCCCAGGAAGATGCCGACGCGATGCGCGCCGTAACGGTGGGCGGCAGCCACCACGGCAGCGTCAAAGCCATCCTGAATCAGCCCCAGGTACGCGAGCCGGTTGTTGCGGCAATCGAAGTCGCTTAAGCCTGGGGGAAGCTGCACCTCATCCACGCCAGCGACTTCACCGATCCAGGTCGGCAGCTCAACCGTGTCAAAGGCACAGGGTACCAGTCCACCACGGCGTTGACGCAAGGCGACCAGCGTTTGAGGGAGACCGCGACCGATGCTGCTGGTCGAGGTGCAATGAGAGAGCCAGAGCGGTTTCAGAGGAAAACTTGCCGATCTAAATGAGGGAGGGCTAAATGAGGGTGTGATATTAGCAAATACCGAGGGTCTGGGCGAGCAGACAGAGCTTCACAGGGAGGAAAACGGGTTGGCGTTGACCCCGACCGCCGGGAGACCGCGATAAGGCAGTGACAGCCAGGCCGCCAGTCCCCCCAGCAGCAGACCCGCGCCCACATCGATCACCACATGCTGGCGAATGGCCAGCGTGGAGTAGATGATTCCGAAACACCAACTCCAACTGAGCATGAATATCCACAGCGGCGCCCCGAAGCGACGCAGCAGGTGATGAAACCAGACAGCCGAAACAAAGGCGGTGGCGACATGGAGGGAAGGGCAGGCATTGCCCGAGGCATCGAGGTTTTTGAGAAAACCCATATCAGGATATTGAGTCCAGTCGATATCGGGAACGGGTATGCCCGTGGGCCAGACATAAAAAATCAACAATCCGAAGGCGCACATCAGGGCCATGGACAAACCATAGCGGTAGAGCTCAGTTCGGGTGGCAAAAAAAGCCGGCAACCCGCCGACGTAGAGCCACAGTGACAGGTACAGCGGTAGAGCCAGTGGCTCAAAGCCGATCAGGCGATCCAGCCAGATGACGGGCATCACCGTCGGCGGGTAGGCCGGATGCCTGAGCACATAGAAGTAGGTGACAAAAAACACGCTGATGAAAATCGTGGTGCCCAAGCCTTTCAAAACCAGGTGCTTGGGGATGACCGCCGCCGCCTGACGGAACCAGGGGATCTCCTGAGGGTTGGCGTTCATAAGAGGGCCTGGCGCAGGGTGACGAGACGCAGGCCAAGCGCTGCCGCTGATTCGAGCACGGTGGGTAGCACTTCAAGAATCACCGGAATGCCGCTAGCAGAGTGGGCTGCGTTGCCATCGTGCAGCAGCAGAATAGCCCCCGCTCGCAGGCCACGTAACAGGTTGCTTTTAACGCGTTCGGCATCGCTGACACGGGTGTCGAAACCGCGCGCTGACCAACTGGCGAGTCTGAGATCGAGTCGGGCCAGCACCGGGTCAAGAAACGGGTTGCGCAGGCCGGCCGGGGCCCGAAAGAACAGGGGACGCTGGCCGCAAATCCGGCTGAGCGTACCTTGGGCCGCCTGCAATTCACGCGTCAGTCCCCGCACGCCCATCAAGGCGAAATGATGACGGTGCCGCTGGCTGTGGTTTTCGACGGCGTGGCCGCGCCGCACGATCTCCCGGCATAAATCCGGGTAGCGTTCTGCTTGCGTTCCGATACAGAAAAATGTGGCCTGGACGGCATAGCGATCCAGCAGATCCAGCACCTGTGGCGTGACGATGGGGTCAGGCCCATCGTCGATGGTCAGGGCGATTTCATGTCTGGCCGTGGCCGCCGCGGGCAATTCGGTCCAGTTCGGGCCCAGCCAGTGGCTGCGCGGCCACAGGCCGATGGCGGCAATCAACCCATGATTGACAGCGACGGCGGCCAGCGCCCAGGGCCATTGCGCCGGAGCCACGACGACGGCCAGCAAGGCCAGCCCATGCAGCGCGATGGAGGCACGGATGAAGGCTGGGGTCTGCCAGCGCGGATCAAGCATGGCTTGGCCTGGCAAAAATGGCCGAATAAATCAGCGCCAAAATGACACCCGGTGCCACCGTCACCCCCAGTGCCTGCAAGATCGACACATTGGAAAATGCCAGCAAGCCAAAGCCTGCGACGGTGCTGAGGTTGGCAAACAACATGGAGGCCAGGGTGCGTGGCGAGACGCTCGTGTTCACATCAGGCTGATCAAAAAACAAGGCGTAATTGGAGCCCACCGCCACCACCAGCAGCAAGCCCACCAGGTGCAAAATAATCAGCGGCTGTCCCAAGGCAAGCAGCCCAGCCGTAACGGTCATGACGGCGGCCACCAGGGGCAGGGCGATGCGCAAGACGCGCAGGGGCGAGCGCAGCACCAGTAGCAACAGCCCAACGATGGCGGCCAGCCCGCCCAACGACAACAGGCTGGCCTCGTGCAGGTAGCCAGAGTACAGCCGGTCTGATTCGGCTTTCAAATCAACCAACAGCACATTGGGCAAGCCCGTGGTGCTCAAGGCGGTGCGAATTTTGTCGGCATTGATGCTGCCACTCGCGGGTGCAGTCAGCGGTAACAAGGCACTCCATTGCTGATTCTTTTCAATCAGCAGGGCCTGGACGGCCATCGCCATGGACGTCTGCGCCAGGTCGCTGGCCTGCAGCAAGGGCTGGGTTCTTGCCGCCGTGACGTCGGTAACAAAGGATGCAAACAAGGGGGCACTGACCGGCAGGCCTTGAACCGCTTGCGCTAGGCGGTTTCCCAGCGCGTCAGGAGCGGGCAGACTGGCCTGCCGTGCCCGTTGCGTTGCGATGCTGGGCAGGTAAGTGCTGGGGCTCTCAAATCCGGCGAGTTCGCCCTGCTCGACCTGTGTTTGCAGCACCATGGCTAGCTGCCCGCAAGAGTGCAAGACAGCTTCCTGGCTGGTACCCGATACTACAACCAGATAGCGCACATCCGGCGCGCCCATGTCGGCACGCAAACGGGTGTCGAACGCCACGTCGGCTGGCGACACCGGGCTCAGCGAAGCGATTTTTTCGCTCCACAAATTGGAGCGGTGCTGGACGAGAACGGCACAGGCCAGCAGCAACAAGAGGGCCGCCCCCCAGCGCAGTTTGGCGGCGTGCTGTACCCAACGGGATAGCAGGTTTCCGACAGCCGATACGTCGTGAATTCGGAACTTCAAAGGCAGCAGGTGCGGCAGAACGAAACGGGTCACCAAGGCAGCCGCGACCAGTCCGGCAATGGCATACAGGCCGAGTTGCGCCAGCCCGGGAAAGCCCGACAGCA
>JAYVPU010000011.1:0-3131 GCA_043757205.1 Comamonadaceae bacterium | reverse complement strand
ACGGTGCAGCGCAGGTACTCGATCCCCGCTTCATGGCACTGGTCGGCCACCTGGCTGGAGGCCGCGGGCGACACGGTGCTGGTGTCGATAAAGATCGCGCCGCGCCGGGCGGTGTCCACCACTTGGGCGGCGACCTCAAACAAAGCGGCATCGTCAGGCAGGGACGAAAAAATAAAGTCGGCAGCGGCCAGCTCGGCACTCACGGCGCTCAACTCATCAGCCACCGACAGGCCACGCTCATAGGCGAGCAACTGGCGCGCCGCGCTGGGGTCGCTCACGCTGATGGCGTGGCCTGCGGCCTTGAGGTGCGTGGCCATGGGCAGGCCCATCTTGCCCATGCCCATGAAGTGAATGTGTGAACTCATTGGGCTTTGAGGTTGGCCGCTTTGGCAATGCGCGCGGCGGTGTCCATCTCGGTCTTGATGTAGGCGTTGAAGGCCTCGGGGCTCATGGGGAAGGGGTCGGCCCCGAGCTTGGCCAAGCGCTCGCGGGTCTCAGGGCTGGCCAGCGCTTTGAGCGCCTCGTCATGCAGTTTTTTGATGATGGCGGGCGGCGTGGCGCTGGGCGCAATCATGCCAACCCACAGGGTGTAGTCAGACCCCGGCACACCGGCCTCAACACTGGTGGGCACTTGCGGTAAGGTGGCTACGCGCGCCTTGGTGCTGACCGAGAGCGCTTGCAACTTGCCGTCTTTGATGAGCGGCAGAGCCGAGGCCAGCGGCGCAAAGAACCAGTCGTTAGAGCCACCGATAACGTTGCTCATCGCGTCCGGCGTGCCTTTGTAGGGCACGTGCAACGCGTCGATGCCGGTCTGCATGCGGAAGATTTCCGCATTCATGTGCGTGGCGCTGCCTACACCGGCTGAGGCGTAGTTGAAGGTGCCGGGCTTGGCCTTGGCGGCGGCCACCAAATCGGCCTGCGACTTCCAGCCCTTGTTGGGATGAACCACCAGCACATTGGGCACGGCGGCCAGGGTGGTGATGCCGGTCAGGTCTTTGAGTGTGTCGTAGCCGGGGTTGGGGTAGAGCGCGGGGTTCAACGCGTGGCCGGAGGAGTGCACCAAGAGCGTGTAGCCATCGGGCTCGCTGCGCGCCACCTGAGCGGCGCCAATGGTACCGCCTGCACCGAGCTTGTTCTCGATCACGATGGGCTGGCCCATGCTCTTGCCCATGGCGTCACCCACGGTGCGGGCCACGATGTCGGTGACACTGCCCGCGCTGAAGGGAACAATGAACTTGATGGGCTTGCTGGGGTAGGCCTGGGCCAGCACCGCACCGCTGAGGCACAGCGCGCTGAGAAAGAGGTATTTTTTCATCGTTTCGCTCCAAATTTCATTGATAAAAATGGCTGCATACCAATAAACACTAGCGTAATCAGCTATTTATTTAATAGCAAAATCAAATCTTCCCCAAACCCAAAGCCCGGGTGATTTTGACGCCTGATGCCTGCAAGGCCGCCAGCTTGGGGGCCAAGTCCACACCGAGCAATTGGCCATGGCGCTTCTTCCAGCGTCCGGCTACCATCACGCTGTCGATATTGGCCAGCGAGGTCTGCATCACCACGCTGCTGACCGCGTCATGCACCGGCTGCATGTTGAGGTCACTGGCACGGATCAGCACCAGATCGGCCTGCTTGCCCGCAGCCAGTGAGCCGATGCGGTGTTGCTGGCCCAGCATCTTCGCGCCCTCGATCGTGACCCAAGACAAGGCTTGTCGTGTGGTGACGGTCGAAGTGGAAGGGATGCTGCCATGCAACTCGCGGTGCGCCACGTTGTCCAAGCTGCGTTGAATGCCCAGGGCGATGCGCGCCTGGCTCAGCATGTCGCCGCTCATCACGCTTTCCAAGTCAACGCCGAGTGAGGGGGCGTGGCCAAGCGCCAGCAAGCGGCCGGTAATCGGGTGGCCGTGGCCTTGGGACATCTCGCTCTCGGCAGCGGCAGAAAAGCTCATGCCCAAGTCGCAAAAGCGTTTGAGTTGCGCATCCGTCAAGGCATGGCCGTGCACGATGTTGACGTGGGGTCCGAGCAAGCCTTCAGCCTCCAGCACGGCCCAGCCCTCGGGCGTGCGCGCCGGCCCACCGCCCTGGTGCAGCGAGGCGATGATGCCCAGCTCCTTGGCCATACGGAAATCATGCAGGGCCACCTCCAGCGTCGAATAGTGCGGCCCGAGCACGGCGGCATGCACGCGCAGCAGCTCGGCGCCGTGGTGTTTGGCCAGCAGGCGCTCGATCTCGGCACGCGGGTGCGACACTTCCCAAAACGGGCGCTCACCGGGCTGGGGGTCGGGCTTGGGTGTGCCGTGAAAAAACTCAGCCCGGATGCCGGATTCGAGTAGGCCGGCAATCGCCGCGTCGTTGTGCTCAGCCGTGCGGTTGTTGTGGCACCAGTCGGCCAGCGTGGTGGTGCCGCAGTTGATCTGGTTCAGCGCGCCCATCAAGGTGGCGATATGCAGGTCTTGCGGCTCAAACACCGTGGCCAGACCGGCGTGCATGTTCTTGAAGTACTCCAGCAGCGTCCAGTTGGCGGCAACGCCACGCAGCGCGGTTTGCCAGGTGTGCATGTGGGCGTTGATGAGGCCGGGGATGAGGATGCAACCAGTGCCGTCCACCACCTGCGCGTCATCCACCTGCAAGTTGGGTGCAATGGCGGTGATGGTGCTGCCCGTCACCAGCACATCGGCGCAAGGCAAGTCGCCCTGCGCGTCCATGGTGATGACGCTGGCGCCGCGAATGAGGGTACGGGTCATGGTTGTGTCGTGACTTTATTGCGACTGCAAGCCGTCGTCGATGACCTTGTTTTCAGACACCAGCGTCAAACCCGCATCGGCGGCGGTCTCTTTCAAGAGGATGGCGAAATCAACGTCATCATGCCCGTGCCCGACCATGCGCGCCACGCTCTCACGCGTAGCCGCAGCGGCGGGCATGGGCACGCCATAGGTCTTGGCGGCGGCCATGCCTAAGTCCATGTCCTTGAGCAAGAGTTTGGGCGTGAACGTCACGTTCTCAAACGACAGGTTGGTGAGCACCGGCGTTTTGTAGCGCGTGTACATGGAGCCCAGCACCGAGTCGTTGATGCTCTCCAAAAACACATGGCGCGGGATGCCTGCTTTCTCAGCCAGCACGGTGATCTCGCA
>JAYVPU010000010.1:0-3140 GCA_043757205.1 Comamonadaceae bacterium | reverse complement strand
GGGCTTTCTTGTTTTGAGACTGACCCAATAGCCCCACCGCATCAGGACACCCACCATGCTACTGAAAGACCAAATCACTGACGACATGAAAACGGCCATGCGCGCCAAAGACAGCGAGCGCCTGGGCACCATCCGCCTGCTGCTGGCCGCCTGCAAGCAAAAGGAAGTGGACGAGCGCGTGGTGCTGGACGACGCGATGGTGGTCGCCATCGTGGACAAGCTCATCAAGCAGCGCAAAGACAGCATCGAGGCCTTTACCAAGGCCGACCGCAAAGACATGGCCGACAAAGAGGCTTCTGAGATCGTCGTGCTGCAAGCTTATTTGCCCGCCCGTTTGAGCGCGGACGAAGTGCTGGCCGAGGTCAAAGCCATCGTCGTCGCTCTAGGCGCGAGCGGCCCTGGCGACATGGGCAAGGTGATGGGCGCTGCTAAAGCCAAGCTGGCGGGCAAGGCCGAGATGGGGCAGGTGTCGGCAGCGGTCAAGGCGGCATTGGCGCCTTGAACCAGGGCAGCTCAAAGGTCTCAACTCAGGGCACAAGGTGATGCCAGTACCGCCTGCCCTGCTCGCGCTGGCACACCACCCCTTGCGGCTGGACTGAACGCCACTGCGCCGCGCCGCAGTGAGCGGAATCAATCACCTGAATACCTCGCTCAGCGTAGCGCGCCATCACCGGCGCGGCCGGGTGACCAAAGCGGTTGCGGTAGCCCGCCTGCACCAGCGCGAGTTTCGGGTTCACCGCATCCAAAAAGGCTGTAGTGCTGGAGGTTTTGCTGCCGTGATGTGGCACCAGCAGCACGTCGGCTTGTAAGCCGGTTAACCGTTCGGGCTGAGCCTGGCCTGTCCTGAGCTTGTCGAAGGGTCGAAGCCCTTCGACAAGCTCAGGGCGAACGGAGTGCGTCACCAGCCTAGCTTCCTGCGCCGCCTCAATATCCCCCACCAACAGCGCAGTGTGCGTACCGTTGGAGACGCGCAGCACGCAAGACAAGGCGTTGGGTTTGGGCGTTTTGTCGGCCTCGTAGTCTTGCGCCTGCGGATGCAGCACGTCAAACTGAACACCGTCCCAGGCCCAGGTCTGCCCGGCCTCGCAGCGCTTAGCGGGGCGCAGCGCCTGCAAGCTGTGACCGTCTTCAATGGAACTCAACAGATCAGCCTGCGGCTGCATGGCGATTACGGCAGGTGCTCCGCCCGTGTGGTCGCTGTCGCGGTGGCTCAGCACCAGACGGTCCAGCCGCACATCCAGCGCGCGCAGCAGGGGCACCAGCACCCGGTGTCCGGCGTCACTCTCGCTGGAGTAGCGCGGCCCAGTGTCGTACAGGAGTGCATGCTGCGCCGTTTGCACCAGCACCGCATTGCCTTGCCCAATGTCCACCGCCAGCAGCTCAAACTGCCCCTCGGCCAGGCGCGGTGCTTGCCACAACAGCACGGGCAGCAACAGCGGCAGACCGACCAGCCTGAGATGTCGCGGCAAGGGCATGGCCAGCAACAGCCCGCCCAGCAAGCCAACCACGCCCGCCCACAGCGGCGCTTGGGCGACCGAGACCGTGGCCAGCGGCAAAACGGCCATACCTGCCAACACCCAGTTCAAACCTTGCACCGCACCCGCTGCCACGTCCCACAACGGGGCCCACAGCACCCCGGCCAGCGACACCGGCGTGACCACCAGCGTGACCCAGGGAATGGCCAACGCGTTAGCCACCAAACCGATCAGCGAAACCTGCCCGAACAGCAGCAGGGTGAGTGGCGTGAGCGCCAACGTGATCACCCATTGCTCTCTAAAAAAAGATGTTACTCTGGCTGTAACGCCCTGTTTACTAGCGTAAGTAGCTCCTGAATCTGTAGCAAATAAAACACCCACCGCGACAAAGCTCAACCAGAAGCCAGCCTGCAACAAAGCCCACGGGTCCAGCGCCACCACCACGGCGCAGGCCAGCATCCACACCAGCGGCCAGGGCCAGTGCCGCCCGGACAGGCGCAACAAGGCCACCGTGGCCAACATCCACACCGTACGCTGCGAGGGCACGCCCCAGCCGCTGAACACGGCATAACTCGCCGCCAGCAGTAACCCACCCAACAGACCCGCTGTCGGGGCAGGCAAGCTCAGACAGGCGCGGGGGGAGCGCCGCCACAGCCAGCCGACCAGCCCCGTCGCCACCCAGGCAAACATCGTCACATGCAAGCCCGAGATGCTCATCAAATGCGCCACGCCGGTAGCCCGGAACACGTCCCAATCGGCGCGCTCAATCGCCTGCTGGTCACCCACCACCAGCGCGGCCACCACACCGGCCTGGCGGGTGCGTTGACGCAAGCCTTGCGGGTCGTCCGCATCACCCTGAAGCAGGCGCTCGAAGATTGCGTCACGCACCCGCTGGCGCGAGCGCTCCACCGGGTGCGCCCACGTCTGCGCCAGACGCTGCGGGGCCGCATCTTTAGGCCCGGCGCGCACATAGCCGGTGGCCTGCACGCCCTGCTCCCACAGCCAAAGCTCAAAGTCAAACCCATGGGGATTACGACCACCGTGCGGGGCCTTGAGCCGCACCGTCATTTGCCAGCGGTCTCCGGCCGTGAGCGTGGCCGGTGACCGCTGGGCTTCGTCCACCGGGCCGCTGCCGCCGCGCACGGCCTTGTACCAACCCAAGTCAAGACGCCGGGGCAGTTGCACGGCTTGGTCGCTCATCTGCGCGCTCTCCAGCTCCAGCCGAAAACGCAACCCCCCTTCATGACGCTGTGGCATGGCCACCACCACGCCGGTGACGGTGATGTCGCGCCCTTCCAGCGCAGGGCTTAAGGTGTGCTCGATAAAGCTGCTGGCGCGCCAACCGGTGAGAGCAAAGCCCAGCAGCGTCATGGCCATCACCACAGCAACCGTGCGCCACCCCAAGGTCACAGATCGCAAAGATTGCCCAATCAGCAGCAACAGCGCAAAACCCATCCACCCCGCATAGACCGCGCCCGTCCACAATTCGACCTGCTGCAACTGCAAGGCCGTGCCGACAACCCAAGCCAGCAAAGTCGGAAAAATCAGGCGGTGGGTGTTGGTGGATTGACGAAGTGTGCCGGGCATGAGTGCATCGTAACGTGAGGGCAAGTGCTCTCCTTCGCAGTCACAATGTCCGACAATCAGCCCCATTGATTTACGAAA
>JAYVPU010000009.1:0-12362 GCA_043757205.1 Comamonadaceae bacterium | reverse complement strand
TGGCATTTTCTGCTCTACCCACCGCCTCCAGCGCCTATGTCTTGGCCTCGCGCATGGGCTACGACGGGGCTTATGTGGCCAGCTTGGTCACGGTCTCTACGCTATTGGGTATGGTCAGCTTGCCCTTCGCGCTCAGCCTGCGCTAAAGCCCCCACTTTGAATCTTTGGGCTCGATTTCTTTGGCTTCAGCCGCTTTAGGTTGGTTCGCGCGCATGAACGCTGCAAGGATGTGCGCTGAATCGGAGCGATTGGCTTTTTCTGCAAAATCCAACGCGGTCAAACCTTGTGTGTTGCGCAGCATGGGATCTGCGCCCGCTTCCAGCAGCAGCTTCACGGCAGAAACTGTGCCATACATCGCGGCCATCATCAAAGGCGTGCTCTCGTTGGGGGAAGCCGCGTCAATGTAGGCGTGATGCTCCAGCAGCAAGTGCATCAACTCAAGATGCCCGTAGGTCGATGCGTAATGCAGTGGTGCCCAACCGGGTTTGTTAACGTCTGCACCCTTGTCAATCAACAGCCTGGCCAAGGCCGTCTGGCCCTTGATGGACGCCAGCATGAGCGCAGTCTCGTCGTTACGGTTGCGTGAATTGATGTCAATTTTTTCTGTGGCCAAAAGCAGCGACGTCACCTTGGGTGAGGGTTCGCGAATGGCCAGCAACAAGCCATGCTCAGCTTCAGGGTTGAGGGTGTTGACATCAAACCCACGATGGAGAAGCTGGCTCATCAACTTCTCATCGTCGTTCTTGAGGGCTATGAAAAAATCATCGAAAGAACCTGCCATTGCCCAGGAATAGCCCATCAAAATGACAAGGCAAGCCGCTGATCTCAGGCCGCGTTTCAATTCAAAACACCCGTAAACAAAGCATCAAAATTGTGGCTGGTCGCCTGCGCCACGGCCTCAATGGTGCACTGCCTTAACTCGGCGATCTGGCGCGCCACCAAAGGCACATACGACGGATTGTTGGTTTTTCCCCGATGCGGCGCGGGGGCCAAGTAGGGGCTATCGGTCTCAATCAACATGCGGTCCAGAGGGACAAAACTGGCCACATCGCGCAAGTCCTGTGCATTCTTGAAAGTCAGGATGCCGGAGAACGAAATGTAGAAACCCAAATCCAGTGCCGCCCGTGCCACTGCTGCGGTTTCGGTAAAGCAATGGAACACGCCACCGGCTGAACCTTCAGAACCCACTTCACCCTCTTCTCGCAAAATCGCCAGCGTGTCGCTCGATGAACTGCGGGTGTGAATAACCAGCGGCTTGACCAGTTGCTGGGCCGCGCGGATATGGGTTCTGAAACGCTCGCGTTGCCACTCCATGTCGGCCACCGTGCGCTCCCCCAGGCGGTAATAGTCCAGGCCGGTCTCACCGATACCCACCACACGAGGCAGTCGGCCACGGGTCAGCAGATCGTCCAGAGAGGGCTCGGTGACACCTTCGTTGTCGGGGTGCACGCCAACGGTGGACCAAAAATTGTCATACGTGGTGGCCAATTCATGCACTTGCGGAAATTCTTCCAGCGTCGTGCAGATGCACAGGGCACGCGTGACTTGGGCCTCAGCCATGGCCACCCGAATGCGCGGCAGATCGACTTTGAGTTCGGGGTAACTCAAGTGGCAGTGGGAATCGGTAAACATGGCCTCAACACCCGCGTTAAATGGTTTGCGTGGAGCGGTCAGCCGAGAGGTGTGAGCTCAAAATTTCTTCGATCTTGGCTTTGAGTATGCGTGATTTTTCGTCTTTGGGGAACAAAATACCCACCCCTTGCGTGCGTCCACCCGACGCCTTGACCGGCGTCACCCAAGCCACCTTGCCCGCGACAGGATAACGCTGTGGGTCATCGGGCAAGGTCAGCAAGACGTACACAAAGTCACCCAGCCGGTAATCCCGCGTGGTGGGAATGAAAATGCCGCCCTCGGTGAACGTATTCATGTAGGCCGCGTACAAGGCAGACTTTTCCTTAATGACCAACTGAATGACGCTGGGGCGTGGGGGGGTGGATTTTGTTTCGGTCATAGATCAAACGCAAGCGATTGAGTTTAATTCGGTTTATTCAAAACAATGTAAGCACGACTCACCATGGCTTCGAGCATCAACCCTGGGTTGAAAGGGTGTTCAACCGTCCGGCTGGCTTGCGCCAAATCACGCCCCCAGGCCGTCAACACCGCCCATGTGACCCCAGACGCGCTGGCTGGCAGGTCAGCAGTATCAAAAAACCGGGGTAACGCGCCTGACTTGATGGCCAACAGGTCGTAACACAGCTTGTGCAAAGCATCCAAGGCCTGGGCGGGGCTCCAGTCTTTGAGCAAGCTCACATCGCCTCGCAGCATGGCTTTGGGAAACAAGCGCCAGCTCTTGGGGTCTCGGCCTGAGGCCGCAAAACGCCAAGCGTCTTCAGGACGCCCCCCCGCCGCACGCAACAGTGTGGCGGCATCGCCCGCGCTCACGCCTTGGGTTTGAAGCCAGTCCAGCGAGGCCGCTTCATCCGGCCACTGCATGGCGTGACCCAGGCAACGGCTGCGGATGGTGGGCAGCAACTGGTGAGCGGCTTCGCTGGCCAAGACAAAACGCATGTCGCCAGGCGGCTCTTCCAGCGTCTTGAGCAGGGTATTGGCGGTGATGTTGTTCATGCGCTCCGCAGGGAACACCAGCATCGCCTTGCCGCGCCCGCGTGCGCTGGTGCGCTGCGAGAACTCCACCGCATCGCGCATGGCCTCGACCCGTATTTCTTTGCTGGGTTTGCGCTTCTTGCTGTCGATGTCGGCCTGTGCTTTTTCGCTCAAAGGCCAGGCCAGCGCTTCCATCACGGTCTCCGGCATCAGCACGCACAGGTCTGCATGGGTGCGCACGTCAATCGCATGGCAACTGGCGCACGCGCCGCAAGCACCGTGCTCACTGGGGTTCTCGCACAACCAGGCGCGCACCATCGCCAAGGCCAGGTGGTACTGCCCCAGACCCGACGGCCCTTGCAGCAGCCAGGCATGTCCGCGCTGCGCCAGCAACGGCTGAGTCTGCTCGACCACCCAGGGCATGGGCGGCGCGGCGCGCTCGTCGGTTGAATCGCTCATGCCAGATAGCCCTTGTGTTGCAGGGCACGCATGACGTCTTGGCTGACGGTTTCACGCGGGTTAGCCGCTTCAATGCGCACAAAACGCGCAGGCTGCTCGGCCATGCGCTGGCCATAAGCCTTGGCCACGCGGCTGAAGAATTCAACCGGCTGCGACTCAAACTTGTCGGGCACACGGACACCGGCCAGCCGTTCAGCCGCCAAGGCGGGGTTCAGGTCAAACCAGAGCGTCAAGTCAGGCTGGAGAATGGTCGTTTTAGAGGTTTCGCCGATGGCCTGCACCCAGTGCTCCAGAGTGGAGAGCACCGTCAAATCAAAGCCGCGACCGCCGCCCTGGTAGGCAAACGTCGCATCGGTAAAGCGGTCACACAGCACTACCTCACCACGCGCCAGGGCGGGTTCAATTTTTTGTTTAAGGTGGTCGCGCCGCGCAGCAAACACCAGCAGGGCTTCGGTCATGGCGTCCATCGGTTCATTCAGCACCAGCGTGCGCAAGACTTCGGCCAGTGGTGTGCCCCCGGGCTCACGGGTCAGAAAAACCGTCTTGCCCTGCGCGCGAAAGGCCTGCGCCAACGTTTCGATGTGCGTGGATTTGCCCGCACCGTCAATGCCTTCAAAGCTGATGAAAAGTCCTGTCATGCGTCGTGTCATGGGCTCATTGTCCACGTTGGAACTTGTTGACTGCACGGTTGTGTTCATCCAGCGTGGCGCTGAACTGGCTGCTGCCGTCGCCCCGCGCCACAAAATAAAGCGCCTTGGTCGTGGCCGGTTGCACGACGGCCAGCAAAGCGGCCTTGCCCGGCATGGCAATCGGCGTGGGGGGCAAGCCCGCGCGGGTGTAGGTGTTCCACGGCGTGTCGGCCAGCAAGTCGCGCTTGCGCAAATTGCCGTCAAAGCGCTCACCCAGCCCGTAAATCACGCTCGGATCGGTCTGCAAGAGCATGCCAATGCGCAGCCGGTTGTTGAAGACGCCCGCAATCATGGCCCGGTCACTGGCGCGACCGGTTTCCTTCTCCACAATGCTGGCCAGGGTCAAGGCCTCTTCTGGCGATTTAAGCGGCAGGCCCTGTGCACGCTGGCTCCAGGCTTTCTCCAAGCTTTGGTCCATGGCGCGCAAAGCCCGCTTGAGCACGGCCAGATCACTCGCTCCCTTGGCGTAGTTGTAGGTGTCGGGGAAGAAGCGCCCCTCGGCGGGCAGGCCCGGGCGGCCCAGCTTGTCCATGATGGCGCTGTCGGTCAGGCCCAAGGTGTCGGGTTGGATGTTTTCGGCTTTGGCCAAAGCTGCGCGCAGTTGGCGAAAGTTCCAGCCCTCCACCAGCGTGATCGCTCTCAATGTCTCATCACCCCGTACCAGCTTGCGCAACAGCGAATAAGGCGTGGTGCCCTGCCCCACTTCATAGCTGCCCGCCTTGATCTCACGCGCACGACCGGAGAGCCTGAACACCCAGTACAGGAAGGTCGGATTGATCTGCACCCCGGATTCGGCTACGAGGTGGGCCACGCCCCGAGGCGAGGTGCCGGGTTCAATCGCCACGTCCACCGGGTCGCGGGCCAAGCCCAGCGGCTGGTTCACCCACCACAGGCATGCCGATCCCAGCAGCACGCTGGCCACCAAGAAAAACACGACCAATCGAATAGCCCAGATTCGCACAGCGTCATTCAGCCCTGAGGCCCCTCATGAAATGGAGTGGCGATGATAATTCACCCCATGAACCCCACACTCAACGGTATCGCCCCCCTGCCCCATCTGGGCCTCATTCGCGTCGCGGGCGAAGACGCCGCCTCCTTCTTGCAAGGTCAGCTCACGCAAGACTTTGTCCTGCTCGGCCTGAGCGAAGCGCGACTCGCCGGGTTTTGCTCGGCCAAAGGGCGCATGCAGGCCAGCTTCATCGGCTTCAAGCGCAACCCCACCGACATCCTGCTGGTGTGCAGCCGCGATCTGCTGGCGCAAACGCTCAAGCGCCTGTCCATGTTCGTGATGCGTGCCAAGGTCAAGCTGAGCGATGCGAGTGACGATTTTTCTTTGCTCGGCCTAGCCGGAGATGCTATTGAAAAAATAGCTGGCCATGCAAATTCTGCTTGGTCTAAGGGCGATATTGGCACCCAAACCGTGGTTCATCTGTACCCGGCAGACGGTACGCTTCGCGCGCTCTGGATTGCGCCTGTGGGTGAATCGCTACCCGTTGGCGAAACGCTCAGCACTGAGGCCTGGCAATGGGGCGAAGTGCGCAGTGGCATTGCCACCGTGACGCAACCCATCTTTGAGGCCTTTGTGCCGCAAATGCTCAACTATGAATCAGTCGGTGGCGTGAACTTCAAAAAAGGCTGCTACCCCGGCCAAGAGGTGGTGGCGCGCAGCCAGTTTCGCGGCACGCTCAAACGGCGCGCCTACATCGTGCATTGCGACTCAGCGTTGAAAGCCGGTGATGAGGTGTTTGACAGCGCCGAGCCCGATCAACCCTGTGGCCTCGTGGCGCAAGCAGCAGCGGCCCCGCAGGGTGGGTTTGACGCGATTGTTTCTATGCAAACCAGCGCTGTGGATGGCCCTGGCTTGCGACTCGGCCAGGCCAACGGGCCGGTGCTGGCGCTGCTGCCCTTGCCCTACGAATTGCTCGCGGACATCTGAGGCACCGACCTGTGATTCACAGGGCTTTGACCATCTCAATGTGCGCGATACCCGCCTCGTCAAACGGCTCACCCTGTGCCACAAAACCGAGTCGGCGGTAAAAGCCCTCCGCGCTGCGCTGGGCGTGCAGCATCACGGCTTGATCACCGCGTTGTGAAGCGGCCTTCATCAAAGCCTGCAAAATCTCTCGCCCCAGCCCTGAACCACGCAACACCCGGCTCACGGCCATGCGGCCAACGCGGGCCGTGCCTGACACCGCAGGCAACAAGCGCCCTGTGGCCAGGGGCATACCCAGGCGGTTGATGACTACGGCGTGCAGGGCGGTTTCGTCATCATCGTCCCACTCCATGTCCACGGGAACCCGCTGCTCCTGCAAAAACACCTCAGTGCGCACGGGCCGCGCGGCTGCGGCCAAATTCCGCCACGAACCGATTTGCAATGTGACCATGGCCTCGCCCGCCTCAAAGCCGTTGAGCACATCGCGCAGCGCTTGTGGCACCGGCTTGGAGGTTTGCGTGGCTGGGTCGGCAAACACATAAATCAACTCGCAGGTCAACAGCAAGTCATGGCCCCGAAAAATGCCGCCGACAAAGCTCATGGACGAGTTGCCAATGCGCGCGCACTTCAGGCCGATATCGAGCTGGTCATCAAAGCGCGCCGAACCGTGGAACACCAGGCTGGACTTCTTCACATACAGGTCGCCGCCCAACTGGTGCATGGCCGCCTCATACGGCAAGGCCAAGGCCCGCCAGTAGTCGGTGATGGCGGTGTCGAAGTACATCAGGTAGTGGGCGTTGAAGACAATTTTTTGCAGATCCACCTCGGCCCAACGCACACGCAGGCGGTGAAAGAAGCGGAAGTCGTCTCGGGTCATGTTGTGCTGGTCTCGGCTAAAGTGGGGGCTTCATCCTACACCGCAGACCGCCATGTCCCTCATCTACTACGTTACCCAAATCCAGTTTGAATTTGGCGCTGT
The DNA here is from genome assembly GCA_043757205.1 of Comamonadaceae bacterium. Taxonomy (GTDB): domain Bacteria; phylum Pseudomonadota; class Gammaproteobacteria; order Burkholderiales; family Burkholderiaceae_C; genus CANCDA01. The sequence goes on along the minus strand of JAYVPU010000009.1, from coordinate 5,698 downwards.
GAAGCTGCTCAAGCAAGAGTGCGAACGCATCGGCATCAGCCGCCCCTTGGTCATCACCGACGCAGGTGTCAAGGCCGCAGGCGTGCTGCAAAAAGCGCTAGCCGCCCTGCCCGGCTTGCCCGTCACCGTGTTTGACCAAACCCCTTCCAATCCGACCGAGGCTGCCGTGCGCGCAGCGGCGCAGATGTACCTGGCCAATGGATGCGACGGTCTGATTGCGGTCGGCGGTGGCTCCTCCATTGACTGCGCCAAGGGCGTGGCCATTGCCGCCACACACGAAGGCCCGCTAAAAACCTACGCCACGATTGAAGGCGGCTCGCCGCGCATCACCGAGCGCGTGGCCCCCATCATCGCCGTGCCCACCACCAGCGGCACGGGCAGCGAGGTGGCACGCGGGGCCATCCTCATCGTGGACGACCACCGCAAGCTCGGTTTTCACTCCTGGCACCTGGTGCCCAAAGCCGCCATTTGCGACCCCGAACTCACCCTGGGCTTGCCGCCCCTGCTGACCGCCGCCACCGGCATGGACGCCATCGCCCACTGCATGGAAACCTTCATGGCCCCGGCCTTCAACCCACCCGCCGACGGCATTGGCCTGGACGGCCTGGCGCGCGCCTGGACGCACATCGAGCGTGCCACCCAAGACGGCAGCGACCGCGAAGCGCGTTTGAACCTGATGAGCGCCTCCATGCAAGGGGCGATGGCGTTTCAAAAAGGCCTGGGTTGCGTGCACTCTTTGAGCCACAGCCTGGGCGGCGTGGATCCGCGCCTGCACCACGGCACCTTGAACGCCATGTTCCTGCCCGCCGTGGTGCGCTTCAATGCGTCAGCCGAGTCGATCCAAAAAGAGCACCGCCTGCAACGCATGGCCCACGCCATGGGCTTGGCCTCTGGCGGCGACATCCCCGAAGCGATTGAAGACATGAACGCTCGTTTGGGCCTGCCCAGCGGCTTGGCTGCGATGGGCGTGCAGCGTGACTGGTTTGACAAGATCATTGCCGGTGCGCTGGCCGATCATTGCCACAAGACCAATCCGCGGATTGCGACGGCTGGGGAATATGCGGAGATGCTGGGGGAGTCGCTTTAATTGACCGGTTTTCGCTTGTGACAGGCCGTGAGGATTCGTCGCAACACCGTCCCACTGGCCGCAACACTCAGCGGCATGGGTTTGGGGGGGCGGTGCGGACGGGCCAGGTCTGCAACAAGGTGGCCAGTTCCGCCGCAACCACCGGGCGGCCAAAATAATAGCCCTGGCCTTCATCGCAATGCAGTGCCAGGAGACTGGCATGTTGCTCAGACGTTTCCACCCCTTCGGCGATGATGCGCTGGCGCAGACTTTTGCCCAAGCTGATGACGGCATTGACAATGCTTGCATCGTCGGCATTGCTGGTCATTTGGTTCACAAACGATTTGTCAATCTTCAGCGTATCGATCGGAAACCGTTTCAGATAGCTCAGACTGGAGTACCCGGTGCCAAAGTCGTCGATCGCCAGCTTGACGCCCAATTTTGCGATCGAAAGCAACACCGAGTCCGCCGACTCCGCGTCGCGCATGAGCACACTTTCGGTCAGCTCTATTTCCAGATAACGGGGCTCCAAACGCGTCTCTTCCAGCGTCGTGCGCAGATTCGCCAAAAAATCGTCGGCCCGAAACTCCAGCGCTGAGGTATTGACGGACACGACAAGGGGAGGCAAACCCGCCCGCAGCCACGCCTGGGCCTGCAGACAGGCTTCCCGCAACACCCAGTGTCCAATCGGCCGAATCAGTCCACAGTCTTCGGCGATGGGCACAAACTCCATGGGTTCCAGCAGGCCGCGTTGTGGATGCTGCCACCGAATGAGGGCTTCGACCCCCACCATGGCACCGCTGTTCAGGTCAATTTTTGGCTGGTAGTACAGGACAAACTCCTGGCGCTCCAATGCACGGCGCAAACTGGCTTCTATGGCCTGGCGGGCAACGGCCCGCGCATTCATTTCCTGCTCGAAAAATTTGAAATTGTTGCGTCCGTTTTCTTTGGCGTGGTACATCGCCGTGTCGGCGCATTTGAGCAGGGTGCCCACATCCTGGCCATCCTCCGGGTAAATGCTGATGGCAATGCTCACGTTGATGTGGAGATCATGGCCGTCGATGTGGTGGGGCTGCGCCAGCGCCGTCAGGACCTTTTGCGCGGACTGCGCCGCATCTTCGGCATGCTCCACCGCGGACAGCAGCAGAACAAATTCGTCGCCACCCTGACGACTGACCGTATCCGAATGGCGCACACAGGCCACCAGCCGCTGGGCCACGGATTTCAGTAGCTGGTCGCCCACCTCATGCCCCAGGGAGTCGTTGATGTGCTTAAAACGATCCAGATCCATGAACAGCACCGCCAGTTGTCCGCCCTGGCGACGGGCCACCTCGATGGCTTGGCCCAGCCGGTCTTGCAGCAGCATGCGGTTGGGCAAGCCCGTGAGCCCATCGTGGTGCGCCAAATAGTCCAGCTTGACCTTGGCCGATTCGACCTCTTCGGTCAGCTTGATGGCATCAATGGAAGCGATGACCAGGTGTGCATTGGCTTGCTTCAAGAGGTCCATTTGAACCGCCGATGTGGCTTGAAACGCATCCTGCGCCGTGCGAATGTCGGCCTCACGCGCGGTGGCCGCCTCTTCTCGCACCTGGGATTCCCCCTCCCGCGTCTGCGTGGCGCTTTCGCGTACCAGGACGGTGTCTTCGCGCACCGCGACCAATTTTTCGCGGCTCATCAGCGTCACTTTATGGTCCGCGTCTGAGTTTTTCCGCTCACCTCCCTGCAATGCACCAGACGCACTAGGCGCATCATGTTTTTGCATGGTCCCCTCCAGTACGCGGGCTGCCCGTCATGATGCCGACATAGCCGGCCAGGGCCGGCCCAATCGCAATACCTTCTGCACTGATGTCGAACAAACGAATCTCCTTGCTGTGGGCGCTGCCGCGCACTTTCACGACCGAAATGGCGCGTTTGAACTGGCCGTCGATTTCGACGTAGCGCTGCACGACAATCGCGTCCGCGAGAAAGGCACTGCCAAAGGGGTTGAAGCGCAAATCGGTGTAGCGGTCCTCCAGTTCGGAGGTCATCAAAATGGTCACCCCCATGCCCGTCAACTCGGCCACCATCCGGTACAGCGACCCACGAAAGTCTTCGCTGAACTCGGGCGCCAAGGCCAGCTCGAATCCGGACAAAGAGTCGATGACCACGCGTTTGGCCTGCATGCGGTCAATCATCTCAATCAGGTCGTGCAGGGTTTCGTCAATGGACAAGTCCAGAGAGCGGGTATCGATCACCCCCACCTGCTTGGCCTGGATCATCGAATAGAGCTTCATATTGCCCAGCAGCTGGCTCGGACTTTTTTCAAACGCCGCAATCACACCGGCCTCCCCCCGGCGTGTGCCTTCGGCCAAAAATTCAGTGGCCAATATGGTTTTGCCGGAGCCCGACGGACCGACCACCAGCAGGGAGTAACCAGCTGGCAGGCCCCCGCCCAGCATGTCATCCAGGCCCGGGTGCCCATCGGAACCCGGGTCGCTGCGGGGCTCTCCTTGGCCACCGATTCAAACTCCACACCCTGCTTGACAATCGCCCGCGGGAACACCTGAATGCCGCGCTCACTGATGCGAAAGGTGTGCAAACCTGGGGCCTGGGCTTGGCCCCGTATCTTCACCACCTGCATCTTGCGCACCATGGAGTTGCGTTGCATGTTTTGCGACAGCCAAAGAATGCCATCGGCCATCGCAAAGATCGGGCTCGTCTGCGATTCCGCCGCCACGTATTCACCCACCAAAAATGTGGTGGCCATCCAGCTCGACATCAGCATGCCGAGTTGCTGCACAAACTGCTGCAGTCCGAATGCCCACGGGTCGACTTGTTGGCCGACCTTCACCACTGAGCGAAACGAATCCACAAACACCAGGCTGGGGCCATAGGCCTGCACCTCATCAGCAATGCGCGCCAGCACCTGCTCCAGATTGCCCTCCAGCACGTCGGCAGACAAGCTCACAAAGCGGATCGATTGGTTGACTTTGGCGACATCAAAATACGCAAACTGCTGCTGGTAGCGCAGCATCTTCAACGCCGACTCCCCAAGCACGCTGAAATACAGGGCGCGGTGCGTCGGACTGGCCGACGCAAACATGATCTGGTGCGCGAGGGTGGTTTTTCCGCTGCCCGGCGTGCCCGCAATCAGGTTGAAAGAAAATTCCGGTAGCCCGCCGCCGAGCAAGTCGTCCAGGCCCGGTACTCCCGTCTTAAGTATGGTGACTTTGCTCTTCATTTTTTACATCCTTGCCCGCCTTGTACAAAGCGTGGTTACCCCAGGCCGAATCCAATAGGCGCTCCGTCAGTGGCTCGCCTATCAACGAAGCCAAGGTATCAGTGAAGAGGGTCAACAGCTGGCGGTTGGCGGAGCTGGCAAGCTCCGGCGTTGCGCCTTTGAGGCTGGCCTCCAAGCTTGCGAACCGATGCTCGACCTGTGGGGGCGCCGCGCCCGCCGTGAGCCAGGGGTACTGGTCCTTGGCCAGGTACAGACTTCTGGCATACAGAGAGTCAAACCCACCGACACCCACAATCGCGATGATTTGGATGGCCAGTTGCCTCCACAGTTCAACCGCTGCATCGGCCATTTTTTCTGCGTGCTGCGACGTGAGCCTCTCGATGGATCGTTGGCGCAACAAGCCCATTTGTTTCATACAAACATCCGCATTTATGAGGGGCAGCACTTTGGCCGCGTGTCGACACCATGGCGACTTAGCCCCAATGTAGTCCGGTTTATTGTGTTTGTATGTGTGCCAACGCACAGGTGTCAAGCTTGCGGCGCCTCGAAGCTGCGTATCTCTGACAACACTTCAGCCAGACCCATTTCTCCAAGCTGCAGCAACCGGCCGACCAGATGCTCGGTCAGCGGTTTGAGCGGCTGAAGCACAGCCTTGGTTTCGCTGTAGAGGCGCTCACTTTGAGCTTCCATGAGGCTGCGCGTGTCCTCATCCAGTTCACGGCCACCGCCGGATCGGTCCTTGGCCAGCGACCCGAAGTTCAGTCGGGTTTTACGGTACATGCCCATCTCCCCCACGGCGTGGTGCAACATCTGCGTCACGCGGGTGATGTCGTTGTGGGCACCGTTGGTGGTTCCTTCCTCGCCAAAAAACAGTTCCTCGTTGGCCATGCCGCCCAGCAACACGCGCACGTCGTGCTCGATGTCGCTCTTGGTTTTGAGCAGGTTGACACCCTGCTTGTGAAAGACGAAGCCCAGCGCGTTGGTGCGCGGATTGGCCTTGAGTGAAATCTTGATGGTTTTCATGTTGGCCAGAATTTGCTCCCAGTTGCTGTTGGGCAGCTGGCGTTCGTGCGCCAGGTCGACCAGAAAGTGGCCCCATTCGTGCACGGCAATGACGTAGCGGTCGCGCTCGCGATCCTGGGTGGTGTGGAGGTTGACGTTGCCCACCAGCACGCGCTCGGCGGCCGTCATCAAGGTGTCGGCATCGATCATGCTGCCCGTCTGCACGGCCGAGATGCCGGCCTGGTTGACGATGGTCTCCAGGTCCGCCGGGCTGCGGCCCTCGGTCTGAAGTTCCACAAAGGAGCACTCCATGAACAGCCTCGTCTACCTGGTTGGCGCAGTCGTCATCATCATCGTTGTCTTGTCATTCTTCGGCATTCGCTAATGGAAGGAGCCGTAGAGTCGCTTTT
>JAYVPU010000008.1:0-12488 GCA_043757205.1 Comamonadaceae bacterium | reverse complement strand
ATCACAGCCTGTATGAAATCCTACAAATCCTGAGCTTGTCCATGTTTGAAACTATCCCTATAAATCAACTACTTACCCCACCCTCAACGGATTCAGACACGGATTTCGAGCCCAATCAGCTCGCTCTCCTCTGAAGAACGTTGGGACACTACTGACCCCATACCCATACTCACCCTCCATTTTCAAACTCATTAATAATCCGGCTGACTGTGGAACTCGATACTGCAAACGCCAACGCGATGGCTGTTTGCGTATGCCCTCCCCGGTAAAAAGCAGTGGCTATATTCTGGTTTCGTTCTGCTTTGCTTTTGTGCTCGATTTCTGAGTAGCGCCTGATATCACTGTCCAGAGCTGGCGCGCTGGACTGGATTTTGCTGACGTTTGCTTTGCGTCGCACGCCCGGCCGGGTCGCGTCTTGAGCATCAAGCCCGGCATGTTTTTGCATGCGGGCTATGAAGTCATCGTCACCCAGGTAAATTTGCTGCCGGAGGTACAACTGGACTCCTTTGCCTTCGGATACGAATTCTGCCTATTTCATGCCCGCTTCCGCGGCGCTTTTGCCGGTGGCCGCTTGTTCATGGACAGAATTTACGTCGAGCCAGTCTGGCTGGGCGTCCAGACCGACCAGAGCTCGGTAGCTGCTCCAGCGGTAGGCATCGGGACGATCGACCATGTTGGCGCGTACCGGGTTGAGGTCAACATAACGACAGACTTCCAGCAGGTAGCTGTCGCTGTCCACCAGGATGGCTTTGAAGCGGCCCTGGAACAGGTGGCCCGTGAGCTGGTGGCGGCGGTTTGCGCTGTGTCCGGTCAAGCTCAAAGAGGTGTGGGTGGCGCTACAGCGCCTGGAGCGCCTGATGCCCGATGGCACGGCTGCGGTGTTCCTCGACAGCCGCATATTGCGCCAATGGGCTACAATGTAGCTCACTATTCAAAGGGGAATGTCCATGTCTGCAAATGCCGTTGTTCGCGCTCGAATCGACGAACACATCAAAGAAGAGGCCAGCGCCGTACTGGCTGCGATGGGTTTGACCGTGTCGGACGCTTTTCGCATCATGCTGACCCGCATCGCCCACGAGAAGGCATTGCCATTTGAGCCACTGGTGCCCAACGCCGTGACCATTGCGGCGATGAAAGAAGCGCGCCGTGGCGGTCTGAAGTCGTTCGCCACCGTGGAAGACTTGATGGCAGACCTGAATGCGGACGATTGAACAGACCGGCCAGTTCAGACGCGACTTCAAACGTGAAGCCAAAGGCCCACAGCGGCAAACGCTTCAAGGAGATTTCGTCGCCATCGTCACTGCATTGGTCAACGATCAACCGCTTGCAGAAAAACACCGCGACCATGCACTGACAGGCACCTGGAAGGACCACCGGGACTGCCACGTCAAACCAGATTTGGTGCTGATTTACAGAAAATCTACTGATGACGTTTTGCAACTCGTTCGACTGGGTTCACACAGCGAACTTGGGTTGTGAGTTGCATGAGCAGCATCCCTGAACATTTCGCTGCATCTCAAGCTCAAGACTTCGGAATATCCACCGCCACCCACACCGCAGGGACTTTGCCCGTGCTCTCGCCCCAATGGGCTGTGTCGCGTCCTTCGGCGAAGCCATCGCCGGGGTTGGCCACCAGATCCGGCTTGCCTTCTTGGTGATAGGTCATCTGCCCTTGCAGCAAGTAGGTGATGACAGGGCGATCCACATGGTTGTGGATGCTCAAAACTCCACCGGGCTGGAGCATGATTTTGCGCATGCGCAGGAGGCGGGAAACCTGGAGCAGGTGCTCAACGAAAGTAATGAGTACTTCAAATTTAGGCCTGCATCTCTAATTTTGCTGCAATGCAACAAAATTGCTTGCATGACCACGGGTTATCCCTATAATTCGACCCCATGCTGCACTGCAACATAAATATCTAAAATCGATTTTTATAGCGCAAGGCACTCAACTTTTTCACTTAACTTAAGGACATCATCATGAACAACACTGCTGAACAATTCATCGCATCGAACAAAGAAAACTTGCAAGCTCTCGAAGGCGCAGCCACCCAGGCTTACGCTGGTGTGGAGAAGCTGGTTGAGCTGAACATGGCTGCCTCCAAAGCCGCTTTGGGCGAGTCATTCAGCCACCTGCAGGCTGTCATGGGCGTGAAGACGGCCCCTGACCTGTTGGCCCTGCAATCGGCCTTTTTGAAGCCGGTGGCTGAGAAATCTGCCGCTTACTTCCAACATGTTCAAGCCATTGCGACCGACAGCGGCGCTGGCTTCACCAAAACCGTTGAAGCCAAAGTCGCTGAAGCGAAACAAGCTTTTGACAGCGCTGTGGAGAACCTGGAAAAGAACGCACCTGCCGGTACCGAAACCGCTGTGGCCGCTTTCAGAAACGCGCTGACCACGGGTCAAAAGGCCGTTGATTCGGCCCAGGCTTCTGCCAAAAAAGCAGTGGAAGCTGCTCAGGCAAACTTCACTGCTGTGTCCAAGCAAGCCGTTGATGCTGCCAAGAAGGCCGCTAAAGCCGCTTAATCTGAACCGAGGGTTCAACTGCCAGACGGCACCTTAGGGTGCCGTTTTTTTTGGTTTCACCTGGGCCAGATAAGCCGCCAAGCGCGCCTTGATGTCCAACGCCGCGCCGGATTGCACGAGGTCATGCAGGTCTTGCTCGCGGGTGTCGCGCCGGGTGGCGCGTAAGACCATGGAACGCGCATCAGGCGGCGTGGCAAGCACGTGGGCAAGCACCTTGGCTTCAAAAACAGGCCAAGCCTCTGGCTCAATCACCTCGTTGAGAAGACCGAGGTTTTGGGCCTGCTGGGCGTCAATTTTGTTGGCGCTGCCGATCAGGCCCTGCGCACGATCAGCGCCCACACACTCGGCCAAGCGCCGCGAGCCCAACACCAGGCCGAAGCGCGCGCCAGGAAACATCATGTGGGTGTCTGCCGAGCCAATGCGGTGACGGCAGGCCAGCGCCAGATCTGCACCCGCGCCAATGGTTTGCCCATGAACGCAGGCCAGGGTATCCACGGGCGAATGCGCAAAGGCTTGCAGCATCTGTTCAATGCGCACAAAGTGCAACAGCAGATCGCCCGCTGTGCAGTCGGGGAACTGGCTGAAATCAAAGCCTGCGCAAAAGCCTTTGCCTTCGCCACGCAAGACGATCAAACGCGTGCCGTCGGTCTCACTGTGCTGCGCCTCCAGCAGCAGCTCAGTGGCCAGCTTCAGGCTCAAGGCGTTGCGTTTTTCGGGGCGATTCATGGTGATGCGTTTGATGGGGCCGTCGCGTTCGACCTTGATCAGCACGGTGGGCGCATGGGTTGGCAAGCTCATGGCTGGCTCCCTAAAATTTCCGCGTTGTGTTCTCCCAAGCGCGGTGGTCGGCGCGCAATGGGCGCGGCAGCCCCATTGAACTTGAGCGGTGTGCCCACCGTGTGCGTGGCGTGACCGTTCGCCATGTGCAGGGGCTGCACCCATTCCATCGCCTCTGTTTGCGGGTCGGCCAACACGTCGGAGTAGCGGTTGATGGGGCAGCACGGCACGCCCGCCTGGCTGAAGGCCGCAATCCAGTGCGCTGCGGTGTTGGCTTGCAAAACCGCTTCAATCAACGCTTTGAGCGCCAATTGATTTTTGGCGCGCAGCGCGGTGTTGGCAAAACGCGGATCGGCAATCCAGTCTTCACTCTTCAATATCTTGCACACGGTTTCCCACAGGCTTTGCGTGCCTGCGGCCATCACCAGGTAATCGTCTTGCGCCAAGAAGGCTTGGTAGGGCGCGTTGCGCGGGTGGGCCGAGCCCAGCTTCACCGGGTCACGTTTCACACCGAAGTACTCCGAAGTTTGCAGCGCGGCAATGGCCAGCGATGTACCCATCATCGGCACATCAATGTGCACGCCCTGCCCGGTGGCCTGCACCTGGCGCAACTGCGCGCAAATGCTCATCGCGCCGTACAGCCCGGCGGTGAAATCTGCCACCGGCACACCGCATTTCACGGGTACGCCATCGGCCTCGCCGGTCACGCTCATGATACCGCTCATGGCCTGAATCGTGACGTCAAAGCCGCCCTCATTGGCACGCGGGCCGCTCTGCCCGTAAGCGGAGATGGAACAGTAAAGCAGCTTGGGGTTGATCGCGCGCAGCGTTTCAAAATCAAGGCCCAAGCGCTTCATCACACCGGGCCGGTTGTTCTCGATCAACACGTTAGCGCCCGCCAGCAATGCTTTGGCTTGCGCGTTCTCTTGTGGGTTTTTCAAGTCCAGCGTGATGGAGCGTTTGTTGCGGTTCAGGCTGGCAAAGTTTTCGCTCAAGCGGTCACCCTCGGGCCCAGTGTGCGGTGGCCAGGCGCGCAAAGTGTCGCCGCTGCCAGGGCTCTCCAGTTTGACCACGTCTGCGCCCATATCGGCCAGCAACAGGGAACAAAACGGGCCAGCGGCCACGTTGCAGATTTCGATGACGCGAACACCGCTTAGCGGGGCCAAAACGGTGGGCGCTTTGGTAGGCGAATCGGTGGTGGTCTGCATGGTGTTTTTCTCAATAAGTTGGGTCATTAGAATGGGGCGATTCTAATCAGCCGCCCCGCCCAGACACCTCAGGACACCTTATGACACAGCACACCTCCACGCCGTTCTTGCCACGTCGCAGCGCCTTGCTGGCGCTGGTTGCCCTGTGCATGAGCGCACTATCGGGCGCAGGGTCTTTGGCCCTGGCGCAAAGCTGGCCTGCCGCGGGCAAACCCATCACCTTCATCAACCCCTTCCCGCCCGGCGGCGCAGTGGACGCGTTTGGCCGCCCCCTGGCGCGCCAACTCGGCACGCAACTGGGAACGCCCATCGTGGTGGAGAACAAAGGCGGCGCGGGCGGCACGGTGGGCGCGGCGATTGCCGCCAAAATGCCCGCCGACGGCTACACCTGGTTTCTGGGCGCGGTGCACCACTCCATCGCCCCCAGCATGTACCCCCATCTGCCCTACGACATCACGCGTGATTTTGAGCCCATTGCCATCCTCAGCAGCGTGCCCCACGTCATCGTGGTCAACCCGAAACGCTTCCCCAAGAATGATTTGCAGTCGGTCATCGACGTCATTCGCAAAAACCCCGGCAAGTACAACTACGCCTCCACCGGCAACGGCACGTCCCAGCACCTGGCGGGCGAGCTGTTCAAGATGCAGACCAAGTTGTTCTTGACTCACATCCCCTACCGGGGCACGGGGCCTGCGCTGCAAGACCTGGTGACCGGCCAAGTGGACATGATGTTTGACACCCTGGCCGGGGCCGGGCCGTTCATCAAATCCGGCCAACTGGTGGCCTTGGCCGTGGCCAGCGAAAAACGGGTGGAGGGTTACATGAACGTGCCCACCGCCACAGAAGCGGGTCTGCCAAATTACGTGGCCTCCAGTTGGTACGCGTTCTGGGCCATCAAGGGTACGCCCAAAGATATTCAGGACAAGATGACGGCCGAGGTCAACAAGGCCTTGGCCTCACCCGAAATCACCGAGCGTTGGGCCGGGTTGGGCTCCACCGTCCCCAAAATGAACCGTGCAGAGGCAGCGGCCTACATCAGCACGGAGATCGCCCGCTGGCGCGAGGTGGTGAAGGTGTCTAACGCCAAGTTGGACTGAAGCGAAAGTGACTCAACTCCCCGCCACCTTCATCCGATTCACCAAAATCGAACCCACGGTTTTCGCACCGTAGTTATAAGTGTCGGAACCCACCGCCTGGATGCCTTTGAGCATGTCTTTCATGTTGCCCGCAATGGTGATCTCTTGCACGGGGAAGGCGATGCGGCCCTTCTCAACCCAAAAGCCGCTGGCCCCGCGTGAATAGTCGCCCGTCACATAGTTCACGCCGCTGCCCATCAGCTCGGTGACGAACAGGCCGGTGCCTAGTTTTTCCAGCATCTCATCCAAATCATCACTGGCACGGGTCAGGCGCGAGGTGAGCGTCAGGTTGTGCGAGCCACCGGCATTGCCCGTGGTTTTCATGCTCAGTTTGCGGGCTGAGTAGGTGCTCAAAAAATAGCCCTGGACGCGCCCGGCATCAATCACCGAGCGGGCCTTGACCTGCACGCCCTCATCGTCAAACGGCGAGCTGCCCTTGCCGCGTTTGATGAAGGGGTCTTCACGCACGTCGATGTGCTTGGGCAGCACCGGTTTGCCCAGTGAATCCAGCAAAAACGTGCTCTTGCGGTACAGCGCACCGCCGCTCAGGGCCTGCACCAGCGCGCCCAGCAGGCCTGCGGCCAGCGGCGACTCAAACAGCACCGGGCACTGGGTGGTGGCGATCTTGCGCGAATGCAGGCGGCTCAGGGCACGCTCAGCCGCGTAACGGCCCACCGCCACGGGCGAGGCCAGGTCGTCCGGATGCCGCATGGAGCTGTACCAGGCGTCACGCTGCATGTCCTCGCCCCGGCCCGCAATGGGCGACACCGAAATGGAGTGGCGCGAACTGGCGTAGCCACCGCGAAAGCCATGCGTGTGCGCGCTGAAGAAGTGCGACTGCTGGGCCGAGACCGCCGCGCCTTCGCTGTTGGTGATGCGTTTGTCGGTCTTCAGGGCGGCAGACTCGCACACCAGCGCCAGTTGCGCGGCCTGCTCGCTGTTGATGGCCCAGGGGTAGAACAAATCCAACTCGGGCAGGGGCTGTGAGGACGGCACAACATCTTCAATATCAGGCAAGCCAGCCATCGGGTCTTCGGCGGTGAAGCGGGCGATGTCATAGGCCGCCTGCACGGTCTGGTGGATGGCGGCGGTGGAAAAATCAGACGTGCTGGCGTTGCCCCGGCGCTTGCCCAGGTACACGGTGACGCCCAGCGACTTGTCGCGGTTGCGCTCCACGTTTTCCAGCTCGCCCTTGCGCACGGACACGCTCAGGCCGCAGCCCTCAGAGGCCTCGGCCCCGGCGTTCGTGGCGCCGAGCTTTTTGGCATGCGCCAGGGCGGTGTCCACCAGTTCCTCAAAGTAGGGGCGGCTGTAGCTGAAGCCGCTGTCAGCAGGGGAAGTGATGCGTGGGGAGGCTTTTGGAGCCCGAAGTGGAGGTTTTTTCATATCGGGAGCTATGATACTTGCCCGAGCGACACAGCACGTGCCGCCACTCTGATTCCCCACCATGTCACGCAAACCCAAAAAAGGCTACTTCGTCAAAGGCCAGTTCGTCGCCGAGGGCAGCGAGCTTGACCTTGAACTCAAACGCGAGCTCAAAGGCGATAACGAAATCAGCCGTACCGACCTCAAACGCGAAAGCACCGAGCTGCAAAAACTCGGTGAAGAGCTGATGACCCTGCGCGCCGACCTGATGGCGCGCTTGAACTTGTCCGACAAGCTGAAAGACGCGCTGGTGGACGCCGAACGCATCACCAACTTTGAAGGCAAGCGCCGTCAGATGCAGTTCGTCGGCAAACTCATGCGCCTGCTCGACCCCGAACAGCTTGACGCCGTGCGCGCGGCGCTAGAAGAGCAACGCGCCCCTTCCGCCCGCGAAACGCTGGCCCTGCACCTGACCGAGCAATGGCGCGACCGGCTGATTGCCGATGAAGACGCCGTGGGCCAGTGGATCACGCAATACCCGCAAACTGACGCGCAGCAACTGCGTGCCCTGGTGCGTCAGGCCCGCAAGGACGCCAAACCGCATGACCAAGACGCCGAATCCAAAGGCCTGGCCCCGCGCCACGGCCGCGCCTACCGGGAGATTTTTCTACTGGTGCGCGGGCAACTCTCGGGGGGCATCGATGTGCCTGAGAACGATGCATCTGCGGGGTCGTACGCGCCTTGAACACCCCCCCCGCCCCCCGTCGCCCCATTCTTGAACTGCCCGACGAGCTGATCAGCCAGATTGCGGCGGGCGAGGTGGTTGAGCGTCCCGCCTCGGTGGTGCGTGAGCTGTTGGACAACGCACTGGACGCGGGGGCCACGCAAATCACCGTGCGGCTGCTGGCGGGCGGTGTCCGCCTGATTGCGGTGGAGGACAACGGCATAGGCATCCTGCGCGATGAGCTGCCCGTTGCCTTCAAGCGCCACGCCACCAGCAAGATCAGCAGCCTGCGCGATCTGGAGTCGGTCGGCACCATGGGGTTTCGTGGCGAAGCGCTGGCCGCTATTAATTCGATAGCTGACTGCGCTATACTTTCAAGGGTTGTAGACCAATCCAATGCCTGGCTGCTGGATGGCCGCACCGGTGAACTGTCACCCGTGGCGCGCAGCACAGGCACCACGGTCGAGGTGAAGGAGCTGTTCTTCAGCACCCCGGCGCGGCGTAAATTTCTCAAGACCGACGCCACCGAGCTGGCCCATTGCATCGAGGCGGTGCGCCGCCACGCCCTGGTGCGCCCCGATGTGGGCTTTGCCATCTGGCACGAGGGCAATTTGGTGGAGCAGTGGCGCGCGTGTGCCGAGCTGACACCGATGGACGCCTTGAGTCGGCGACTAGCCGACGTGTTGGGGGACGACTTCACCACGCAAGCGGTAGCGGTGGACTACCGCAGCAGCGCCTCCCCGCTGGGGGCGTCGCTCAGTGCATCGCTGGGCGAAACCGGCTCAATAACGGCCATACAAGGCGTGCGGGTGTGGGGCTTTGCAGGCATCCCCGACGCGGCCCGCTCACGCGCTGACCAGCAGTTCTGCTATGTCAACGGCCGCTTTGTGCGCGACAAGGTGCTCACCCACGCCGCGCGCAGCGCCTATGAGGACGTGCTGCACGGCCACCGCCAGCCGGTCTATACGCTTTATGTGGAGATCGCCCCCGAGCGCGTCGATGTGAACGTGCACCCGACCAAGATCGAGGTGCGCTTTCGGGACAGCCGCGAAGTGCACCAAGCCGTACGCCACGCGGTGGAGAACGCCCTGGCTGCGCCGCGTGCGCAAGTGGTGACTAAGGCGGCGGCGCAAGCAGGCCTTCATGCTGAAGATGCAGGGGCTTCCAGCAACACCCGTTTTGATCCGAATTTGGAAGTGAGTCGACCCCTATCCAACAATGGATGGGCGCAGCCATCTATTAATTTCGGAACGACTGGCGGACACCGTGTGTCTGATCTGGGGGCGGTATGGCAGCCCTTTGGCAGCGTGACAACCCAGACCGTTCGCCCTGGGCCTGTCGAAGGGTTGGCCTCGGCCAGCTCAGACCTCCCCCCCGGCGACTGGCCCCTGGGCCGGGCCATCGCACAGTTGCAGGGCATCTACATCCTGGCCGAAAACACCCAGGGCCTGATCGTGGTGGACATGCACGCCGCGCACGAGCGCATCGTCTATGAGCGGCTCAAGACCCAGATGGACGCCGCCTTTGAGGACTCAGCCACCACCCTGGCCAGCCAGCCCCTGCTCATCCCCGCCACCTTTGCCGCCACGCCGCAAGAGGTGGCCACGGCCGAGGCCCACCTCACCACGCTGCACACGCTCGGGCTGGAGATCACCCCCTTCTCGCCCAAGACCCTGGCCGTGCGCGCCGTGCCCGCCTCGCTGGTGCAGGGTGACGCGGTCGAGCTGGCGCGCAGCGTGTTGCATGAATTGGCGCAACACGACGCCAGCACCGTGATCCAACGCGCCCGCAACGAGCTGCTCTCCACCATGGCCTGCCACGGTGCCGTGCGCGCCAACCGCAAACTCACCCTGGACGAGATGAACGCGCTGCTGCGCCAGATGGAACACACCGAGCGCTCCGACCAATGCAACCACGGCCGACCCACCTGGCGGCAAATGACGATCCGGGAGCTGGATGCGCTGTTTATGCGTGGGCGTTGAGACTGCGTTCGCCCCACATGAAATCCCCCCCCTTCCCCGCGTTGATCGTCGTCACCCTGTCCCTGCTGCTGGGCTTGCAAAGCGTCACCACCGATCTGTACCTGCCTGCGCTGCCCACCATCACCGAGCGTCTGGGGGCGTCGATGGGGCAGGCACAACTGACCTTGACCGCGCTGCTGCTGGTCTTTGGTTGCTCGCAGCTGGTCTGGGGCCCTTTGTCAGACCGTTTTGGCCGTCGCCCAATTTTGCTGTGGGGCCTGGGGGCCTACGTGCTGGCCAGCGCAGGTTGCGCGTTGGCGTCGTCCATAGACTTCTTCATCGGCTGGCGCATGGTGCAGGGCGCGGCCTTGGGGGCGGGGGTGATGGGTGCGCGTGCCATCACGCGGGACTTGTTCACCCCGGTGGAGGGCGCGCACGTGATGACCAAGGCGCTCACCGGCCTGGGTCTGTTGACCATCATCACCGGGCCGCTCGGTGGCCTGTTGACCGAAGCCTTTGGCTGGCGCGTGGCAATGTTTTCTTTGTGTATTTTTGGCCTGATCACGCTGGCCCTCGTGGCTTGGCGCTTCACCGAGAGCAACCCGCACAAAAACCCACAGGCGCTGAATCCGGCCACGTTGCTGCGCACCTGGCTGGGCATTGCCCGTCACCCGACTTTCAGGGCTTTTTCGGCGCTGTCCACGGCCACTTACGCCGGTCTGTTCACCTTTTTGGCGAGCTCGTCCTTTGTCTTCATCCAGGTGTTGGGCCTGACGAACACGCACTATGGTTTTGTGATGGGCTCCATGCCCTTGGCTTATATCGGCGGCACCTTCCTGTGTCGGCGACTCTTGCCGAGTCTGGGGGTGTTGCGCACCGTCGCCATAGGTGCGGGCTTCACACTGGCGGGCGGCGGACTCATTGCGGGGCTGGCTGGGGCAGGCATCAGCAGCGGCTGGGCCATCATGCCGCCGTTCTACCTCTACATGATTGGCCACGGCATCCACCACCCCTGTGCGCAAAGCGGCGCGGTGGGGCCGTTCCCGCAGGCAGCGGGCGCGGCCTCTGCCCTGAATGGTTTTTTGATGATGGTGATGGCCTTTGCCGTGGGCGGCTGGTTGGGCTCGCACATGGACGGCACGGTGCGGCC
This sequence comes from Comamonadaceae bacterium, assembly GCA_043757205.1. Lineage (GTDB taxonomy): Bacteria > Pseudomonadota > Gammaproteobacteria > Burkholderiales > Burkholderiaceae_C > CANCDA01. The sequence continues at coordinate 1,644 of JAYVPU010000008.1, read as the reverse complement.
CCTGGCCTACGGCGTGTGTTTCTGGAGTGTGGTCACCGCCCTGGTGGCTTGGACGTGGGTACAAAAACATGGGGGCAACGGTGAGCGTTGAAGTGAGTAAATGCCTGGCCAAATGTCTGGCGATTGCCGGCCCAACGGCATCAGGCAAAACTGCGGCGGCACTGGCCATTGCGCAGGCCTTTGCACACACCCACCCGGTGGAGATCATCAGCGTCGATTCGGCCCTGGTCTACCGCGGCATGGACATCGGCACGGCTAAACCCAGCGCGACGGAACTGGCCGCCGTGCCGCACCACCTGATCGACATCCGTGACCCTCTGCACGCCTACAGCGCGGCCGACTTCGTGCGTGACGCGTCACAGTTGATCGCCGAAATTCACGCGCGCGGCCACCTGCCGCTGTTGGTGGGCGGCACCATGCTGTACTTCAAGGCTCTGTTTGAGGGGCTGGACGACATGCCCAAAGCCGATGCCGCGGTCCGCGCCACCCTTGAATCTGAGGCGCAAGCCAAAGGCTGGGCCGCCCTGCACGCCGAGTTGGCCGAGGTGGACCCGCTCACGGCCGCGCGCCTGAACCCGGCGGACGCGCAACGCATCCAGCGCGCGCTGGAGGTGTACCGCATTTCCGGGCAAACCATGTCGGCCCTGCATACTACTAAAAAGATAGCTGCTCACGCACGTGAATCGGGCATCACAGGCCCATTTGGCATTAAATTTTCAGCCGGAGAAGCCTTGCTGATCTCTTTAGAGCCGCAAGACCGCGCCTGGCTGCACGCGCGAATCGCGCAACGCTTTGACGCCATGCTCGGCAGCGGTTTTTTGGATGAAGTGCGGGCTATACGCGCCCGGGGTGACTTGAACCCTGATTTGCCCGCCATGCGCTGCGTGGGCTATCGGCAGGCTTGGGACTATCTGGATGCGCACGAGACACAAAGTCTGAGTTCACCCGATGGCACAAAGGCATTGACCGAGCTGCGCGACAAAGGCATCTTTGCCACGCGCCAGCTTGCCAAGCGCCAACTCACCTGGCTGCGCGCCATGCCCCAGCGCCGGGTGGTGGCGTGTGACGCGCCCGACGCGCTGAATCAGGTGTTGACGCTGGCGCGTGGGTGCGGTCTGTCCCGCAAGTAGCGTTTGGGGCCGCCCAACTCCAGGTTGGCGCTTATGCTATTTGTGTATATTTTGCTGATGTAGCACAAAGGTTTAGGGTAGTAAGGTTGTGTACGCATACAGCGGCCCGGTTCCGGCGCTGGTGCTGCGCCCTTCAATCACTGTGTACACGTTGCGGCCCAGAAAAAAAGGCAAGCCCCAGTCAAATCCTGATGAGGAAAGGCCGCCCCCGAGGTTGTTGAAGCCGTAGTTATTTGTGGTGAACAAGGTAGATGCATTGGCAATACTGAATGGAACCGTGTCGCTTGCACCATTGCGCAAGGTGATGGTGGCCATCAGGTTTTGCTGGCTTGGTGGACAGTAAAAACCCGCGTAGCTACTGCACTGACTCAGACTGGGGTCGTCGAAGTACAGGCCGTTGGAGCCGCTGTCGATATAACTAGTCGCCCCTGAGAAACCCAATGAACTCAGCATCCATGCGGGTTAGCGAGGCATTTCCGGCATAAATATTGCGTGGATTTAGAGCATAAAAGCT
>JAYVPU010000007.1:0-3188 GCA_043757205.1 Comamonadaceae bacterium | reverse complement strand
CGCCCGACATCCCCACCATTGCCGAGCAGGGCTTGCCAGGTTTTGAAGCCGTGTCATGGTTCGCCATGTTCGCCCCGCCAGCGACCCCGAAGGCCGTGGTGGAGAAAATCCAGATGGAGATTCAACGCATCTTCAAGCAGCCAGAGATCGCCAAAAAACTCACCGACATCGGGCTGGAACCCGTGGGCTCGACGTCCGAAGAGCTGGCCGTTTACCAGCGCGCCGAAATCGCCAAGTGGGCCAAGGTGGTGAAGGATTCTGGCGCGAAGGTGGAGTAGGGGTTCAGACTCAGGCCATCAGGACCAAGCCGTCAATTCCCAACGGAAATGGTCTTCTCGCCCACCCCCGCGTCGGCCTGAAGTCGTGTATTCGCCCACTAGTTGCCGCACCACCCAGCGGCCGATTTCGGGCACCAGCCAGAAGTGCTCCCAGCGGATGGTACGTGAGCGAGTGAAGTCCTGGTGCTGCAAGCCGATCAATCGCTCAATGTGCAAGGCATTGAACTCGCCCAAAGGCAGGGTGACTTTTTCCCAGCGCTTGGCTACCGTCTGCACGCTGATCCAGAACGGATAAGAAAAATCATCAACTCGGTAATCGGTGCGGACTTGACTGGACGCCCCCACTGCAAGTGCTTGAGGCCACAGGGGCACGGCGTCCACGTAGTTTTGCGTCATGTCCCAGTGGGGCTCGCGCAGTAACTGGCCCCATTGCAGGTGATGTTCTTGCGGGAGTTGCATGCCAGCTTCGGTGCTCCGCTCAAGAATAATGCGCGGACTGATGGATGCAACAGTTTCACGCTCAATGCCGACCACGTCACCGTTGTAAACATTGAGTTTTTGGTAAGTCCACGATTGCCCAATGACCGGTGGACGTACCTGAATCAGGCTGGACGGGCCAGTGATGACTTGTGTGCGCACGGGTGCGAGAGGTTGTAGGCCACAACCCGCGGGCAGCGCCAGGAGGGAAAGAACAGTTTTGCGTCTTAAAGCGTCCATAACGCATACCCCCATTGCTTAAAAGTAAATCGTTGGAATTCGTTCGGTGAAATTCGTTCCCTGTGACATTCGTTCCAAATGACCTTGTAGGGACTGTGTCAAGATAAAGCTTTGTAGCAAAGACAGACCATGACCACTTACGACGCGAGCTGGCTTGACAGCATGTACAACAACCGGGCCTTGGTGCCCGACCACGCCCGGCATTTCGGGCAGTGGGCCGAAGCGTCGGATGACGCGCGTGACGCGCACCCTAACCAGCTCGATATCGCTTACGGCGATGGTGCGATGGAAACGCTTGACGTGTTTCCTGCCAAAGTCAAAAAGGGCGCACCGGTGGTGGTGTTCATTCACGGCGGTTATTGGCGATCGCTGGACAAATCGGATCACTCTTTCATCGCCCCAGCCTTTGTGAACCAGGGCGCGTGCGTGGTGATTCCCAACTACGCGTTGTGCCCCGCTGTCACGCTGCCGCAGATCGTGATGCAGATGGTCAAGGCGCTGGCCTGGACTTACCGCAACGCGCGAAAATTTGGCGGAGACCCGAGCCGCATCACGGTGATTGGCCACTCAGCCGGTGGCCATTTGGCTGCGATGCTGTTGGCCTGCGCTTGGCCCATTTATGCGAAGGGCTTGCCGGTGGATTTGGTCAAAAACGCCATGTCGATTTCAGGTCTGTATGACCTAGAGCCCATCATGCACACGCCTTTTCTGAAAGAGTCTTTGAAGCTCACGCCCGAACAGGTGCAAAGTTGCAGCCCAGCCTGGATGCCACGCCCGCGCCAGGGCAAACTCTACGCCGTGGCAGGGGGCGATGAGAGTGCTGAGTTCTTGCGTCATAACACCATGATTCAGACGGCCTGGGGCAAAAAAGTGGTGCCGGTATGCGCCGCTATTCCCGGTCGGAATCACTTCAGCGTGCTGGAAGACCTGACTGCGCCGTGGGAGCGGCTCCACAAGCTGGCTAGCAAGTTGGTGTTGAGTTGATTGCTGCTGGAGTCTGTAGGGATTTTTTGTACGGGATCAGCCCGACGGCGCACTCAGCTCCGCGGCTGTCCCCCGTGGTGGCCTAGGGCCACCGTCTCCTCCTGATGCCGCTGCGCTGAGAGCGCCACCGAGCTGAACCGGCCAACGTGTGAGAGCGCAACCGCTGCATACCAACCACCTTCGCTGCCCCGGCGCTTGGGGTGAGTGGCGTAGCGAAATAAGGAGGAGGCCGAAGGCCGGGGGACATTCGCGGAGCCACTCACCTCAAGTGCCGGGGCGTACACCAGCCTGAATTTCAGTAGGAAATTCTGAGGTTTCTACAATGCAGTCATGTTCTCTGCCCACACGCTCAACAGTGCCTCATTTGACGCCCAACACTCCCCCCTCCTGCAACACCTCAACCCGGAGCAACTCGCGGCCGTCACGCTGCCGCCTGAGCCTGCGCTGATCCTGGCCGGGGCTGGCTCGGGCAAGACGCGGGTGCTCACCACCCGTATCGCGCGCCTGATCCAGCATCACGGAGTTGATCCCTCTCGTATTCTCGCGGTGACTTTCACCAACAAGGCGGCCGGTGAGATGCGCGAGCGAATCACGGCACTCGTGAGGAGCGAACTCAAGGGCATGTGGTGCGGAACGTTTCACGCGATCGGCGCACGGATGCTCAGGTCGAGCGCGGCGGGAGTCGGGCGAACTGCCAACTTCACCATCTATGACGAGGACGATTCGCTCGGGATGATCAAGCGCGTGATGGAGCGCGTCGGAGTTTCTCCAAAACAATGGACGCCGAAATCCGTCTCCTCGATGATCTCGGATGCGAAGAACGCGCTTGTTACACCCGCTGAATACGAAGCGCTCGCACTCGATCCGCTTTCGCGCGCGGCCGCTGCAGTGTACAAGGAGCTTGAGCCAGCGCTCCGGGGAGCGAACGCAGTGACGTTCGACGACCTCCTCGTGCTGCCGGTGCAGATACTGCGTGAGAGCGCTGCGGTGCTCGACCGCTATCGTAACAAGTTCCAGTTCATTCTCGTTGACGACTATCAGGACACAAACCGCGCGCAGTTCCAGTTCATCAAGCTCCTGGGAAGCGGCCACGGCAACGTTGCGGTCGTCGGAGACGACGATCAGAGCATATATGGATGGCGCGGCGCCGACATTCGGAATATCCTCGATTTCGAGAAGGAGTTTGCGTCGGCGAGAGTTGTTAAGCTC
>JAYVPU010000006.1:0-12557 GCA_043757205.1 Comamonadaceae bacterium | reverse complement strand
GCATCGAAATTGTCGGCGGTTCGTCCGACTCGGCCCGCGTGTTCATCGACAAACAGATCGACATCTGGGCCAAGGTGGTGAAGGACAACGGGATCAAGCCGGATTGAGGGTGTTTAATTCTTGGGCTGCTTGGATCGCTTGGGTGGCAGTTTGCCCACAAACGCGCAGCCCAATGCGGTCCAGCGGCGCAAGTCAGCGTCCTCGGCCAGCCCCGCAGAGGCGACAAACACATAGCCCTTCATCGGTCGTCCAGTGAAATCCATTTCACGCACATGCGGCTGCCGCAAGGCCTCCGCATAAGCGGCCTCACCCAGGCGCACCATGAGTTCATCTTTGACAACGCCGAGCACCATGTTGCCGCTCAAGGTGAAACACACGCCGCCAAACATACGCTTATCGTCAATGCCCATGACGCCTTGCAGCTCGCCACGAATGCGCTCTACCAGTCCTTCGTCATAGGTCATGGTTGTTAATTCGGATGAGTAGGTCACGGCCTGCGTCGCGAGCTATCTTTGCGCCAAGCCAAGCGCCGCCGAATCCGGCGATGACCGTACCTGCGACGCCAACCCACGCTGCAACGATTGCTTTAGTCATGTAATTTGGGCGTATGCCGTAGGTTCGCGGATTGGGCTGGTGGTATTCATGGTGGCATTGCGAGTTCAGCGTAGCCTTACCGTCGAGTGCAGGTCTTCCGACGCTTCATTTGTTCAAAACTGTAGCGCAGTGGCTCGTGCGCCTGAAGGTCGGCTCGCCCTCACCCCGCCAACCCCCTCATCTCCCCATACAAATCCGCCTTCCCCTCAAACCCAATCCCCGGCAGCGCGGGCAGGATTACGTAGCCGTCCACCACCTTCACGCCATCAGGAAAACCGCCATAGGGCTGGAACAAATCGGGGTAGGACTCATTGCCGCCTAGCCCCAAGCCTGCGGCAATGGCCAGCGACATTTGGTGGCCGCCGTGGGGGATGCAGCGGGTGGGTGACCAGCCGTAACTTTCAAGCATGTCCAGCGTGCGCAGGTACTCGACCAGGCCGTAGCTCAGGGCGCAGTCGAACTGCAGGTAGTCGCGGTCGGGGCGCATGCCGCCGTAGCGGATGAGGTTGCGCGCGTCTTGCATGCTGAAGAGGTTTTCGCCGGTGGCTAGCGGGCCGGCGTAGCTCTCGCCTAGGCGGGCTTGCAGCTCGTAGTCCAGCGGGTCGCCAGCCTCTTCGTACCAGAACAGCGGGTACTTGGACATGGCTTTGCCGTAGGTCATGGCGGTGGGTAAATCAAAACGACCGTTGGCGTCTATTGCCAATTGCTGGCCGGGCTGCAAGAGCTTGAGCACGGCTTCGATGCGCTCACAGTCTGCGCCCAGGGATGCGCCGCCAATCTTCATCTTCACCACCGAGTAGCCGCGTCCCAGGTAGCTGAGCATTTCTTCGCGCAGGCCTTGCAGGCCCTTGGTCGGCTGGTAGTAGCCGCCCGCCGCATAGACAAAGACTTTGGGGTTGGCCGTGCCGTTGCCGTAGCGCTTGGCCAGCAGTTCGTGCAGGGGCAGGCCGGCGATTTTGGCGGTGGCGTCCCACACGGCCATGTCCAGCGTGCCCACGGCCACCGAGCGCTCGCCGTGGCCACCGGGCTTCTCGTTGTTCATCATGCAGGCCCAGATCTTGTGGGGGTCGAGGTTGTTGCCTTCGTCGTCCAGCAGCGAGGCGGGCGCGGCCTCCAGCACGCGCGGGCGGAAACGCTCGCGGATCAGCTGGCCCTGGCCGTAGCGCCCGTTGGAGTTGAAGCCGTAGCCGATCACCGGCTTGCCATCCCGCACCACGTCGGTGACGACGGCCACCAGGCTGAGCGTCATCTTGGAGAAGTCGATGTAGGCGTTGCGGATGTCGGATTTGATGAATCTTGTGGATTCAAGGATGTCGATGATTTTCATGGCTAGGCTTCGCGGGGTGGGGAGGGCTTGCTTGGCTTATGACGCTTCGGGCGACACGCCCAGCGCCACCAAAAAGCGCGCCACCATGTTGTAGGTGGCAATCGCACTGGTGAGCTCCACGATTTGCGTGGTGTCGAAGTGCTGGCGCAAAGCGTCAAACACCTCGTCGCTGACCTTCACGTCCAGCGTCATTTGGGCGGCGTAGCGGATCACCAGCGTCTCGACGGGGCCTAGCGATGGGTCAGTGGGGATGCCGCGCGGGTCGGTCTTGGCAAAGGCATTGAGGGCGTCGAGCTGGGCTTGCGTGCCGCCAGCTTTCAAGAAGTCGGGCGCGTGGTGCTTGTACTCGTAGCTTGCGCCGGTCAACAGGGCGACGGTGCAGATGCCCAGCTCGCGCAGCATGGGGCTGGTGGGCAGCTCGGAGCGCACGGCCTTGAGGTACACGTTCCAGCCACGGGCCAGGGGCTCGCTCCAGAGCAGGGCTTTGTCCAGGTTGATGAAGGTGCCGCCCCGGCGTGCCAGGATGGCGTCTACCAGTTCTTGCGGTTGGGGCTTGAGGGCAGGGGTCCAGTCGGGGATGCGCATGGTGGGCTTTCTATTAACGTGGAAGTGACAGGGAAGTGCCGAATATAAGCGGATAATTTCACGCCATGCGAATCCCATTTACCAAGATGCAGGGCGCGGGCAATGACTTTGTGGTGCTCGACGAAACCCGTGCGCGCCTGGGCCTGAGTGCGGCGCAGTACCGCTACCTGGCGGATCGCCACTTTGGCGTGGGCGCGGATCAGATTTTGACGGTGCGGCCCAGCCCGGCCAGTGGTGTTGATTTTGAGTACCTCATTCACAACGCCGATGGTGGCGAGGTGGAGCAGTGCGGCAACGGCGCGCGCTGTTTTGCGCGCTTTGTGCGCGACCGTGCGCTGACGCGCAAAGACGCGATTCGCGTGCAGACCTTGAGCGGCGTGATTGAGTTGCGGCTGAACCCCGATGGCCGTGTGACGGTGGACATGGGCGCACCGGTGTTTGATTTGCCTCGCATTCCGTTTGACGCGACTGGTTTGACGCCAAAAGTCGAAGGTTCGATGCATTTATGGCTGCTAGCGCTTGCAGATCAAGCACAAGAAGCTCCTATTTTTATAGCAACCCTGTCCATGGGCAACCCCCACGCCGTGCTGTTGGTGGACGATGTGGACATGGCGCCGGTGGCTGAACTTGGCCCCATCATCGAGCAGCACCCGCGCTTTGCCCGCCGCGTGAACGCAGGCTTCATGCAGGTGCTGGACCGCAGCCACATCCGCTTGCGGGTGTATGAGCGCGGCGCGGGCGAGACGCTGGCTTGCGGCACGGGGGCGTGTGCCGCCGTGGTGGCAGGTATTTGTTTGGGGCTGCTGGACGCGCGGGTGGACGTGCAAACGCGCGGTGGCCTGTTGACCATTGAGTGGGCGGGCCAGAGTGGCGACACCCAGGCCCCGGTGCTGATGACCGGCCCGGCGCAAACCGTATTTGAAGGCGACATTGATTTACCGGAACTGATCTGACACGACATGACTATGACCAACACCGCTCTGACCCCCATGACCGAAGACGACATTGCCAACTACCTGGGCAACTTCCCCGAGTTTTTTGAACGCCATGCCGAGCTGCTGGCCGCCATCCACCTGACCAGCCCGCACAGCCGGCGCACGGTGAGCTTGCAAGAGCGCCAGGCCGAGATGCTGCGCGACAAAATTCGCCTGCTGGAGGGGCGCATCATGGAGATGATTCGCCATGGCAATGACAACCTCGGCTTGTCTGACAAGCTGTTGCAGTGGGCGCAGGATTTGTTCCTCGCGCATGAGGCGAGCACCTTGCCCGCGCAGATTGCCGACACCATTGCGTCGCAGTTTTTGGTGCCCCAAGTCGCCATCCGGGTGTGGGGTGTGGCCCCGGCGTTTGTGGATGCGGGTTTTGCGCAAGGCGTGAGCGAAGACGCGCGCGTGTTTGCCAGCTCATTGCACGCGCCGTTTTGCGGGGTCAACTCCGGTTTTGAAGCGGCGGGTTGGTTGCCGCAACCGGAGCAAGCCGTTTCGCTGGCCTTGTTGCCTCTGCGCGGCCTGGACGCGGCGGGCGCGCCCTGTGCTTTCGGCATGATCGTGCTGGCCTCGCCCGACGCTCAGCGTTTCTCCAGCACCATGGGCACAGATTTCCTGCAACGCATCGCCGAGATGGCCAGAGCGGCGCTGTCGCGGCTGCGATAAGCATGAGCGCGTTCGTCGAGCGTTACCTCGAACACGTCCGCGTCGAAAAACGCCTGGCGCAGCGCACGGTTGAGCTGTACGCGCTGGACTTGCAAAAGTTGCAAGACTTCGCCGCACAAGCAGGGGTCGAACTCCTCCAGGTGCAAAACACCCACATCCGCCGCTGGGTGGCGCAGATGCACAGCGCGGGGCGCAGCGGCCGGGGCATTGCACTCATCCTCTCGGGCTGGCGTGGCCTGTATGTGTGGCTGGGGCGCGAGGGGCTTGTGAAGAGCAACCCGGTGCAGGACGTGCGCGCGCCCAAGGCGGCTCGGCCTTTGCCCAAGGCCCTGGGGGTGGATGAGGCGGTGCAGCTGGCCGCGTTTCGTTCAGACACCACCGACCCTTGGCTGGAGGCGCGAGACACGGCCATCGTGGAGTTGCTTTACGGCAGCGGCTTGCGCGTGGCAGAGTTGACCGGGTTGGACGCCGTAGCCAGTGCCCACTCACGTGGCTGGGTGGACGTGCAGGCGGGAGAAGTGCATGTGCTGGGCAAGGGGGGGAAACGACGCACGGTGCCGGTGGGGCATGAGGCCTTGGCCGCGTTAGCGCATTGGTTGACTCTGCGGGCGCAGTCGCTACCTCCAGCGATGGTGGGGCAGGACGATGCGGTGTTGCGTGATGCAGCGGCGCTGTTCGTGGGTCGCCACGGCACGCGCCTCACCGCCCAGTCCATCTGGCAACGCCTCAAGCGTCGCAGCTTGCAAGCCGGGCTGGCCACGCCGGTGCACCCGCACATGCTGCGCCACTCCTTTGCCAGTCATGTCTTGCAGTCCAGCAGCGACTTGCGCGCGGTGCAAGAGTTGCTGGGGCACGCCAACATCAGCACAACCCAGGTGTACACGCGCCTGGATTTCCAGCATCTGGCGAAAGCTTATGACGCCGCTCACCCCCGAGCTCGGCTCAAGGGGCCGCGCTGAAGCGAGAGTTGCACGGCGTCGGACATTTGCAGCAGGTGGCTGGACCAGGCGGTTTGAAAATCCTCCAAGATGCGTTGTTCCGCACCGATATGGGCCAAGGCCAGTGACAGGTAGGACTGTTGCGCTCTGACCAATGCCCCCAGCAGGGTGGACATTTCTGTCTCCAGCGCCAGCTTCTCACGCTGGTTGAAGCGTCGCGCGTGCTTGATCTGGGAGAAGCACATCGGTGCAGTGCTGGGGCCATTCGACAGCGGGGCTGGGTGCAAACAGTTTCGAGATATGGCGAGTAGCTCGTCTATTTCAAAGGCGTTGTTGTCCGGCTTTGTTGTTGATTTTTTCATGTTCATCTCCATCTTCGCCTCCATCCCTTGTTTTTGAGGGATCCAGTCTATTCTGCTGTAGGCCAGGCGATCAAGAGAAAAGACCGACAATTCACCCCCATGAAAACCATTCACCTCAAAGCAGGCAAAGAGCGCTCGCTCTTGCGCCGTCACCCCTGGATTTTCGAATCCGCCATTGCCAAGGGCGCAGGTGACGCGGGCGAGACGGTGCGGGTGGAGTCACACGAAGGCGCTTTCTTGGCTTGGGCGGCGTTCAGCCCGGCCTCCAAAATCCGCGCACGGGCCTGGAGTTTTGACGAATCTCAGCGCATAGACGCTTCGTTTTTGATAGCTTCTTGTGCACGATCCGTAAGCGCTAGAGAGCGATTTGACATTAAAAGCAACGGTGTCCGGCTGGTTCACGGCGAATCCGATGGTCTGCCCGGCTTGATCGTGGATCACTACGGCGACACGCTGGTGGCGCAGTTTCTCTCCAGCGGTGCCGAGCGTTGGAAAGACGTGCTGGCCGATGCGCTTTTGGCGCAGACCGGTTTGACCAAGCTCTATGAGCGCTCCGACGCCAGTTCACGCGCCCAGGAGGGGTTGCCGGAAGTTAAGGGTTGGTTGCGCGGTTCCGGGCCGACCGAACTCGTTTTGCGCGAACACGACTGGCAGCTCGGCCTGAGCATAGAAGAAGGCCACAAAACCGGCTTCTACCTGGACCAGCGCGACAGCCGGAAAAAATTTGCAGACTACGCCCAGCGCCTGAACTTTGAGCGCGTGCTCAACTGCTACTGCTATACCGGCGGCTTCACGGTGGCCGCGCTCACAGGCATGCAGGCCGCTGGATTTGCGGGTGGTGCGGCGCACATCACCTCCATCGACTCCTCCGGCCCGGCGCTGGCGCGCGCGGCGGCCAATGTGGCGCTCAATGGCTTCGAGGCCTCACGCGCGAGCTTCATGGACGCCGATGTCAACGCCTCGCTGCGCCAGTTCATCGAGCAGGGCCGCACCTTTGACGCCATCGTGCTCGATCCCCCGAAGTTCGCCCCCACAGCGGCCCACGCCGAGCGCGCTGCGCGAGCCTACAAAGACATCAACCGTCTGGCCTTCAAGCTGCTGGCCCCCGGCGGCGTGCTGTTCACCTACTCCTGCTCAGGTGGCATCAGCGCCGACCTGTTCCACAAAATCGTCGCCTCCGCAGGCATTGACGCAGACGTGGACGGCTTCATCACCGAGCGCCTGGGCGGCGCGCCTGATCACCCCATGACCATCAACTTCCCCGAGGGTGAGTACCTGAAAGGACTGGTGGTGATGCGCCGGGGCTGACCCGTCATGGCCCGAGATTTGTCATTCCCGCGAAGGTGGGAATCGAGTCCCCGCTAAACTCCACACCCTCCCTGTTTAACCGAATCGACACTCCATGAGCCTGACCCCCACCACCATCCTGACCGGCTTTCTCGGTTCCGGCAAAACCACCTTGCTCAAGCGCGTACTTCAGGAAGCCCATGGCCAGAAGATTGCCGTGATTGAGAACGAGTTCGGTGAGGAAAACATCGACAACGAGATCTTGGTGTCCGACACCAACGAGCAAATCATCCAGATGAGCAATGGCTGCATCTGCTGCACCATCCGCGAAGACCTGCGCACCACGCTGCGCGATCTGGCCGAAAAAAAGCGGAAAGGCGAGCTTGATTTTGAGCGCGTGGTGATCGAGACCACCGGCCTGGCCGACCCCGGCCCAGTGGCGCAAACCTTCTTCATGGACGATGAAATCGCCGAGAGTTTTCTTCTCGACTCCATCCTGACGCTGGTGGACGCCAAGCATGCTGCCCAGCAGTTGAATGACCGGCAGGAGGCGCGTCGCCAGGTGGGTTTTGCCGACCAGATCTTCATCAGCAAGACCGATCTGGTGTCGGCCGAGGAAACCGAGGCGCTGATGCACCGCCTCAAGCACATGAACCCGCGCGCGCCGCAAAAAGCGGTGCATTTTGGCGAGGTGGCTTTGAGCGAGGTGTTTGACCTGCGCGGCTTCAACCTCAACACCAAGCTGGAAATTGACCCGGACTTCCTCAAGGAAGAAGAGGAAGAGCATGGTCACGACCATGCGCATGCTGACGAGCACGCGCATGAGCATGCCGAAGGCGAGCACTGCGACCACCCCTCGCATCAGCACGGCCATGGGCATCACCATCACCACGATGACGACGTGAAAAGCTTTGTTTTTCGCTCGGACCGCGCTTTTGATGCGGCCAAGCTGGAAGACTTTTTGGGCGCCATCGTCAACATCTACGGCCCGCGCATGCTGCGCTACAAGGGCGTGCTGCACATGAAGGGCAGCGAGCGGAAGGTGATTTTTCAGGGCGTGCACCAGCTCATGGGCAGCGATCTGGGCCCGGCTTGGGGTCCGGATGAGGTGCGCACCAGCAAAATGGTGTTCATCGGGCTGGACTTGCCCAAAGACATCTTCTTGCAGGGCCTGGAGCAAAGCCTAGTTTAAAACCTGTACACTCGCGCGCCGGGGTAAAACTATGGTCCCCCACCCTTCCCGACTGTGCATTGAGGTTATAACTGTAGGTGTTGCGGTGAGAGCGCCTGCTCAGACCCTGCACAAAATCAAGATTTGACGATCAAAACAGGAAAGACGCCGTGTCCACTAAAGCTAAAACCGTAGCGGCCAAGTCCAAGGCTGCCAAGGCCACCAAGGCCAAGCCCGTCAGCAAGGCGGCTGCCAAGTCAGCTGCAGGTAAAGCTGTGGTGAAATCGTCCAAGCCTGTTGCCCCTAAAAAACCGGTGGTGAAATCTGTTGCCAAGTCGGCCGTTAAAGCCAAACCTGCGACCAAATCCGCAGCTCAAACTAAATCTGTCGCCAAGCCGACGACAAAGACTGTCGCGAAACCTGCTGCCAAGGCTGCCGCCAAAAGCAAACCGGTTGTCAAAGTCAAACCGACAGTCAAACCACCGATCAAAACAGCAGCTAAAACCCAGCCTGCTTCCAAATCAAAAACAACGGCAAAGCCAGCAGCCAAGAAAGCGGCTGTCGTTAGTCAACCGACGCCAAAGTCCGCCAAACCGCTTGCGCCACCCGCCAAACCAACCCCCCAAGCCATTGCCAAGCCGACTGTCAAGTCGCCGAACAAGGCTTCGGTTAAACCCGCTACTCCTCTGAAAACCTCACCATCCGCCCTTGTCTCCGCCGTGTCCCCGATGCCGACGCCCGCTTCTAAAGTTTTACCAACGGTTGTTGTGCCACCGATCAAACCCCGGGTGTCCTCGCGTTTAGCCCAGTTGACCGTACCTTCCATGGCGCAATCGGTGGCTTCCACCGCTGCCAAAGCCAGTTACTCCCAATCCGCGCCCGTGACCCTGATCGTCTCTCCCCTGCCTTCCAGCATCAAAAAAGACCCCAAATTAGCCAATAACTGGAAAACAAAATCTGCTGACCAACTGACCGACGCCGAACTGATGGCCATGCCCGACAGCGAGTACATGAACGACAAGCAAGTTGCTGCTTTTCGTCATAGGCTGCAGTTGCTCAAACAAGACATGCTGGCCAACGCGGGAGAAACGACGGAGCACCTGCGGGAAGACACCGTGGTTGTGCCCGATCCGGCGGATCGCGCCACCATCGAGGAAGAGCACGCGCTGGAGTTGCGCACCCGAGACCGGGAACGCAAGCTGCTCAAAAAGATCGAGCAGTCCATCACTCTGATTGACACGGGTGAGTACGGTTATTGCGATGAAACCGGTGAGCCTATTGGCGTAGGTCGATTGCTCGCACGACCCACCGCAACCCTGTCGCTGGAGGCGCAGCAGCGCCGTGAGCTCAAACAAAAGATGTTTGGGGATTGAGCAGCTGGCCCACTCGCGGTAATTTCTAACTCTCCAGCCTTCCCCCCCCGTTTTCAACAGCGAAACATGGCCAAAGACGATTCCAGTCCCGGATTGTTCTCCAAAGTCGCTCGGTTTGTCACTAATCCGACCAAGGGCTGGGATGAGATTGAAGTCAAGGAATCGGAATTGAGCACGGGCTACAGCAAAGACGTGCTCAAAGCCATGATTGTGCGCAAGAAGCAAAACAATTTTGTGCGCAAACGCGAGTTTGATGTGTTGCGAAAATTGCGCCGTACGGAGTCGGCCCAAAGCGTCGCTAAAGCGGGTCGCCCCTCCGACTTCCAGAGCAGCTTGCCGTCGAATGCCGATGATCGGGCGATGACGGTCAGGAAGATTGACGAGATCGAGGCCCAGATGTCTAACCAATGGTGGCGAGGCAAGGGCGCAGAGGGCGCAGCCGCCGGTGCGCGGCCTGTAGCGCCACCGCCCCGTTTGCAGGACGTCCACTCGCGTCCGCCTACTAGCCCGCCTTCTATCCCTTCGCCCGTTCCGCCTTCGGGTCAAGGGATAAGTCCACGTCGGCCCCAGTCGCAAAGCCTGGATTTGAATGTCAACAAAGCCTTATCGCCACCCGTGCCTTCTCGCCCTGAGCCAGCCTACAAACAGGCCGCTGCAACCGCGCACGCTCCCTTGGCCTCGGCCTCAGTAGCCCCTAAGCCCACAGAGCCCTATGCAGTTATTGAACCCCCGCCGCAGTGGGGTAAGGCCAACAGTGCGGCGACCGACTTGGGGGGGTTGGGCCCTGGTTTCTCGATGTCCAACATTTTTGAAAATGTGGAAGTGGATATCGCCTCCGAGCCCGAGCTCGAAGAGGCGTCGATCCGCTTTGCCAATGGTGACACTGCGGGGGCCGAAGAGGCACTGTTAATGGCCTTGAAACCCGGCGACTTGACGCCCGAACGGGCCGAAATCTGGATCGCAGCTTTATTTGACCTGTACCGAGCCACTGGGCAGCAAGCCAGGTTCGAAGAAAGTGCAATTGAGTTCGCCAGTCGTTTTGGGCGCTCGGCGCCCGCCTGGTTCTCTACGCCTGAGTTACTCAAACGTGCTGACGCTGCACCCAGCTTCAAAGGCAATGTGCCTCAAGTGGCTGCCTCAACCGGCGCGGCGCATTGGGCCGCGCCTGAAGTGTTGACCTCGGTTAGCCTGGCTGCATTGCAGTTGGTTTTAAAAAGTAAAGCGCCCCCCTGGTTGTTGGATTGGAGTGCCTTGGTCACCATCGAACCTGGGGCAGTGTCAGCACTCGGTCCGCT
Source organism: Comamonadaceae bacterium (assembly GCA_043757205.1). Taxonomy (GTDB): domain Bacteria; phylum Pseudomonadota; class Gammaproteobacteria; order Burkholderiales; family Burkholderiaceae_C; genus CANCDA01. The sequence goes on along the minus strand of JAYVPU010000006.1, from coordinate 1,973 downwards.
GTTTGCACATTGGTGCGTCACACCGGTGTCGCTGAGCTTCAGGGGGGCAGATGGCTTGCGCCGGGCTTTGAAGTCGTTGACCACTCTGGGTGATACAACGCTCGCGCCCGCCGCTTGGCAAATGCACATGAATGCTTTGCGTGTGATGGGGTTGCACGACGATTTTGAAACCATTGCGCTGGATTTTTGCGTGACATTTGAGGTCTCCCCCCCGTCCTGGCAAAAATCCTTGTGCATTTGCAAGCTCGAAGGTGCAGATGCACCTCGGGAGCCGGGTGCGAACCAGCAAGCCATAGAAGGCAAGGATCCCTGGAAAGACTCCATCGTGCGCAGCTCCTTCCTTGATGAGGACTCTGTGATTGGGGTCGCCATGGTGGCACTGAGCGGAGAGATCTTGAGCGATGCAGCCGAGGCGCTGGCTCAACTAGAGGCGGCCATGGGCGAGGGGGCCTCACAAATGGTGATTTCTTGTGAAAACCTGATCCGCGTTGATTTTTCTGCGGCGGGCAGCATTCTCAACTGGGTCGCTGGGCAAAGGGCCAGTGGCTGTATGGTGCAGTTCCGTAATGTCAACCGCATTGTGGCCGCCTTTTTCCACGTGATCGGCATTACCGAATTTGCCCGCGTGGTGCCGCGCAGCACCTGAGCTCTGCGTCAACCCCCTCGCCCCACCGCGAGAGGGGTTGACGGATGTGTGTCGATGGCGTTGCTTTTTGATGAACTTCTTTTCGCTGTTGCAACCTTCAAGCAGCACATTCAAACCTGTCGCTAAGTACTTAATTTAGAACGATTTTTAGGCTATTGAAGCATGATAATTCGGTTCTAAGCCTTTGATTTCATTGAAATTTTTCCTGATTTTTGGTTTTTCGGTCTCTGATTTGCTGATACAGTGCAATTAAGTGCAATTAAGTGGTGAAAAGTGTCGTTACTTTTAACACTTGCATTTCAATTTCACAGGGGTGTGCTGTCGTGTTTCAAGGGGCTTCGTCGCTGAATCTAGATGCCAAGGGGCGGCTGTCTGTGCCGACCCGGCACCGTGACGTGCTCTTGGCCACCGCAGCGGGGCAGCTCACCCTCACCAAGCACCCGCACGGCTGCCTCATGGTCTTCCCCCGCCCCGAGTGGGAAAAGTTCCGCGAGCGCATCGCCGCCTTGCCGATGTCGGCCCAGTGGTGGAAGCGCATCTTCCTGGGCAATGCCATGGACGTGGAGATGGACGCCACCGGCCGTGTGCTGGTCTCGCCCGAACTGCGCGAGGCAGCGGGCATCAGCCGCGACACCATGCTGCTGGGCATGGGTCAGCACTTTGAGCTGTGGGATAAGTCCCGCTACGAAGCCCAGGAGGCCCAGGCCATGCAGGGCGAGATGCCCGAGGTCTTCAAGGACTTTTCCTTCTGAGGCCGACGGTGCAAACCCCTTCATGGCCACACACCACCGTCCTGTTGAGCGAAGCCGTCGATGCCTTATTCCAGGCCGACGACGCTCAGCCCGGTGATGCGTCGCCTGACGATGGCACCTATGTCGATGCCACTTACGGGCGCGGTGGTCATTCGGGCCTGATCTTGTCGCGGCTCTCGCCCCAGGGTCGGCTGATTGCTTTTGACAAAGACCCTGAAGCCATTGCGCAGGCGGCGCAAATCACTGACACCCGTTTTTCCATCCGGCATGAAGGTTTTCGCCATCTGGGTGAGTTGCCACAGGCCAGTGCGGCCGGTGTGCTGATGGACTTGGGCGTGAGCTCGCCGCAGATCGACACACCCGGTCGGGGTTTCAGTTTCAGGTTCGAAGGCCCGTTGGATATGCGCATGGACACCACGCGCGGCCAAAGCGTGGCGCAGTGGCTGGAGACAGCAGAGGCCGATCAAATCAAGGAGGTGATACGTGACTATGGCGAAGAACGGTTTGCTGGGGCCATTGCAAAGGCGATTGTTGCTCGCCGACAAGCACGGGGCCCTCTTTCAACCACCACCGAA
>JAYVPU010000005.1:0-12571 GCA_043757205.1 Comamonadaceae bacterium | reverse complement strand
TTCGCCGTTGCCCGGCCAGTACTGATCAGGGTGATGACTCTTTCTTGACTACCTGCCGACGGCGTCGCACGACACAAGGTCAGCGTGGCATTTGTCACAGCATCACCACCGGGTGGAAAAGCAATGCTATAGGCATCGCCAGTAAAAAGATAGTCCGAGGACAGCGCCTGTTGTTTTTGAATAATAGTCGTGCCACTCATGACAATCCAGCCTTGCTGCCATCCACCTGAGCTGGCGCATGTCGAAAGGTCGGCAGACCTACACAGCGTCACGGCCACATTGCGCTTGATAGCCTCGCTGCGTGCCAACAAAGCGCTCGCCACAAAATTGTTGGCATAGCCTGCCAGCTTATTACTCAACATGGCTTCACTGAATGAGGGTACCGCCATCATCGTAAGAATCGCAATGACGGCAATGGTCACCATGAGTTCAATCAGGGTGAATCCATGCTGAGTCCATGCCCGCACACCCACCCGCGCCACTGGTTCAGCCACCGAGATACGAATTGGTGACATCATCACTTCTGTATGTACCAGTAAATTCGAGATTTTGACTGGGCTGTGCTCCCACCTCCCTTAGGCAAGCTAAATTCCAGCGGTGATGTCGGGTTACTGCCAACAACAAACGGGACGACTTGACCGTTATCCAAAGTTACCTGCCCTGCGTCAGGTGAAGGTGGCAAGCCGCCACCCGACACCTGCTCGTAACGTTGAGCGGTACCGTTAGAACTGGCAGCATTGAGATAGTTGATGTTGTACACCTGCGTCGTGCCCAAGTTAGTAGTACAGGCATTAGCGGACGTAATAGCCGGCTGGTGGGTGCTGAACGTCACAACACCGAAAACAGTCACAGCCGATGTAACGACTTGTTCTGTCGCTGCAAACGCCAGATACCAACCCTTTTTCTCGGCGAGCGTGGCGTCAGTCGGTGTAGTGTTAGATGTAATCGCCAGTAGAGAGGATTTACAAATCAAGTTGGCACCGCAAGTTGTAGCCTCTGTCGTTAACCAAGTATTGTCAGATGGTTTGTCCATGAGCATAAAAAAGTAATTAGTAATGCTCTTGGAAGCAAGGTACTCTTTCACTGGTTTCTCGCGATCCCCCGAGCCCAAGAGAACATAGTAGGTCACGTTGTCGGAGGTCACCACGCTGGGCGCAAACATGAACTTTCGGTTGGCTGTGCTGTCGGTACAAATCGAGAGCACGTCGCATCCTAGAGATGCAATTTTGGTAATACTCCAGCTCGCCGATGCAGCACTTCCAAACACCATCCGATAGACGTTGCCCCCCATATCGGCCACGTAAGCATACTTGGCCATGCCAGCAGAATCACGGACGACCGTTACATCGGACACAACCGCCCGATCAGTGGCAAAGCTTTTGACGACAGTACCAGTTACAGCATCCAGAACGAAGACTTTATTTCCTTTGGTCGCCGCCACAGTGCAATTGTGGTTTTTGCCACCTGCAACCAACGCATCGTAGTCTTCACAGTTATCGTAACCACCACCTGTGATGAGAAGCGGAGACGTAGCACCATAGCCCGAAGCGAACATGGTCTTCAGCGAGCCCCAGGTTTGCCCGATACTGGTGAAGCCCGTGCTGCAACCTGTGTCATCTGCTGCATTCGGGCAGCCCAGCTTCCACAGCAACGATGGGCTGCCTGGGGTGGTGACATCAAAAGCATACGCAACTCGCCCCCCGCGCCGCATGGTGGCGTACAAATAGATTTTCGGGGTACCTCCGATGGAGCCATTAAAGGCCGTGATGGGGCCATCGATTGCATAGTCCTTAGCCTGTGCGCTCGCCACGACAGAAGTGGGGTAGCTGATCGGTATGGTGTTGTCTCGCAAGCGCTTGACTTTTCCATAAAACTCGGGGGGCATGAACGACCAGATTTCATCGCCTGCGTTGTAGGTGGTTCCACCTGAAGTAATGGCACCTGTCGCGGGAATTGTTGCACTCCCCCGGTTGCCGTTCACCGCGCGTAAAAACCCGTCATTGCCACCGTAATAGACGACGACAGAAGGAGATGCGGCAGTACCGTGATTAATCGCCACCGGGCGAGAGTGAACCACATCGCCATGTGAGCTAGGGCGCATCTCTGATGTGGTCTTATCAAGCTCATCGTCTAAGTTCTGACCGCGTGCCCAATTGATCAAGGCATCTCGATCCGTGCCCCCGGAATTAAGCAACGACTGAGTGATAACTGCATTTGACGTTGAAAAATCTGTCAAGGCCGTACAACTGGCGAACACCGGAGAGCAAGTTTTTACGATGCGATTTGCGGGTACCAAATTCCGGAGTTTGTAGGCTTGCGCCCCTTTTTCAACAATATTTCCATCGGGGTAATTTGAGCTTGTTGAGTTGGCCACCGTCAAGCACCCCCCACTAGGAGTAGTTGTCCAATAGGTATCCACTGTGTTTGGCGTCCAATAACTCCGCGCACATTCGGTGACGAAACCCGTCAAACCATTGATCGCTGCAGTGCTGTCGGCATCTTCAAGTCTAAGTCCTCCACTGGCCGATTGCCCAATCTTGTACTGCTTCAGGTTGCCATTCCAGCGCGGGAAGAAGTGTTCTGCAGGGCGGAACATACCCACAAAAACCTGGTTCAAGTACGACCCTTGGGTGTTCACACTGACGGGCAGACTAACCGCCGCAAAAACGCTGTTGATAGACTGGATTTCGCCAATGGCGTTATTGAGCGCATTCACCATAGATGTGAAGTCAGTTGTGCTGTAGAACTTGCCACCGCCGACTTCGGCTGAGCCTATTTTATTCAGTTGCACGTCATAAGCAGCGTCGCAAGAGGGCCCAACAATGCCAATGGTGGTGGTGATGACGCCCTGATCTCTCAAATACAGGGCCCAGTTACGCGCGTAAGCACCTTTGATGTCTGATGTTGCCAGTGTTTGCACCCCAGCACGGCAAGACAAAGGCAAGGTATCCGTGATCGAGGTGAGTTGTTTTGTAGTCGCTGCTGGGCTGGCGCGTGCGCCCGTCACAAAGTAGGTTCCGTTCAGTGCCTCCAATGGGCTCGCGGAAGATGAGTCTTTAGGAGAAGCTTGGGTGCCGTAGTTATTGCCAATAAAAATGATATTTTTAGAGGCGCAATTGGTTTTAGGTGTAACCGACGCATAGTCGCGACCTGAAATACCTGTCTTACCAAAGTAATAGGCCCACGACTCTTGCATCACCGCACCGTCTCCACGATTGGCCGGTGCTTTAATGTTGTAGTTACCACTGCCTGATGTCACCCAGCCCTTGATCCACGCCAGGATAAGAGGTTTGCTCGTGCTATTCAAAGCCACAATGGGCATGACAAGACAGCCCCCAGTGCTGCCGGTGCAATCGGATGAGAATGCACCGGTTAAAGCGTTATAGGCCTGTTGATTGCTATTGAACATCATGACCCCAATTCTCACCGTGGTGGTGGTAATTGCCAGAGATGAAATGACGCTGTAAAGGGCACACTGTTCAACACCACCGTTGGTTTTATCCAGAGATGTGAAATCTGTCGCCAACCCCGTGCCATCCGTCTTGACCACGCCTATCGCCGAGATGTTGCAGCGGAAAGCAGTGTTGGCAGCAGAAAACGAGGCACCTGTATCCAAAAAAAACAGCAATTGGGGGGCATCTGTACCCGTGGGTGCTGCCCCTGCAAACAGATCAGTATCAGCGCCATGGGCACACAAGCTGGCGAGCAGCATGCAGGCCCCATAAAAAGCATTTTTGACTATTGATTTCACACTTGGCTCCTGTTAAGCGTTCAAGGACACGCAACGTCTTTTTGTGCCTGAGTCAGCAACACCCGTATACCTTCGCGAACCGTCACGGAAGCGCCGGATGCGGCATCGGTCACCGTTGCGGAAATATCCCACTCTGTCGTCCACGAGGTACTGCCGGATAGGGCACCGCCTGTTTCCGCACCAGAAGGTGCAGCTGACGCACCCTGCATAGCCCTCAAACACACCGGCGTCGCCACAACCACGGTGTAATCGTTGGTGTCATCTTTATTGATGTCCACAGCGACAGTCTGAACTCCCAAGGCATTGGTGAATGGGGAACTGATCACACTTTCTATCACTTGGTTAGCCGCCGCGATAGCTTCGCTACGCACTTGCATATTGCCAACCGACTTGAGGTTGGTCGAACTCACCGTGAAGGCATTGACCACAATGAGTGTGATCAAAACCAACATGATCAAACCGACGATCAGAGTTGCGCCTCGTTGAGCCTTAGCATTTATGCCACGGGGGACACGGAATGCTTTGGTGGTGGGCAAAAGATCTGGTTTTCTCACGGTGTTTCCCTGCGCGTAGAAATATTGTTCAGCCGCACGGTTTGGGTGAATAAATGCCGCTTGTAGCCGTCGTTAAACGGCCCCAGAGTTCGCGATGGACTCTCGCCTGTTGGGCAACCACTACTACTCAGGCAATAGACTTTGGAATCGGTATAGCCGGAGCTTGTGTTTTCACTGCGGATCAAGACGTATATTTTGACCGCTACGGTATTCATTAGCTGGGCCACCGAGCAAGCGGTGGCCGTTGTGCAGCGAACATAGCTGCCGTCCGGCGTGCCATCACCGCGATTTGTGGGGCTGGCTGCACTCGCCCAGTTAATGGCTGTAGTGAAGTTAACAGCCGCACCGGAGTCGCTGAGGTTATCAACACCGTACTCCACGCGGAAACCCTGCACACCTTCGATCATGGCATCCGCAGACTTGTGTTGCAACACGCCACTAACCGGCCCAAACTGTGAGCGCATCAGAGTGGGAATGCCATCGCCCGCTGTAACCGAATAATTGCGCACGTAATACAAACTAGACATGAAACGACGGTACTCATTAGTGTTAGCTACTGTGTTAGCTACTGTGCAATCATTTAGACGCTTCTTCAAAATGAGGGTTGTTGCATCATTGCTCAGTACATACGCGGGGGTCAGAACGGATGTGGTGCCACAACGGTTCACTTGAAAATTCAAATCAGCGGCATTGACAGCCGCGCAATTCCCAGCACCGGGGAGGCATGTCTCTGCATGCCTCACAATCAATACATCTGTCATAGCTTGTGGACTTGTCACAATACTTGCGCAGACTGAAAGTGTTGGGGACGGAACTGTGGAGGGGATTTCATACCCTTGAACCGACAAGCCCAACAGGTTTGTTTTATGTGCTGCATTCCAACTGGCATAAGCAAGACAAGGGTCTGGAACGGCAGTCGGCACATCTGACGGTGCAGTAGACACCGTCAAGTTGTCAAACTCAGGCACATAGCCACCCCAGTAACCCGCATGCGAAACTTCCGACTCCAATAACTGCAACGCGAATCGTCCGTTCTCAATGACCCTGTTGGACTTGCTCATCTCGGTGTTGTTACGGCTGACGTTGATCAACATCGTAATCAGGGCCAACATAATCAACAAGCCCATGGCAAGGGCGACCATTAACTCGATTAGAGTGAAACCTTTTTGCGTCAGCCGAGGGGATGTTTTTTTCATGACAAGTTCGCAATTCGAACGATCGTAGTCACGGCACGACGACAAAGATCATTGGCACAGGTGGTACCAGTCACGCCGTTATAGCTATTAGCACCACAAGCCACCGACGATGGTGGTGCTGAAATTGAGGTCAGCCCCTGCCAAGCCACAGTAATAAGGTAATCCCCCCCAACACTTTCTACGCAACCGCGCCCCCCCACCATGGCCCCCACCTTGCTGGTCCCGCTGAGCTCACCCGCACCCTGTAAGGCGTTACACCACTCTCCAGCATCTTGTTGGGCAACTGTCGATGTCGTCGTCGGACAAGTCATACCGGCCCCCAAAGGATTGGCCGCAGTGGTCAGATAAGAAGCAGCATTACCACGGTTGGTTGAAATGCGGCTGGCCATGTCGTTGAGCAGAAGCAGCGCCTGACTACGTTGGTAAGACTCCATTTCAGAGACTTGCAACCTCAATTGCAAACCCACCATGCCCAACAAACCGAAGGCGATGATGACAAGCGTCACCAAGACTTCGATCATGGTGGCGCCACGGTTCAAGTGGCGTTGGATAACTGGCATCCTGATCACCATTTTTCCGTCGGCGTTTTAACGCCCTCACTGTCCAGCGTCAGATTGCCATCACTGGTCTGACTTCCGGTAGGAGCGAACGTAATTAAGAAATATGGCACAGTACCCGTACCTACCGTGATGGTGTAGCCATAAACACTACTAACTTCTGTCGGAAGCGCGTAGCCACTGGCTTCCAAAGCAGTCTGCGTCGCATAGGCACGGTTGGCCAATAGAAATTGTTGCTCACGGTTGGCAATGTCCATCATCTGAGCCTGGGCCGCTCTGCGTTTGGTCTTGATGATGTGCTGCGTGTAAGACGGAAACGCTATCGCCGCCAATATGCCGACGATGGCCACTGTGATCATCAACTCGATCAGCGTAAAACCCCGGTTTGCAGCGCGTGTCATGAAAGTGTCCTTTTGTTCTTGATTTCATTATGAAACGGTTGCAGGCATTCCCTGGGCACTGACCCGATGCAAGGCACTGTCTTGGGGACAAGTGGTAAAACCGCAGGCATGTCACTACTCCCGTCCGCGCAACAAAGCCTAACCCTGGCCTTACAAGAGGCAACCTGCGCCATACACAGCTCTGACCCGAACCCGCGTGTCGGCTGCCTCATCACCACCCCTGATGGTCAAGTTATCGGCCAAGGCCACACCCAAGCCACCGGCGGCCCACACGCCGAGGTCATGGCGCTGCGCGATGCAGCGGCGCTGGGCCATAGCGTGCAAGGTGCGACCGCCTATGTCACGCTAGAGCCCTGCTCTCACCATGGCCGCACACCGCCCTGCTGTGACGCGCTGATTGACGCTGGTATTGCTCATGTGGTGATGGCGCTGCAAGACCCCAACCCGCTGGTGGCTGGGCGCGGTATGGCGCGGCTACGTGCGGCGGGCATCACCGTAACCGTACTGCCCACAGACGATGCAGCCGCCGTGGCCACACGCGAACTCAACATTGGGTTTTTCAGCCGCATGATTCGCAAGACGCCTTGGGTGCGCATGAAGATCGCCGCCTCGGTGGATGGCCACACGGCCCTCCCCAATGGGGCCAGCCAATGGATCACATCTGAGCCTGCGCGCATCGACGGCCACGCTTGGCGCGCCCGCGCCAGCGCCGTGCTCACCGGCATTGGCACGGTGTTGCAAGACGACCCGCTGCTGGACGTGCGCCATGTGGCCACTGAGCGCCAGCCGCACCTGGTGATTGTGGATAGCCAGTTGGAGACGCCGCTCGATGCCCGGCTTTTCGGCGTGCAAGGTCGCCGGATTTTTATCTATGCCGCTGGCCCCAACGCGGCCAAAAAATCAGCCCTAGAAGCCCTGGGTGCCACTGTCATCCATCTGCCCGACGTCAACGGCAAGGTCGATCTGGCCTTGATGCTGCAAGACCTGGCGCGACGAGAGGTCAACGAGCTGCATGTCGAGGCAGGCTTCAAGCTCAATGGCTCGCTGCTCAGGGCGGGCTTAGTCGATGAGCTGGTGCTGTACCTAGCCCCCAAGCTGCTGGGCTCGGGCCTGGGGCTAGCCAACATCGGGCCGTTCAGCGAATTGTCTCAAGCCCAGCCTTTGACGCTCAAATCGGCAGAAATGGTGGGGCCAGACCTGCGGATCGTGGCGCGAATTCCGGGGCACGACGCGTTTTAACGCCTTTCCCTGCGAAAATACCCGCATGTTCACCGGAATCATCACCGGCGTGGGGCTCATCGTCGCCAGCCACGACCTGGGTAGCTCATCTCATCACGGCAAGCGCCTCACCATCGCGTGCCCGCCCACCTACATCGACGACGTGGGCTTGGGCGACAGCATTGCGCTCAACGGCGCGTGCATGACCGTCACCACGCTCACCCCCGCGCAACAGCAGTTCACCATTGACATCTCGGCCGAGTCACTGGACAAAACCACGGGGCTGGCCGAAGGCTGCAAAGTCAACCTGGAAAAAGCCCTGCGCGCACATGACCGCCTGGGTGGCCACATCGTCTCGGGTCATGTGGACGGCATCGGGCAGGTGAGCCACTTTGCCCCGGTGGGTGAGAGCTGGGAGCTGCGGGTGCAAGTGCCGCTTGAGCTGGCGCGCTACTTAGCCTACAAAGGCTCCATCACTATTAACGGTGTGAGCCTGACCGTCAACCACGTGGCGGACAACGTCAGCGGTTGTGAAATCAGCATCAACCTGATCCCCCACACCGTGCAAACCACGGCGCTGGCCGAACTGCACGCGGGTGCTGGTGTGAACCTTGAAATTGACACCGTCGCGCGTTATGTGGAGCGCATGCTTTCTACGTCTCAAATCGGCTTGGCAGCGAATTGAGGGTTTGAGCACTTCGTTCAAGCTTATGGCATAGTATGCCAATACATAAGGCTCAAAGGAGCACACCCCATGCCCACCCGCAACGTTGTCCTCACCCTTCATCAGACCCATTTTGTGGAGCAACTCGTCAGCACCGGGCGTTACCAGAACGCGAGCGAGGTCTTGCGTGAAGGCTTGCGGCTGGTCGAGCGGCGCGAGACAGAAGACGAGATGCGCCTGACTGCGCTGCGAGAAGCGGCCCGAATCGGTATGGCAGACATTGACGCCGGCGCTGCACAAAGTTTTGCCACCGCAACGGCGCTTGGCAAACACCTCGCAGCGCTTGACACAGAAATCTTGGGTGCGTAGTGGCGACTGGATCGGCCACAGAGCGATGGACAGTTCGCCTATCGGCGACTGCCGAGACCGATTACCGTCAAATATTGAGCTGGACACTCCAAAATTTTGGGGTAACACAAGCCAAGGACTATGCCGCCGTCCTTACCACCGCATTGCAATCGCTTTGTGCAGGCCCCAGCATCATCGGGGTCAAAGCCCGCGAAGAGATCGGCGCCAACATCTGGACGCTGCACGTGGCAAGGCAAGGGCGACGAGGCCGTCACTTCATCCTGTTTCGCGTCACCCGTCTTCAAGGACATCAGGTCATTGACGTACTTCGGCTACTGCATGACAGCATGGACTTGCAGCGCCATCTGCCGCCGACCGATCTGGGACAATAAGCCACTACAAGATCGACTTTTATTTATGACCACCCTCGCGCCCCATCCCGCTCCGTCCCCCATCCCCACCCTGGTCCCCATTTCCCCGGTCGAAGACATCGTGGCCGACATGCGCGCCGGGCGCATGGTGATTCTGGTGGACGAAGAAGACCGCGAAAACGAAGGCGACCTGGTGCTGGCAGCCGACCATGTCACGGCCGACGCCATCAACTTCATGGCCCGCTTTGGCCGTGGCCTGATTTGCCTCACGCTCACGCGCGAGCGCTGCGAGCGTTTGCAACTGCCCCCCATGGTGGCGCGCAACGCCGACAAAAAAGGCACGGCCTTTACCGCCTCGATCGAAGCGGCCGAGGGTGTCACCACCGGCATCTCTGCCGCCGACCGCGCCCGCACCGTGCAAGCCGCCGTGGCCACCAACGCCCGGCCCAGTGACTTGGTTCAGCCTGGCCACATCTTCCCGCTGCAAGCGGTGGATGGCGGCGTGCTGATGCGTGCCGGCCATACCGAAGCCGGGTGCGACCTGGCCGCCATGGCGGGCTGTGACCCGTCCGCCGTGATCTGCGAGATCATGAAAGACGACGGCACCATGGCGCGCCTGCCCGATCTGCAAATCTTTGCTGCGGAGCACGGCCTGAAGATCGGCACCATTGCCGACCTGATCGAACACCGCAGCCGCACGGAGTCGCTGATTGAAAAACTCGGCACCCGCACGCTGAACACCGCCTTTGGCGAGTTCACCGCCCACGCCTTCCGTGACAAGCCCAGCCAAGCCCTGCACTTGTCACTGGTGCGCGGCCAGTGGCCGACCGATGAAGCCGTGCTCGCCCGCGTGCATGAGCCCTTGTCGGTGCTGGATGCGCTGGAGGTGAAGCGCCCCATGCACTCCTGGAGCCTGGATGCCTGCCTGTCACGCATTGCTGCTGAAGGCAAGGGCGTGGTGGTGCTGCTCAATTGCGGTGAATCGGCCGCGCAACTGTTGTCGCAATTTGAAGGCACGGCCCGTGCCAGCCATGGCCCCGAGCGTGGCCGCATGGACTTGCGCACCTACGGCGTGGGTGCGCAAATTTTGCGTGAATGCGGCGTTCATAAAATGAAGCTCATGGGCACGCCCCGCCGCATGCCCAGCATGACGGGCTATGGGCTGGAAATCACCGGCTACGTCTCCAACACTTAACAGGGAAAGAATCACATCATGTTTGGTGCCAACAAAGGAAACCTGGCCAGCGCAGACCACCGCCTCGACGGCAAATCGCTGTTCATCGGCATTGTGCAGGCCCGCTTTAACGAGGCCATCACCAACGCCTTGGCCACAGCCTGCAAAGCCGAACTGGCCACGCTCGGCGTGCAAGACAAGCACATTGACCACGTCTTCGTGCCGGGTGCGCTGGAAGTGCCCGTGGCGCTGCAAGCCATGGCCGAGAAAAACCGCTACGACGCGCTGATTGCCTTGGGCTGCATCATCCGTGGCGAAACCTATCACTTTGAACTGGTGGCTAACGAATCTGCCGCCGGTGTCACCCGCATTGCACTGGACTACCAAGTGCCCATTGCCAACGCCATCCTCACCACCGAGAACCTGGCGCAAGCCATTGCCCGACAAACCGACAAAGGCGCTGATGCCGCCCACGTTGCCGTGGAAATGGCCAACCTGATGAATGAAATTTAATGACCGATACCACGCCCAAAGACACCCCTAAAGCCCCCCCTACATCTGCAACGCGCCCACCGCGCCAAACCCGTGCCGGTGTGACCAGCACCGGCGCACGCAAAGCCGCCAGCAAATCGGGCCGCAGCCGCGCACGCTCTTTTGCCGTGCAAGCGCTCTACCAACATTTAGTCGGCGGTAACGAGGCCGAAGCGATTGACGCCTTCACCCGCGACCTGTCAGGCTTTGACAAATCCGACACCGCCCACTTCGACGCACTGCTGCACGGCTGCATTGAACAAGCCGCCGCACTGGACGCACTGATCTTGCCGCTGATGGACCGCAAGATGGCCGAGATTTCGCCCATCGAACACAGCGTGATGTGGATCGGTGCCTACGAGATGAGCCATTGCCTGGACGTGCCCTGGCGCGTCGTGCTCAATGAGTGCATTGAGTTGGCCAAGGAGTTTGGCGGCACCGACGGCCACAAGTATGTCAACGGCGTGCTCAACGGCCTGGCCCCCAAGCTGCGCGCCGCCGAAGTGGCGGCCGACCAGGCCAAAGGTCTGACCCGTCCGTAATCCACGCCTGAACACACAGACATGAGGATTTCGGCCAGGGCACAAAGCATCGAGCCCTTCTACGTGATGGAGGTCGCCAAGGCGGCCTCGGCTCTGGCGCAACAGGTGGCGCACAGCGATGCGCCCATGGTTTTCCTCAACATTGGCGAGCCCGACTTCACCGCCCCCCCACGGGTGCGCGAGGCCGCTGCAAAAGCCGTGCGCGATGGCCTGAGTCAGTACACCGCCGCCACCGGCCTGCCCCAACTGCGTGAACGCATCAGCGACTGGTATCTCAGCCATTTTGGCTTGCACGTTCCCGCCAGCCGCATCGTCGTCACCGCTGGGGCTTCTGCCGCGCTGCACCTGGCTTGCCTGGCCTTGATCGACCGGAGCGATGAGGTACTGATGCCCGACCCGAGCTACCCCTGCAACCGGCACTTTGTGACTGCGGCGGACGGCACGCCGGTACTCGTCCCCACCACTGCAGCGCAGCGCTTTCAGCTCAGCGCCGATCAGGTGCAGGGCGCGTGGAACGCAAAGACACGGGGCGTCTTGCTCGCCTCCCCGTCCAACCCCACTGGTACGTCGATTGACCCGGCCGAGTTGCGCCGCATCCACCAGGTGGTGAGCGCGCGTGGCGGCATCACCCTGGTCGATGAAATTTACCTGGGTCTGAGTTATGACGCACGCTACGGACAATCTGCGCTGACACTGGATGAGAACCTCATCAGCATCAACAGCTTTTCCAAATACTTCAGCATGACGGGCTGGCGTCTGGGCTGGCTGGTGCTGCCCCCAGCACTCGTTCCCGTGGTAGAGCGACTGGCGCAAAACCTCTTCATCAGCCCGAGCACGATTGCGCAGTACGCGGCCTTGGCTTGTTTTGAGGCCGACAGTCTGGCGGAGTACGAGCGCCGCCGCGCCGAGTTCAAAGCCCGGCGCGACTACTTCATCCCCGCCTTGAATGCGCTGGGCTTGACCGTGCCCGTCATGCCCGATGGCGCTTTTTACGCTTGGGCTGATTGCTCGGCAGCTTGCGCCAAGCTGGGCATCCAAAACAGTTGGGACTTTGCCTTTGAGGTGATGAATCGCGCGCACGTAGCTATCACGCCGGGACGAGACTTTGGCCAGGCCGAGACGGCGAACTTCATTCGCTTTTCAACGGCGAGTGCGATGCCGCAGTTGCAACTGGCGGTGGAGCGCTTAAAGGGGCTACTTGCGTGAGCACAAGCGCAATTCCTCTCCCCGTTCACCCTGAGCCTGTCGAAGGGCTTCGACAGGC
>JAYVPU010000004.1:0-12655 GCA_043757205.1 Comamonadaceae bacterium | reverse complement strand
GTTGGTGGAGCCCGCAGGCATCGGGGACGCCGCCAACGCAGCCGCACTCAAAAACACGCCCAATGTCAGCATCTATGGTGACTTCATTGACGGTGACTCCCGTTGGCCAACCATCAGAGCCAATAACGTCAAGTTTCAAGCGTCCATCCGCGCCGCAGGGGGCTCGCCCGAGTTGATCAATCTGCCTGAGATAGGCATTAAGGGCAACAGTCACATGATGATGATGGACAAAAACAGCGGCGACATCGCGGCTGTGATTCAAAAGTGGTTAGAGGCCAAGGGCTTGACGAAGTAACAGGTCAAGCCGCCGCAGCCATCTTCACCCCTTCAAGCGCTCATGTACCCACTGCGCCGCCGCCAGCAGGTGGTGGTCTTGGCCGAAACGCCCCACCAGTTGCAGGCCCACCGGTAGGCTGTTTTTGCCGGTGGCGAAGGGCAGATGAACGCTAGGTAGGCCGAGGATGGACCAGCTGCGGCAAAACAGCGGGTCGCCCGTGGCCGTGCCCTCGGGCGCAATGCCGGTGGTGCTGGGGGTGAGCAGCACGTCGTGGCGCTCGAACAGGGCGTCGATGCGTTGCCGCCAATGGGCCACCATGGTCAGTTGCTCAGCGTGGCGGGCGCCCGTCATCGCCATGCCGTCATCGAGCAAGCTGTTCAAGGGCGCGCTCAAGCGCTCACGGTGGTGAATGCGCTCATGGCTCAGTGCGCGGGCCATCTCGAAAGTCATCACGTCTTTTTGCAGCTGGATCAGGTCGGCAAAGTTGTCGGGCGTCACTACGTCTTGGCAGTCTTTCGCTTGGGCGGACAGGGCGCGGGTGGCGTGTTCCCAGGCCCGCCCCACATCCGCGTCAGCCTGCGGCCATGACGGGGTTTGAAAGAAGCCGATGCGCGGCACGGCGGCCTCACTCCAACCACTCAGGCGCGCATCGCCCGTGAGCACCGCGCCGAGCAGGCCCACATCGCGCACGCTGCGGCCAAAGCCGCCGACGATGTCCATGGTCTGCGACAGACTTTTCACGCCACCGCTCGTCACCCGCCCCAGGCTGGGTTTGAAGCCCACCACGCCGCAGTAGGCCGCCGGGCGGATGATGGAGCCCGCCGTTTGTGTGCCCAAGGCAAGCGGCAGCATGTGGTCGGCCACCGCCGCCGCCGAGCCGCTGGACGAGCCGCCCGGTGTGTGGGCCGTGTTGTGCGGGTTACGGGTGGGGCCGGGCGTGAAGTAGGCAAACTCGGTGCTGACGGTTTTACCCAGCACGATGGCCCCGGCTTCGCGGCACAGGGCGACCGGGGAGGCATCGGCCCGTGGGCGGTAGCTGTCATACACGGCAGAGCCGTAAGTGGTGGCGAAATCAGCCGTGTCAAACAAATCTTTGATGCCCATGGGCAAGCCATGCAACAGGCCGCGCACCGGGCCAGCGTCCAGCGCGCGGGCGGTGGACAACGCGGCGTCGGGGTCGAGTTGCGCGAAGGCGTGGATGTCACCTTCGCGCTCGGTGATGCGCTCCAGACAGGCGCGCACCAAGTCTTCGGATTTGAGTTCGCGCCGGGTCAGCAGGGCTGCGGCTTGCGAGGCGTTCAGGGCTTGTAATTGGCTAGTGTTCATATGTTTCCCCTTATGGTCTGGATCCCCGCCTGTGCGGGGATGACGGTGCTGTAAGTTGATGAGATGCCCGTGGTCAGACGTGAATGGTAGAGCAGTGGCAAAATTACTTTTCTTCACAAGGCACCGATCATGACGACCACCCCCAAAATCCATCTCAAAATCGACATCGTTTCCGACGTCTCCTGCCCCTGGTGCGTCATTGGCCTGATGGCGCTGGAAAACGCGCTGGCGCAGGCGAGCGATGCCGTCACCGCCGACCTTCATTTCCAGCCCTTTGAGATCAACCCTGATATGCCGCCCGGCGGGCAGGACATGGCCGAGAACCTGACGCGTAAATACGGCTCCACGCCCGAGCAGCAGGCGCAAAGCCGCGAGGCCATTCGCCAGCGCGGGGCGGCCTTGGGCTTTGAATTTCGGCCTGAGGGGCGGGGCCGCATTTACAACACCTTTGACGCGCATCGGCTGTTGTACTGGGCGGGGCTGGAAGATGCCGGTCAGCCCTCAGCGGGCAAGCAACACGCCCTCAAGAAAGCGATGTTGAGCGCCTATTTCACCCATGGACAAAGCCCGGCGGATCACGATGTGTTAGCGCAACTCGCAGGCCAAGTGGGGCTGGATGAGGCGCGTGCGCGTGCCGTCCTCGCCAGCGATGAATTTGGCCTGGAGGTACGCGAACGCGAGCAGTTCTACCAGCGCGCTGGCATCAACGGCGTGCCCGCCGTCATCATCAATGACCAGCACTTGATCTCAGGCGGACAGCCGGTGGAGGTCTTTGAGCAGGCACTGCGTCAAATTGCGGGTCAGATGGCCGCTGAGGTGTGAGTCGAAAGGGCTCACTTTGAAACGCGGAAGTCAAAAGGACGCAACTCGATGACCAAGCGATTCGTGTCGTATTTCATCGTGGCTTGGCTGGCACTGCTGGCACTGCTGGCTTTGCCAGCCAGCGCGCAGCCGATCTCCTTCGGCCTGTTCGGCGACACTCCCTACAGCCATTGGGAGCGCGAACAATTGCCCGACATGCTGGCCGCCATGGGACGCGATCAGCTGGCTTTTGTCGTGCATGACGGCGACCTCAAAAGCGGCTCCAGTGTGTGCAGTGACGAGGTCTTGCGCGACATGCTGGGCGTATTTCAGGCCTCCATCCATCCCCTGGTTTATGTGCCTGGCGACAACGACTGGACCGATTGCCACCGCCCCAGCAACGGCCGTTATGACCCGCTGGAGCGGTTGGCCAAGCTGCGTGAGCTTTTCTACGCGGATGAACACGCATTGGGTCAACGCAAGATGGTTTTGGAGCGCCAAAGCCGTGACCCGGCGTTTGCTCAGTACCGCGAGAACGTGCGCTGGCAAGCGGGTGGCGCGCTGTTTGTCGGCCTCAACCTGCCCGGCAGCAGCAACAACTACCACGGCAGCACCCGTAACGGTGGCCCGGTGCCTGAATACCTGGAGCGCAGCACGGCCAATCGCGTCTGGTTGCAGCAGGCCTTTGCCCTGGCGCGTGAGAAAAAACTGGCAGGTCTGATGATCGTGATCCAAGCCAACCCCGGGTTTGAAGCCGACAGCACCCGACACACCAAACTGGGTTACGCCGACTTCCTCCAGCAATTGCGCGACGAAACCACGGCCTTCGCGGGCCAGGTGGTGCTGGTGCACGGTGACACGCACTGGCAGCAGATCGACCAGCCGCTGCTCGACGCCACGGGCAAAGAATGGGTGAAGAATTTCACCCGGGTGGAGACCTATGGCTACCCCTTCATGGGCTGGATCAGAGTTACGGTCGATCTGTCTGACCCCCAGGTCTTCAAATTTTCACCGCGCCGCTGGAGCGCAAGCCAGTAACAGGAACACGCACCATGCCTGCACCAAGCCCCATTCCCAAAAAAATCCCGGTTCTGTCCATGTCCCATGGCTCACCCATGTTTGCCGTGGATACCGGCCAGACCGGCCCGTTGCTGCAAGGTTTTGGTCAACAACTGCAAGACGGCACGCAGTCAGCACCCCTGCGTGGCGTGGTCATCATGTCGCCGCACTGGATGACGCATGGCCCGGCGGTGATGAGCAACCCGGCCCCCGCCACCTGGCATGATTTTGGTGGCTTTCCCCCGGCGCTGTACCAGTTGCAATACCCCGCGCCGGGCGCGCCCGCACTGGCCCAAGAGGTGTTGCAGGCCTTGCAGGCGGCAGGCTTAGCCGCACAGGCCGACGCCAAGCGCCCGCTCGACCATGGGGCTTGGGTGCCACTGATGCATTTGTTCCCGCGCGCCGATGTGCCGGTAGTGCAGGTGGCCCTGCCGGTGGAAGCCGGGCCGCGTGAGGTTTATGCCTTGGGCTCCGCCTTGCGCCACTTGCGTGAGCAGGGCGTGTTCATCGTCGGCTCGGGCGGAATGACGCACAACCTGGGTGAGTTCTTTGGCGGTCGCCCCGAGCTGGGTGACCCGGCTGACCCTTATGTCATCGCTTTTAGCCGTTGGGTGGAGGAGGCCGTGCAAACGAATGACCGCGAGCGCCTGTTCAACTACCGCACCCTGGCCCCGCACGCGGTGCGGGCGCACCCGAGTGAAGAGCACTTCCTGCCGATTTTCTTTGCCCTGGGCGCGGCGGGCTGGGGTGAGGCTGACGCAGCCCCGGCCCACTACCTGAGCCGGGAGGTGATGTACCGCTACCTGGCCATGGATGCGTTTGTGTTTCAGTGAACGATTGACTATATTCAAGGCCCTGTCATTTCAACCCAAAGAGCCATCCAATGTCTAAAAATCCTTCCAAATTTGTCTGGTACGAATTGATGACCAGCGACATCCAGGCCGCTGAAACCTTTTACAAACAAGTCATCGGCTGGGACGCCAAAGACGCAGGCATGGCCGCTGGTCCGTACACGATTGTGTCGGTCGGCCCGGCCCTGGTGGCTGGCATCATGGCCATCCCACCCGAGGCTGCCGCCATGGGGGCTCGCCCCGGCTGGTTGGGCTACATCGGGGTGGACGATGTAGATGCGGCCACGGCCCAGGTCAAGGCCGCAGGCGGCAAGGAATTTAAAGCACCCATGGACATCCCCGGCGTGGGTCGCTTTTCCTGCGTGACCGATCCCCAAGGTGCCGTCTTCATGCTGTTCAAGGGCAACGGCGAGCCCGATCAAGCGCCCCCGGCCCCTGGCACGCCCGGCCACATCGGCTGGCGTGAGTTGCACGCGGGGGATGGTGTCAGCGCTTGGGACTTCTACGCCAGCCAGTTCGGCTGGACCAAGGGCGAGGCCATGGACTTGGGGCCCATGGGCGTGTACCAGATCTTTGCCAGCGGCGCCGCGCCGGTGGGCGGCATGATGACCAAGACGCCTGAAACGCCCATGCCGCATTGGCTCTACTACATGAACGTGGACGCGATTGATGCCGCGATCGCCCGTGTGAGCGGAGCGGGTGGCAAAGTCATCAATGGCCCGATGGAAGTGCCCGGTGGCATGTGGATCGTCCAGTGCCTAGACCCGCAAGGGGCCATGTTCGCTTTGTTGGCTCCCAAGCGCTGATCCGCTAGTCCGCAGGGGTGTTTGTTCGGGTATGCCCGAGCACGCAAACCACGCTGTCCGCCCAATAATTCGGGTCATGATGCTCAATGACTCCAAACCAAAGCGGCCCTTCAAAACCACAGCCTCCCGCCTGTGTGCGCTAGGTCAGAGCTGCCTTGCTTCGCTGATCTTGCTCTCAGCCACCTTAGCGCAAGCCCAGGACTACCCCAGTAAGCCCGTTCGCATCCTCGCACCGTCGGCGTCGGGCGGTGGTTTTGACTTGGTAGCCCGGGTCTTGGGGGCCAAGTTGTCTGAGCAAATGGGGCAGCAGTTTTTCATTGAAAACCGCTCCGGTGGCGGCACCTTGCTGGGCACGCAAACGATTGCCCGCGCGCCCGCCGATGGTCATCACATCGTGGTGGGTGGCCTGTCCAATATGGCGCTCAACATGGGGCTGTACAAACAGCCGGGCTACGACCCGCTGAGCGACTTCATCCCCCTGCGCTTGGTGGTCTCACACTCTTACACACTGGTCGGGCGCAATGACTTGCCTTTCAATACCCTTAAAGAGTTAATGGCCTATGCGCGAGCCAACCCTGGCAAGCTCAACTTTGGTACCAGTGGGCCGGGCACGGGCCAGTACATCCTGGCCGCTTTGATGGGTGGCCTGGGCAAGGTCGATCTGCAACTGGTGCCCTACAAAGGAGCGCAACCCGTGTACCTGGATCTGCTGGGTGGGCGGGTGGACTTGTTCTTTGATAACTCCACCACGACGCGAACCTTCATTGACTCGGGCCAGTTGAAGCCGTTTGCCGTGTCCAGCCGCCAGCGTGCGCCGGATGCGCCACAAATTCCCACCTTGATGGAGACCGGGGCGATTGACCTGGAGATGGAAACCTGGTTCGGCCTGTTTGTTCCCGCCAAAACACCGGCGGCCGTTGTGGAGCGCCTGCGCAAAGAAATTGACATCGCCATGCAGTCCCCCGAGGTGCGGAAAAAATTGCAGCAAGGCAGCGGTCGAATTTTGCAACTGAACACCACTGAGACCGAAGCCATGCTCAAGTCCGAGGTGAGCAAATGGCCGCGTTTGTTGCGCACCGTCGGCATTGCGCAAGAGTAGCGCAGCAACTGTTATTCAGCATGCAAGACCTCATAGAAAAATTGACCATCACCGAGCTGGTGCAGAGCTGGGCGATGTACCGCGACATCGGCGATTGGGAGCGGCTGCGCAGCACCGTGCATGCCGACGCCACCATGACGGCCACCTGGTACCACGGTAGTTTTGAGGGCTTCATCGAAGCCTTGCAAGCGTCTTGGCGCAAGGGCTCGCGCTCGCAGCATTTTGTCGGCTCCACCGTGGTGGAGATTCAAGGCGCACGCGCCATCGCCCAAACACGCATGTCGATTTTGGTGCGAGGCATGCTGGGTGACCAGGCCGTTGATGTCACCAGCGTGGGACGCTTCTTTGATTGCGTTGAAAAACGGCAAGGCAAATGGCGCATTGCCAAGCGCTGCGTCATCTATGACAAAGACCGCATGGACGCGGTAAACCCACAAGCCTCGATCTTCCTTGAATCCGAATTGCTGGAGAAATTCCCCGAAGGCTATCGCCACCTGGCCTACCTGCAAACCAAGTCCGGCGGGGTTGTCAATCCGAATTTACCCACCGCCAGCGGTCCCGCTGTGGATCAACTGCTCACCCAAGCACAGGCTTGGCTTCATGCGTCTTGAAAGGACAGAACCGCGATGTACACCCATTTGAATGACTGCCATTGTGAAATCTCAAACCCACCCCGCCGTGGCTTCTTGTCTGGCCTGCTGGCCGCAGGGGCGGCGTCGGCCCTGGCGGGCTGTCAAACGGGATTGAGCAGCGCTGCCAACACTTCCTCTGGCAAGCCGCATCGCATTGACATCCACCACCACATCGTGCCGCCCTCGTATGCGGCTGACCTCAAGCGACTGGGCGGTGGTGGCGCGCCGAAGTGGTCACCGCAGATGTCGATTGAAGACATGGATAAAAACGGCATTGCCACCTCCGTTGTGGCCTTGATGCAACCCGGTGCATTTTTGGGTGACATGCTCACCGACCAGCGCCAAGCGCGCGAATCCAACGAGTACGCGGCGCAAATGGCGCGCGACTACCCCGGTCGTTTTGGTTCCTTTGCCACCTTGCCGCTGATGGATGTGGCGGGCAGCCTGCGTGAAATTGAATACGCCTTCGACACCTTGAAAGCCGACGGCATTGGCCTGATGACCAGCTATGGCGACAAGTACCTGGGCGACAAACATTTTTGGCCGATTTGGGAAGAGCTGAACCGACGTAAAGTCGTCATCTACACCCACCCCTTGATGGCCGCGTGCTGCCGCAACTTGGTGGAAGGCTTGCCCAACTCTTCACTGGAATTTGCCACCGACACCTCGCGCACCATCGCCAGCTTGTTGTTCACCGGCGCGGCGAACCGCTTCCCTGACATCCGCTGGATTTGGTCACACAGCGGCGGCACGATGCCGTTTTTGTGGAGCCGCTTCACGCGCCAAGAAACCGACATGAAGGAAAAAGCCAAGCTGGTCTTGCCCCAGGGCGTGCTCAGTGAAATTCAGAAGTTTTATTACGACACCGCACAGGGCCACCATGAGGGGGCCATGGCCGCACTGCGAGTGCTGGTGCCGCCGTCTCAAATTTTGTTTGGCACCGACTACCCCTACCGCCCCGGTGAAGAAGTGCGTCAGGGCTTGGCCGATAGAAGCTTCACCGCGACTGAGCGTCAAGCCATTGACCGTGGCAATGCGCTGCGCCTGATGCCCCAGCTAGCACGCCTGTCGCCCACCCGCTCTTGAATTTTTAGGAACCCCATGTCTGATGCTTTCCTCATTCCCAACACGCGCAAACCCGATCACCCGATTGACCCGCTGTTCACCACACGCTGGTCGCCCCGTGCCTTTGCCGATGCGCCCATGGCAGAGCCCGAGCTGTTGACCCTGCTTGAAGCCGCCCGCTGGGCCCCCTCGGCACAGAATGCGCAGGAGTGGCGCTTTGCTTATGCCTTGCGCGGGGACGCGTTGTGGCAGCCCCTGTTTGAAAGCCTGAACGCCAAGAACCAGACTTGGGTGCCCCGCGCCAGCGCCTTGCTGGCCGTAGCCTCGGCCACCATGTCCCTACCCAAGGGTGGCGACACCTGGGTGCCCAACCCCTCCCACGCGTTTGACACCGGTGCGGCCTGGGCGCACCTGGCCTTGCAAGCTACGCTTTCAGGCTGGCACGTGCACGCCATGGGCGGCTTCAACCCCGAAGCCGCCGCCAAGGCGGTTCATCTACCGCCCCACCACGTCTTGCACTGCATCGTGGCCGTAGGCAAGCGCGGCGACCCCGCCAGCTTGCCCGACGGCTTGCGTGAACGCGAAGCGCCCAATGGCCGCAAGCCCTTGAGTGAAATTACGGTGCGGGGGACGTTTCACAACGGTCAAGCGTAGTCGCCCACCGGCACGCAACTGCACAACAAATTCCGATCCCCATAAACGTTGTCAATACGGCCAATTGGGGGCCAGTATTTGGCGTGGGCTTGGTTGCCTAGCGGGTAGGCAGCAAGTTCGCGGGGGTAGGGGTGATGCCACTCTGCGACCAGCAGGCTGGCGGCGGTGTGGGGGGCGTTTTTCAGCGGGTTGTCGTCTTGCGGCCAGCCCCCTTGTTGCGGGCCGTTTTCTACTTGCCGGATTTCCTCGCGGATGGCGATCATGGCGGTGATGAAGCGGTCAATCTCGTCCAGCGTTTCGCTCTCGGTTGGCTCCACCATCAGCGTGCCGGGTACGGGGAAGCTGAGCGTGGGGGCGTGAAAACCGTAGTCCATCAGGCGCTTGGCCACGTCTTCGGCGGTGACGCCGCTGGTGTCTTTGAGTGGACGCAAATCGAGGATGCATTCGTGCGCGACGTGGCCATTTTTGCTGGCGTAGAGCGTGGGGTAGTGGTCTTTGAGCCGGGTGCTGATGTAGTTGGCGCTGAGGATGGCGACTTCGGTCGCTGCGGTGAGGCCCGCAGTACCCATCATGCGACAGTACATCCAGCTGATGGGCAGGACGGACGCGTTGCCTAGTGGTGCAGCTGAGATAGCCCCCACGCTAAAGTCCCGTTCGGGTTGAGCTTGTCGAAATCCATAGAGCCCTTCGACAGGCTCAGGGCGAACGGATGTTAGATGCCCTGGCAAATAAGGCACCAAATCGTCCACCACGCACACCGGCCCGACGCCGGGCCCACCACCACCGTGGGGGATGCAGAAGGTTTTGTGCAGGTTGAGGTGGCTCACATCGCCGCCGAACTCACCCGGCGCGGCGATGCCGACCAGCGCGTTCATGTTGGCGCCGTCCACATAGACACGTCCGCCATGGCTGTGCACGAGTGCGCAGAGTTCTTTGACTTGGGTCTCGAACACGCCATGCGTGCTGGGGTAGGTGATCATCACGCAGGCGAGGTTGGCACTGTGTTGTTCGCATTTGGCTTGCAGGTCGGCCATGTCCACATTGCCTTGCGCATCGCAGGCGGTGACCACCACGGTGAGGCCGGCCATGTGGGCGCTGGCCGGGTTGGTGCCGTGGGCGCTGCTGGGGATCAGGCAGATGTTGCGCTGGCTCTGGCCGTGGGCTGCGTGGTAGGCCTTGATCGTCAGCAGACCCGCGTACTCGCCCTGGCTGCCTGCGTTGGGTTGCAGACTGATGCCCGCATAGCCGGTGATGCGGCACAGCCAGTCGCGCAGTTGGGCGTCCAGCTCGGCATAGCCTTGCAGTTGCTCGGGTGGCGCGAAGGGGTGGATATCGGCGAACTCGGGCCAGGTGATGGGGATCATCTCGCTGGTGGCGTTGAGCTTCATGGTGCATGAACCCAGCGGGATCATGCTGCGGTCCAGCGCCAGGTCTTTGTCGGCCAGCGCGCGCAGGTAGCGCAGCATGCTGGTCTCGGAATGATGGGTGTTGAAGATGGGGTGGGTGAGGAAGGGGCTGGCGCGGCGCAGGGCTGTGGGGATGAGGGGCTCGATGCCGTTTTCAAATTCAGCCACCGTCGGCATGGTTTGACCTGACTTGGCGAAGATCGACCACAGCAGTTCAACCTCTGCTCGTGTTGTGGTCTCATCAAGCGAGATGCCGAGGCTGGATTCAGAGACAAATCGCAGATTAACCCTTTGGAAATGGGCGTAATCAGCTATTGAATTTGTAGCATCGCCAGTGTTCACCGTGATCGTGTCAAAGGCGCTGTCGTGCGCCAGGGTATAGCCCATGGCTTGCAGGCCACGCGCCAGCACAGCGGTGAAGGCGGCCACGCGCTGGGCAATGCGCATGAGGCCACGCGGGCCGTGATGGACGGCGTACATGCTGGCCACCACGGCGGGCAGAACCTGCGCGGTGCAAATGTTGGACGTGGCTTTTTCGCGGCGGATGTGCTGCTCTCGCGTTTGCAGCGCAAGGCGGTAGGCGGGGTTGCCGTGCACGTCCACGCTCACGCCGACCAGACGGCCCGGCAGGGAGCGTTTGAACGCGTCGCGGCAGGCCAGGTAGGCCGCGTGCGGGCCGCCCGCGCCCATGGGCATGCCAAAGCGTTGTGTGCAGCCGATCACGATGTCGGCATCCCATTCTCCGGGCGGTGTCAGCAGCGTCAGCGCCAGCAGATCAGCGGCGACGCAAAAGGCGGCGTCTTGCGTGTGGGCCTGGGCCACGAGCGCACGCAGGTCATGAATGGCACCGGTGCTGCCGGGGTACTGGGCCAATACGCCAAAGTAGTCGCCCTCGTTCATCAAAGCGGTGATGTCGCCCACCTTGACCTCAATGCCCAGAGGGCGGGCGCGGGTCTGGATGACGGCAATGGTTTGCGGGTGGCAATCTTGCTCGACGATGAAGGCCTTGCTGTCACTCTTCACCGAGCGCCGCGCCAGCGTCATGGCCTCCGCAGCGGCGGTGGCTTCGTCCAGCATGGAGGCGTTGGCGATGGCCATGCCGGTGAGGTCGCACACCATCGTTTGAAAGTTGAGCAGGGCTTCCAGACGGCCTTGTGAAATCTCGGCTTGGTAGGGTGTGTAGGCGGTGTACCAGGCGGGGTTTTCCAGCACGTTGCGCAGAATCACGCCGGGCGTGTGGGTGGGGTAGTAGCCCTGGCCGATGAAGCTTTTGAAAACCTGGTTTTTGGCGGCCATGGCCTTGAGTTCGGCCAGCGCGGCGGCCTCGGTCACGGGGGCGGGCAAGTCCAGGGGCTGGCTGCGGGCGATCGAGCGGGGCAAGATACCGTAGATCAACTCTCGCCGTGAGGCGGCACCCACCACCGCGAGCATGCGCGCTTCGTCTGCGGCAGTCACGCCAATGTGGCGGTGCAAGAACTCGTTGGGGTGTTCCAGTGCAGACAGGGACGGCGGTGGCATTGTCATGTAAGACCCTCAATTCACCGTTCGCCCTGAGCCTGTCGAAGGGCCAGCGAGACGTGGGAGCGGGGCTTCGACAGGCTCAGCCCGAACGGGTTTGTCCTAATCCGAACGGTTCACTCTTCTCAAGCGCTGGCCGCAAACGCCGTGTAGTCCGTCGCGTCCAGCAGGGCATCGATTTGCGCGGGCTCAGCCAGCTTGACCTTGAAGAACCAGCCCGCACCCAGCGGGTCGCTGTTGGCCAGCGAGGGGTCATCGCGCAGTGCTTCGTTGACCTCGGTGATCTCGCCCGTCACGGGCATGAACACATCGGCTGCGGCCTTGACCGACTCCACCACGCCAGCCACCGCGCCTTGCGCGATGTTGCTGCCGACTTTGGGCAACTCCACAAACACCACGTCGCCCAGTGTTTCTTGCGCGTGCGGGGTGATGCCCACGATGGCGGTATCGCCCTCCACAGTGAGCCATTCATGGTCTTCGGTGTACTTGATCATTTTTTCTCCAAATAACGGGGTCAGATTTCAATTAATTTTCTAAAGCAGATGGCGCTGATAGCGCGTCGGCACAAAAGGCAAAGCGCTCACCACCATCGTCACCGGCTTGCCGCGAACGATGGCGTTCACCTGCGTGCCGACTACCGCAAATTCTGCCTCAACATAGCCCATGGCAATGGCCTGATTCAGAATGGGGGATAAAAGTCCGCTGGTGACGTTGCCGATGCGCCGACCTTGCAGGCTTTGCAGCTCGCTCGGTTCACGCACGGGGATGCGCTCTAGCGCCAGCAGGCCCACGCGTTTGCGCGTCGCAGTGCCAGGCGCGGTATCGAGTTGAGCCAACACGCACGCCGCGCCGGGGAAGCCCCCAGCCCGGGCACCACCGGTGCGCCGCACTTTGGGAATGGCCCAGCTTAAGGCCGCTTCTACGGGCGTTGTGCTAGTGTCCATGTCGTTGCCATACAGGCACAGACCGGTCTCCAGCCGCAGCGAGTTGCGCGCGCCCAGCCCGGCGGGCTTGACTTCGGGCTGGGCCAGCAGGGCGCGGGCCAGTGTTTCGGCCTGGGTCTGATGCACTGAAATTTCGAAGCCGTCTTCACCGGTGTAGCCGCTGCGGGTGATGAAGCAGTCGATCTTTTGCGTTGAACCTGCGCTCTCTACTGTGATG
>JAYVPU010000003.1:0-3222 GCA_043757205.1 Comamonadaceae bacterium | reverse complement strand
GAAGCGGAAATATCAGGATGCGAAAAGAAAGTCAGAAAAATCAAAGTCCCCGAGCATGGCCTTGCGCTTGCGCAGGGAGTATTTCAGCAGCCTGCTAGAACATAATTTCCTGTCAGGTTGCCGCTAATGCCTTGCAAATCTGCACCTGTTGTACTACTGGCCGCTCCCAATGAAGTGATCACCGTATAGTTTTTCACCGCCCCCGCCGAGCCTTGTTGGGTACTGAAGTTTTGTCCTGCTGGCAAATTAACCTGGGCACCACCGCCCAAGACATAGTCAGTGCCAACGCCCGAGGTCGTGGCTTGTCCGTAGTTCAAGGCCAATTGACCTGAGCCAGTGGCCTTCATCGTGGCGTTGATATTGATGTTGTTGCCTGCGGAGAGCGTGAGCTTGTTGGCAGACCAGTTCACTGCGCTATTCACAAAGATATCGCCATTACCCCCAGTTGCTTCGCCACTAGCGGTGCTGATGGTGACGTTGCCGCCGCTCAGGGACGATGAAATGGCGCTGGCTAGGCCGCTGTTGATGGTGATGTCCAGTGGGTCGATCAGCCAAGTGCCTGCCTTGCCTGCCACTGCCGCTGTGGTGATTCGGGCTGTGTCTGCCACCTTGACCGTGGCTGCGCTGGTCTCAATAAAACCACCATCGCCGCCCTTGCCATCGGCATTGGGGGCGGATGCGTCCAACTTGCCGCTGACATTGACGGTGCCGCTTTGCATGTCGCCCAGCAGCTCGATCACGCCGTTTTTGCTGCCCACGGTTTGGGCTTCTATAACGCCGCTGTGGTTGACGACGGCTTTGCTCATGGCATCGACGCCTTTGGCCGTCAGCACCACATGGCCACCGCCTGCCTGGATCAGGCCGCCGTTGTCCACCATGGCTTGGGCACTGCCGGTGTCCAGGGTGTAGGCCACCAAGCCACCCTCGGGTTGCAGGGTGAGGCTGACGCCCTGCGCACCAGCCAGCAGCACGCTGCCGCCGGGGGCGCTGAGTGTGCCGGTGTTTTGTACCACGGGGGCCATCAAGGCCAAGGTGCCGCCGGGGGCCACGGTGATGTTGCCGTGGTTGATGACGCTGCCGTTGGCATCGCCCACAAACTGGTAGTTGCCCGCCATGAAGTTGGCGTTGTCCAGCCGCAAGGTGCTGGCCACCAGGCTGCCCACGTTGACTTGCGCGCCCGCGCCAAACAGCACGCCATTAGGGTTGAGGAGTGAAGACCTGGCCATTGGCCGTCAAGCTGCCCATCAGGTTGCTGGGGCTGCTGCCGGTGATGCGGTTCAGGGCAATGGCTTGGGCGTTGGGCTGGTTAAAAACCAGGCTTTCGCTGGCGGTGGTGGAGAGCTGGCTCCAGTCAATGGCCAGGCGCTGGCTGGTCTGGGTGATGGTGGTGGTATCACCCTGCGTGACGACTTTGCCGCTGTCTGCGCTTACAAGGGCGTTGGCTGCGCTAGCGGCAAGCGCCGGGGGGCTACTAGCGCGGTTAAAACAGTGGTTAGCAAGGCTGCGGTCTTGCGGCCCGATTTACCCTGGCCTTTGGCATTTTCTGCCACAGCCACCCACAGGTTTAAGGCGGCATTCCACACCAAACGGTAGATGCGGTTCATGCTGGCATGACTTTTCATGGTGCGACTCCCTTTTAAATTGCCGTGAAGTGTAAATGAATGTGACAGTCGGCTATCAGTCTATGGATGCCCCACGCCATCGGCGCTTGATCGACCGCGCCACAATACCCCCCATGTTCCATATCGTTCTGTTCGAGCCCGAAATCCCACCCAACACCGGCAATGTGATCCGCCTGGCGGCCAACACCGGCTGCACGCTGCACCTGGTCGAACCGCTGGGCTTCTCCATGGACGACAAGCACATGCGCCGTGCGGGCTTGGACTACCACGAGTACGCGCAAGTCAAACGTCATGCGGATTGGCCCACGTTTTTGGCGACTGAAAACCCGCAGCCAGAGCGCCTGTTCACCCTGACCACGCGTGGCACACGGCTGGTACATGCCGTTGATTTTTTGCCCGGCGACTGGCTGGTGTTTGGCTCCGAGACCAAGGGCATCAGCGACGCCGTGCGGTCCCACTTTGCACCTGCGCAACAGCTCAAGCTGCCCATGCGCGAAGGTCAGCGCAGCCTGAACCTGTCCAACGCTGTGGCCGTGACGGTGTTTGAGGCTTGGCGGCAAAACGGTTTTAGTTGAGCTCTGTCATGCAGCAATTCCAGCATCAAAGTTCGCACAATCTGTAAGGCTGGTGCGCCGCTTCGCCCCGCCAACGTGACCAGACCAAACCTTGCCATGGCAGCCAACGCAGGCTGCACCGGCAGCTCAACCAAATCAGGTGCAGCAGCACGTATCGCCAACAAAATGGCATCGCTGTGCCGAATCACATCCACCAGACTTGGAATCTCGTCACAGCGCAGGGTGATGCACAAGCTGGGGTGAGCCTGAGGGCCATAGCGTTCCATCAAAATGCGGGCGACCTCATCACTCAAGGGCGTGGAAGCCAGAGGGTACTGCATCAAAGCGTCAAAGTTTGGGGGCTTGCGCTTACGCGTCAGCGGATGACCGGGGCGGCAGAGGAATGCGCCCCGCATTTCATGCAGGACTTCGCTTGACAGGTCTGCGGCGGGCTTGAGCGAGCGCGCATCCAACACCACCGCGTCCAAGGTTTTGGCGCGCAAGGCCTGCACCAGCAACTCTGTGCTGCCGCGCGAAATCTCCACTTGAACACCGGGGTATTGGGTGGCCATGCGCATTAACAAGGGCGTCATCAACATTGCGCCTGGGCCGGAGCCCAGGCCTAAGCGGATCGTGCCTGCATGTCCCTGTTTCATCAGGCGACCACTTTCCCGGATGTCATCGGCGTCGTCCACCAAGCGCTGGGCACGTGCCAAAACCTCGCGCCCGAAAGGCGTCAGTTCACTGCGCCGCCCGATTCGGTCGAACAGGGCCTGACCCAGCTCGTCTTCCAGCGCGCGAATACTGCGGCTCAGGGCCGATTGGGTCAAAAATACGTCCGACGCAGCGCGGCTGAATGAGCCGCTTTGCGCCAACGCGATCAGGTGTTGGAGTTGAACCAGTGTCATGGGGTGGCTTTTTTATATATTCATAAAACTCATCATAATTTATCAGTAGTGTCCCAACGTTTGCACATCAGGACGTCGTAAGTTAATGATTTACTTGTTGAATTTGGTGTTTCAGTCTGGTCTCGATTTGAACGTCGA
>JAYVPU010000002.1:0-41015 GCA_043757205.1 Comamonadaceae bacterium | reverse complement strand
CATTGGCGCCTTCGCCTCAGTTCAAGCGGGCACGTTTTACCTGCAACTGCTGCGCCCGGCATGGGCGCCACCGGGATGGTTGTTTGGGCCGGTTTGGTCGGTGCTTTACCTTTTGATGGGCATCGCAGCGTGGCTTGTCTGGCGCGTGCAGGATTGGCGAGTCGCGGGACTCGCGCTTGGGCTCTTCGTGGTTCAGTTGGGGGTTAACGCGCTGTGGACTTGGTTGTTTTT
Organism: Comamonadaceae bacterium; assembly: GCA_043757205.1. Lineage (GTDB taxonomy): Bacteria > Pseudomonadota > Gammaproteobacteria > Burkholderiales > Burkholderiaceae_C > CANCDA01. The sequence goes on along the minus strand of JAYVPU010000002.1, from coordinate 40,784 downwards.
TGTGTGGCACCAAGGGGCTTGGGCTTTTGCTGAGATTGTGTTGCTGTGGTGGCTCATTGTGGGCACCATCGTTGCGTTCTGGACGCGCCAAAAAATAGCGGCCTTGATGCTGCTGCCCTATCTGTTGTGGGTGTCGTTTGCCACTGCGCTCACCTATGCCATGTGGACGCTGAACCCAACCGTACTGGGTTGATGTTTTACGGTTGACGCATCGCGTCGCGCAACAAGGGGGTGCTTGCCACTGCGGGTGAGGCAGGAATGCTGAGCACGAAGGCGTGCAAGTCTTTGAGTTGCTCGGCGTTGATGGCCTGTACGTTGTAGCGCGGCATCACCGCGCGGGGTTGGCGCATTTGCGCTTCGAACGCAGCATAGGGAAAGGGGTTGGGCGCGATGCGTGGCCCCGCGCCGCGCTCGCCGCCCTGGCCCATGGTGCCGTGGCAGGCGTAGCACTGGTTGACGGTGTAAATCTCGCGGCCACGCTGGATGGCGGCATGGTCTGCGGCCTGGGCTGTCAACGTGCAGAGCATGCCCATAACTGTCCCAATCCGAAGAGTCATGATCACGCTATTTCGCCTTTGGCTTTGTTTTTGCAGCTGGTTTTTTCACGGGTTTCTTAGACGCATATTTTTTCAGCATGGCCTCAAACCCCGGCACGTGTTTGACTTCGGTATTCATCTTCACATCGCTGCGGCGTTGCTTGGCGATTTCTTCGCCGGTAACGAAGTAATCACCGCGCACGGCGCGTTCGGCCATCAGGGCGTTGCGGTCGGTCCAGTCGCCTAGCGAATAGCCGTGCCACGGCGCTTCGGGCTTGAGCTTGGGCAGGCCCAGCTCTTCCCAGATCTTCTTGGCGTTCTCCATGAACTCTTTTTTGGGCAGCGCGATGGGGGGGAAATCGTCTTTCAGCGTGGCGTCAATCAACAGCGATGCGTCCAAGCCGCCATTGCGCGGGCTGCGCGGGCCGTGGCCGGGGTCGCGGTTTTGCAGGATTTGCAGGTCGAGCGCAAAGTTGGCGCGGTAGCTCATGGCCCACAGCAGGGCGTCGGCGTTGTCGGGGTCGATGTCCTCGTTGATGGCAATCACCATCTTGCCGCCGGATCGCAAGAGCGAGGCTGCGCCGTAGAGCGCCCGCCAGACTTCGCTCACCGGCGTCTTGCGGTCCACTACCACAGCAATGACTTTGCGCAAGTTGGTCAGTGGCTCGTGCATGGAGACCTTGAGCACACCCTTGATGCCCATGGCTCGCTTCAAGTGGTTCAGGAACACCGGCTCCAGCGCCACGCGTTTGATCAGGCTGGACTCTGACGGTGTGACCTGCGAAATGATGGAGGTGAGGATGGCGTTTTTGCGGCGCGTGATGGCCGTGACTTCCATGTAGGCGTTGTACTCCTGCAGGTTCACGTGGCCGTGCGATTCGCCAAACGGCGCTTCGGGCTCCAGCGCTTCGGTGACGATGTAGCCCTCGATCACGATCTCGGCCTCGGCGGGTACGAGCAAGTCCACCGTCTTGCATTTCACAACATTGATGGGCGTACCCGCCAGGCCACCGGCCACGTGCAACTCGTCCACGTCTTCGGCCAATTTTTGCGCCGAAGTAAAAGCCACGCTGGGCGGGCAACCCAAGATCACGGCAGCGGGCAAGCGCTCACCGCGCGCTTTGGCTTTCTCCCAGTGGGCCATGATGCCGGGCTGGTTTTCCATCGACGGGTTCATGCCTAAGCGAGTGGGCGACTTGACCTGTCCCCGGTAAATGCCCATGTTTTGGATGCCGTTGTCCGGGTCTTTGGAGATGTACTGCGACAGCGTGGTGTAGGGGCCGTTGTCCCAACCCGGGGTGGAGATGGGGATGGGCAGGCTGTCCAGCCCCTTGCCTTTTTTCAGCAACTCTTTGCCCATCACCACGATCTCTTGGCAGGGCGCATCGGTCACCACGTTGGGCAGCACCGGGTGCGCGATGGCGTGGTTCCAGGTCTTGCCAATGTCTTCAATCGCGCAGCCCATGCCCACGCTGTAAATCTTGCGTGTGGCAGCCAGAGCGCCCACTACCACAGGAATGTCGTACTTCTTGCCTTTGCCATCGACCACGTTGGTGAACAAGAAGGCTTTGCGGTCCGGTTCGGCAATGCCGCCACGAAATTGCCAACGCACCAGGGGGTGCAGTTCGGTGTCTTTGTTGATGGGCCGGTCGATGGTGATCAGCAGGCCCGCTTTGTCCAGCGCGGCCAGGTGTTCGTGCAGGTCGGCGTAGCCACGGGGGGATTTGGGGGAAGTTGGTTTTTTGGTTGCCATTTTTTATCGTGCCTGTTTGGTCATGGTGTCTTCAAAAGCCTTGTTCCACTTCGCGAAGTTGTCCACGCTATAGACGGGGTCAATCACGTCCAACTTCAAGCCGGGGTAAGGGGGGGTGGCTTGGGTGCTGGCTGGGTAGTAATGCAAAGAGGCCAGCAGTTTTTGGGTCTCGGGCGAGAGCATGTAGTCGTAAAACAAGAGCGCCGCATTCGGGTGCAGCGCCTTTTGCGCAATGCCCATGTTGAAGCCCTGCGCCACCACGGGCTCTAGGGCAAACCAATCCACCGGCTTGCCCGCGCGTTTGTCTTTCTCAGGCAGGTCGATATAGACCGTCAAGGCCAAAGGCACCTCACCGGCGATCACCAAATTGTGCAAGAGCGAAACACCCAAGCGCGTGGAGATGCCATTGCGCGCCACCACGTCTTTGAACAGTTTGCTGCCTTTTTCCTCGCCCATGGCGAGCACGACTTTGCTGTACCACTCATCGGCCTTGGCTTCCACGCCGAGGTTGCCCTTCCAACGCGGGTCGAGCAGGTCTTGGTAGGTCTTTGGCAGGTCCGCTTTTTTCAGCAGATTGGTGTTGTAGGTCTGCACCGTCACATTCATGAACACGGTGGCCCAGTTTTTATGCGAAGGCACCGCTGAGGGGAGCAAATCTTTGAAGTAAGGCGACGTGACCGGTTGCAAGATTTTTTCACGGTACAACGCCACCATCTCGGTGGCAGGCATCATCACCACGTCCACGGCAGCGCTCTTGCTGCCCGCCTCGCGCAGCACACGCTGCGTGACGTTGTTGCTGCCCGAGCGCCAAGCGTTGACCTTGATGCCGTACTTCTTTTCAAACGGTGCAAGGACGATGGGCACATCTTGCGGCCTGAAGGCCGTGTACAGCGTCAACGCGCCCTCTTTGGTGGCTGCGGCCAGCACCTTAGCTGCGCGGTCGGGCACCTCGGACAGCATCAGCGAGTCGGTTTGAGCCAATGCGGGAAGGGCGAAGCATGCGGTGGCAATTGCCAAGAAAACGGGCCAAAGGCGATGCTGCAAGAGGATCATTTTCATGCGATCTTATTCAGTTTCAGTTCAAAAAATCACCGGGACATTGCTGCCCGATAAGCGGCTTCAACGGCGCGAAGGATTGTCGCGTGCAAAGTCCCAATTTTGGGTGTGTTGGCATGACGATTTCTCACCGGAACCTTGAAGTACCGATCAGACCAAGCCAGTTCCACAATCACTTGAACAAATCCTCTCGAAAGAGGGTCTCACCTTGAGGAAGATGGATGGCTGCGTCCTTGCGCAGCGCAGCAATTTGCTTAGCCGTCAATGGGCCGTCATCAGGCGCATAGGCCGAAAAATTGTCACCTAGGGCTGCCATAGTTGCACCTCTCATTCTTACGTATATGTGCTTAGTTTATATCTACGCCACTCCAATTATTCGCGTTAGTAAAAGTATCAATTAGACGCATTAAAAAATAACAATTGGACGAATATAAAAGCTACAATCATCCGCATGCCTGCCCTGTTTGAAACCCCGCGCCTATGCGCACCAGCTCTGCGCACCGCCTTGACCGATACGCCTGTGGTGCTCATCCACGGGCCGCGTCAGTGTGGCAAAACCACCTTGACGCAGCAGGTGGGGCGCGAACTGGGCTATGCCTATGTGAGCTTTGATGATGATGCGCGGCGTGCGGCAGCTTTGGCTGATCCGGTGGGTTTTGTGGCTGACCTGCCTGACAAAGTCATTTTGGATGAAGTGCAGCGTGTACCCTGGCTGTTTACCAGCATTAAGGCCAGCGTAGATAAAAACCGCCGCCCCGGGCGGTTTATGCTGACGGGCTCTAGCAATGTGCTGTTGCTGCCCAAGTTGGCCGACTCTTTGGCCGGACGCATGGAAATTTTGCGCTTGCATCCGTTTGCACAGCTAGAAATGCAGCCACCTGAACTTGGACAGGGGCAGGCGACAGCATCTACCTTTATGCAGCAGTTGCAGGCGGGGCAGTTCGCACCCAGTCCTGCGCACGAGAGACGCTTGGGCAGTGCGCTGGCCGACATGGTGTCTGCGGGTGGCTACCCTGCGGCCTTGTCGCGCCCCACGGCTGCCCGCAGGCGAGTGTGGTACCGCGACTATATTCACACCTTGGTACAGCGCGATGTGCGCGAGCTGGCGCGCATTCAGTCGCTGGATGCGCTGCCCAGGCTGCTGACGCTGGCCGCAGGGCAAACGGCACGACTGATCAATGTGATGGACTTGGCAGCGCCTTTTCAGCTAAGCCGTCTGACTGTGCGTGATTACGTGAATTTGCTGGCGCAGGTATTTCTGCTGGAAGAGTTGCCGCCCTGGTTTAGCAACCGCCTGAGCCGATTGATCAAAACGCCCAAGCTGCACCTGACCGACACGGGCGTAGCCTGCGCACTGCTGGGGCTGGACGGCGCTGCGTTATGGGCTGACCGGGCAGCACTGGGGCAGCTACTAGAGACCTTTGTGCTGCAAGAGCTGCGCCGCCTGGAGTCTGCCAGTGATATGCCCAGCCAGTTTTATCACCTGCGTGATAAAGATGGCGTGGAGGTGGACATTGTGATGCTGCATGGCAATGGCAAGCTGTCAGGCATCGAGGTCAAGGCATCGTCAACCGTGGGCGTGCACGACTTTAAAGGGCTGAAGAAACTGCAAGCCAGCGAGCCAGATCGATTCCACTGTGGGGTGCTGGTGTATGACGGAGATGCCTGCCTGCGCTTTGGTGAGGGGCTGTATGCCGTGCCTTTGAGCCGATTGCTGGTGTGAATTTATATTGCATTGGTGCATTGGTGCATTGTTGGGATTCCCATCAATTGCGACACACCCATGAAAAAAGCAGAAGCCCCGCGAGGGGCTTCTGCTGATTTTATGGGTGTAAGAATCAGAATCTGACGTGAATACCTACCGCCATATTGGTCACATTACCCCCAACGGCTCCGCTGGCCAAGGTGGCACTAGAGCCAACCGTGTTGAGGCCATAAATGGCATAGAGACCAATGTTTTGATCGTAGTCGTAACGGGCGCCCAGGCTGAGCAAGGTACCACCCAGGCCATTCGTCGAGCAGGTCGCGCCGCCAACCAGCGAACAGGTGCCCGCATCACCACTGGCGTAGTTGGCGGCCACGGTCGTCTTGGGAGCAATGCTGTACTCGCCGCTGATCTGCCAAGCTGTCGTGTTGTAGCTGCCAAATTTTCCGACTGCACCGGCCTCGGTGTACTCCAGACTCGAAAGGTCAGCTCCGAGCTTGAATTTTTCGGCAATGTAACCGAAGGAAAGGCGGCTCGCTGTATCTTTCGAGCGCACAGTGGCTGTGTTATAGATCGTTCCAGCAGTTGCCCCCACATTTCCGCTAAAGCCGCGATAGTCATTGTGTTGTTCCGTTGCCAGGCCCACGTAGTAGCTGGCGTTACTCCAGCGCACCCCGTAAGAAGTCAGCGATGCATCCGAAGCAGAAGTTTTGTTGGGATCTGGACGATACGACGCACCCAGTTGCACACCACCCCAGCTTGGACTGACCCAGCGAAGCTGACCGTTAACGCGTGTATTGAACGTGACCACGCCACTGGTATTGGTGTTTAGTGGGGTCGTGGTACTGTCTTTTTGCGTCTTCCACGTTGGGCCTAAAACGATGCCAGAGGTGGAGACGAAGTTGCTTGAGCTGATGCCCAGCATGCGAACGCGGTCACCGAACTCCTTCAAGATCGTATCCATCTGACCCAATTGCAATGTGCCGAGCATATTGTGAGCAACAGACACGTAGGCGTCGCGAGCTTCGCCGATTTCGGCAGCCTCCGTCGATGTCGTGCCATTTTTCATCAGCACACCCTGGAATTCGTAACCTGCAGTGACATCGCCAAATGTCTTTTTACCTTTGAAGCCGAGGTAAGAGTTAACCCAGTTGATCTGCGCTTTGTTGGCGGAGCCTGCAACCGTTTGCGCCGCAGGAAGGGCGGCCGTTGTCGAACCCGCCGTCATGTTACTGGTCGTGGAGCCAGAGCCATCACCAAAGTTGGTCATTTGGTACTGAGGATAGACGCTGCCCACAAACTCCAACTGCTCACCCACCAGTTGAATCGCCTGTGCCTGACCCGCCAAACCCATGGCCGCCAAGCAGCCCGCTGTCACTAAACCCAATTTAAATTTCATGATGTCTCCAAGTTGTTCAAAAAGTTCGCCAACAATTTCGCCCCAGACCCTGGGGCAAAACAACTGCCTTTAGTTCCTTTATTCGGAACATCGTTCTTGCAAGCAAGACAGTGGGATCAATTAAGCAAAAAAAATGTTTCCATACCTATCCGGACTTACCCTAGCGATACATGTAATTTACAAAAGCGCAACATTTTTCCTGGCATTTTCAAGTAGGCGTGCTTTTTTCTCACAAGAAACAAACAAGAGGTTTTCTACCAGGGGTGGGCAAGCCCTGTTGACGTCGCAAAGCCTCTTCGTCTAGCATGGTAGAACGCCGTTCCTCATAAAGGAACGAACTTCCAACCTTGATGAGTTCACCGCATGCCCCACGATAAAGACACCTCCCATTGGCACGAACCTTCTGGCAACAAAAAGGCTGGTTTCGGCGAGTTCAAAAAGCAACCTACGCCGTATGACGCCTTCATGGAGGCCGAAGACATCCCCGTGTTCCGCGACGTGGGCATCAATAACGTGCAAGAACTGCCGCTCTCGCCCTGGAAGCGCACCGGGGGCCGTGGCCATTTCTTGCAACTGCTGGGTACCGAGACCAAGTGGGGCAGCTTTGTGGTGGAGGTGCCCCCACGCGGCGCGCTGAACGCGCAAAAGCACATGTACGAGGAGATTTACCTGGTGATTGAAGGCCGCGGCACGACCGAGGTCTGGCAAGAGGGCGACACCAAGAAGCACGTGTTTGAGTGGCAAAAAGGCTCGATGTTCTCCATCCCCATGAACGCCTGGTTTCGCATCGTCAACGCCACCTCCAGCGGCGCGCTGCTGATGGCGGGTAACACCGCGCCCAATGTGATGAACATGCTCAACAACACCGAGGCGGTGTTCAACAACCCCTTCATCTTTCGCGACCGCTTTAACGGGGCGGACGACTTCTTCAAAGCCCGTGACGAGATCGAGCCCGACCCGGTGCGCGGCCTGGCCATGCGCCGCACCAACTTCATCCCCGACGTGGTGCACTGCGACTTGCCGCTGGATAACCGCCGCTCGGTGGGCTGGCGCCGGGTCGAGCCCTTCATGACCAACAACTGCTTTTACTTCTGGATCGGCCAGCACGAGCAGGGCCGTTACTCCAAGGCGCACGCCCACACCTCGGCCGCCGTGCTGATCTGCCTGAGCGGCAAGGGCTATACCTACACTTGGCCCGAGCGCCTGGGCGAGACCCCGTGGAAAGACGGCAAGGCCGATCAAGTGCGCCGCATCGACTACGAGGCCGGTGGCTTGGTGTCGGCTGCACCCGGCGGCGCGCGCTGGTACCACCAGCACTTCAGCTCGGGCACCGAGCCGCTGCGCCTGACCGCCTGGTTTGGCCCGCACAACCCCGGGCGCGACCCCGGCGCACCCGGTGCCAAGCACACCGACTACACCGCCATGGACGTGACCGAAGGCGGCACCTCCATCCCCTACTGGATGGAAGATCCGTTTCTTCGCACCGAGTACGAAGCCGATTTAACGCGTAACGGTATTGCGACCCGCATGGACCCGGCCTGGTACGTCAAGCCCGAAGGCGCGGTGGCCAAGAAATCGCTGGACGGGCCGGTGGGTGCGGCGGGCTGACATGCCCATGGATGAAGCGCAAACCACAGCGGGTAACGCGGCCACAGGTGGCCGCGTGTTCTTCAGCAATGTGCGGCGCAGCCTGGAGTTTGAAGACGAGATCATCCTGGTCAGTGTCGGGGTGGACATTGGCTCCTCCACCTCGCACCTGGTGTTCTCGCGCCTGGTGCTGGAGCGCCTGGACAACCGCTACATCGTGGCCGAGCGCACCGTGCTGCACGAGTCCGATGTGTTGCTCACGCCCTATGCGGCGGACCAAAGCATAGATGCGCAAGCACTAGGCAGATTCATCCAAGCGCAGTACGCACAGGCGGGCGTTGAGCCCAGCGCCATCGATTCCGGCGCGTTGATCCTCACCGGCGTGGCGGTTCGGCGCAGCAACGCCCGCGCCATCGCCGATTTGTTTGCCGCGCAGGCGGGCAAGTTCGTCTCGGTCAGCGCGGGCGACGCGTTAGAGACCACGCTGGCGGCCTTTGGCTCGGGCGCGGCGGCACGTTCGGTGCGTGAAAGCGCGCGGGTGATGAACATCGACATCGGCGGCGGGACGACCAAAATTGCCGTGTGCGAAGACGGCGTGCTGGCCGACCTGACAGCGGTGGACATTGGCGCGCGCATCGTGGCGTTTGACGCAGATGGCCGGGTCACCCGCATTGAAGAAGCGGGCCAGCGTTTTGCGCAAGAAGCGGGCTTCACCCTCACCTTGGGGCAGCCCGTGGACGCAGAAGATTTGCAGCACATGGTGGAGAAGATGGCGGATCGCATGTTCGCCCTGGCAGCGGGTGGCACGCCTGACGCCGTGACCGCAGAATTGCTGCGACTTGACCCCTTGCGCGCGCAACAGCCCCCCGTGGTGTTGACGTTTTCTGGCGGTGTGTCCGAGTACATCTATGGTCGTGAGCCCGCGAGTTATGGCGACCTCGGCCCGCTGCTGGCTGCTGCGGTGTTGGCGCGTGCACAAGCCTGGGGGCCGCGTCTGGAAACTCCCGAGCAAGGCATTCGCGCCACGGTGATTGGTGCATCGCAGTACACGGTGCAGGTCAGCGGCAGCACGATTTATGTGGAGCCCATCAGCCTGCTGCCGCTGCGCAATGTGCCGGTGATTGCGCCGCATTGGGACTTGGCGGCGGAGGAGCTCGACGGCCCAGCCTTGGCTGAGGCCATTCGCCGCGCCTTGCGTCGTCTGGATTTGCACACGGGCGAGCAAGCCGTGGCCTTGAGCTACCGCTGGCAGGGCTCGGCCACCTTTGATCGGCTCGATGCGTTTTGTCGCGCGGTGGCCGATGGCATGGCTGCCATCACCGCGCAAGGCCACCCCCTTATCTTGGTGGGCGAGGCCGATTGTGGCGGTTTGATCGGGATTCATTTCCACGAAGAAGCGGGGATGATTTTCCCTGTGATCTCGGTCGATGGCATCACCTTGAGCGAGCTTGATTTCGTGGACATCGGCGCGCTGCTGGAGACTTCGGGCGCCGTGCCGGTGGTGATCAAGTCGCTGGTGTTCCCGACCTCGGCGGCCTTGGGCCGCGTCGCGCCACCCGCGGAACTTGAGCCCCTGGCTGAAGCCCTCACCGTGGACTGAAGGCCATGCTCTACCCCGCCATCGAACCCTATGCCAGCGGCCTGCTGGACGTGGGCCATGGCCACCGCGTTTACTGGGAGCAATGCGGCAACCCGCAAGGCCAGCCCATTGTCTTTTTGCACGGTGGGCCGGGTGGGGGGTGCAGCACGGTGTCGCGCCGTTTATTCGACCCGTGCCGCTACCGAGTGGTCTTGTTTGACCAGCGCGGTTGTGGTCGCTCCACTCCGCACGCATCAACCGAGCACAATTTTTGCGAAGACTTGGTGCGTGACATGGAGACACTGCGTGAAGCTCTGGGCATTGAGCGCTGGCTGCTCTTTGGCGGCTCATGGGGCACCACGCTGGCGCTGGCCTACACCCGCCATCACCGCGAGCGCGTGCAAGGCATGGTGTTGCGCGGCGTGTTTGGCGCACAGCCGCACGACCTGGACTGGTTGTACAAGCCCGGTGGTGCGAGTCAAATTTTTCCGCAAGCGTGGCACGCGTTCACCACGGCCTTGGGGCAACTCGATGAGCAACAGCTATTGATGGCTTATGACCAACGCTTGCAGAGCGAAGACATGGCACAAGCCCAAGCAGCAGCGCAGGCCTGGTGCGCTTGGGAAAGCGCGATCATCAGCGTTCACACCGCGCCGTATTCGAACACCGCCCAGGGCGGGGAAGCATCCGACCCGCATCACAGCTTGGCCATGGCCCGCATCTCAACCCACATGTTCTTGCGAGACCCGTGGCTGGGCGCTTCTGGAAAAGTCTGGCCGTCTCAAGGTTTGCACGGCATCCCCGGTGCCATCGTGCAAGGCCAGTGGGATGTGGTGACGCCAATTGCGACCGCCTGGCAGTTGCACCAAAACTGGCCAGGCAGCACACTGCGCCTCGTGCCCGACGCAGGTCACGCCAGCAGCGACCCGGCCCTGCGGTTGGCGTTGATTCAGGCGTTGGATGAGATGGCCGATATGGCGATGAACGACACAGAACTTTCAATGACAAGCTAAGGAGAATTTATGGCGATCACTCAATTTAAAGTAGACGGCAAGGGCGTGAAGATCGATGGCGACCCGGCCATGCCGCTGCTGTACGCGCTGCGCGACGATCTGAATCTGAAAAACCCCAAATTCGGCTGCGGCCTGGCGCAGTGCGGGGCCTGCACCGTGCAGCTCGATGGGCAACCGATCCGCTCTTGTGTGATGCCGGTGGCCGCCATCGCGGGCAAGAGCGTGACCACGCTGGCGGGTCTGGGCACGCCTGAGAAACCGCACCCGATTCAGGCCGCGTTTTTGGCCGAGCAAGTGCCGCAGTGCGGCTACTGCATCAACGGCTGGGTCATGACGGCTGCGGCCTTGCTGAAAGAAAAACCCAAGGCCAGCGACGCTGAAATGCGTGAGGCTTTGCGTGATCTGAAGTGCCGCTGCGGCACCCATGTCTCCATCCTGCGCGCCATCAAGCGTGCGCAGACCGAAATGAACAAAGCCTAAGGAGAAGCGCACCATGACCGAAGCACGTACACCGTCAATGCCCTCCAACACACGCCGCGAATTCCTCCTCTCATCCGGTGCCCTGGTCGTCGGCGCATCCGCGCCCTGGCTGGCTGGCTCAGCCCACGCCCAAATAGGCAGCAGCACCAAGCCCGCCCTCACCGCTGACGAGTTGGACTCCTGGGTCGCCATTGCGCCTGATGGCCGCGTCACCGCCTTTTACGGCAAGGTTGATTTAGGCCAAGGCCTGGCGGTGGCCATTGCGCAAATCGTGGCCGAAGAGTTGGACGTGGCCTATGCCAAGGTCAACATCGTCATGGGCAACAACGCCAGCTCCATGAATCAGGGTGGTGCGTCAAGCGCTTTGGGCATTCAGGCTGGGTCCAAGCCGTTGCGCAATGCGGCGGCGGAAGCGCGTCGCTTGCTGTTGGAAGCCGCCTCAGTCAAGCTGGGTGTGGCCCTGCCCCGACTGGCCGTGAGCGACGGCGTGATCACATCGCTGGACAACCCAGCCCAGCGCGTCACCTATGCCGAGTTGATCGGTGGCAAGTTCTTCAACAGCAAGGTCGAGTGGAACCAGAAAATCGGCAACCCGCTGGAGATCAAAGTCAAGGCCAAGCTCAAAGCCCCGGCGGACTACAAAGTGGTCGGCCAAGCGATCCCCCGCAACGACGTGGCGGGCAAAGTGTTTGGCACCGCAGGCCACATGAACGATGTGAAAGTGCCTGGCATGTTGCACGCACGGGTCATCCGCTCACCGTTGGCCGGTTGCGTGGCCGAGAAGGTGGACGCAGCCTCCATCGCCGCCATCAAGGGTGCACGCGTGGTGCATGAGAAAAACTTTCTGGCCGTGGTGGCCGAGAAAGAATGGGACGCGGTGCGCGCCGCGCAGCAGCTCAAGGTGCAATGGTCGGCGTCTAAAAACCCGTTGCCGTCATCCAAAACCGTGCATGACTTCATCAAGGCCGCGCCTACCGTCAAGCGTGAGGATGAAGCCAAAAATGGTGACGTGGCGGCGGCCTTTGCCGGTGCAGCCAAAGTGATCGAGGCCGAGTACCGCTGGCCCTTCCAATCGCACGCCAGCATGGGCCCAGCCTGCGCCATTGTGGATGCCAAGGCCAACAGCGCCACATTGTGGACCGGCACGCAAAAACCGCACTACGCCGCCGATGGCGTGGCCAATTTGCTGGGCCTGCCCAAAGACAGTGTGAACGGCATCTGGGTCATCGGCCCCGGCTCTTACGGGCGCAATGACGCGGGCGACGCCGCTATGGACGCGGCCATGCTGTCCAAGCTCACCGGCAAGCCGGTGCGGGTGCAGGGCATGCGGCACGATGCCACGGCTTGGGACCCCAAGGCCCCGGCCTCGGTGCACCGCGCACGCGCTGCAATCGATGCGTCGGGCAAAGTGGTGGGCTACGAGTTCATCTCGCGCGGTTTCTCGCGCGCCACGATTGAGAGCAACGAGTCCGACCCGCGCGACAGCCTGGTCGGCATGGAGATGGGCTTGCAGCCCCGTGCCGGCGTGGGTTTTGGCGTGCCGTCTGAGAGCTATGGTTTTGACAACAAACTGCTGGGCTGGGAAGTGGTACCCGACTTGATTGCCAGCGCCTCACCGCTGCGCACCTCGCACCTGCGCGACCCGGTGGGCTTGCAAGTTCACTTTGCCAGCGAACAGTTCATCGACGAGCTGGCCCACGGCACGGGTGAAGACGCGATGGCCTTCCGGCTCAAGTACCAGAAAGCACCACGCGACCACGCCGTGTTGAAAGCAGCGGCAGCCAAAGCGGGTTGGCAAACGCGCGTCTCCGGCACGGGGGATAAATCGGGCGCGCTGCTCAAAGGGCGCGGCATGGCTTACGCCCAACGCGCGGGCACCATCGTGGCGGTGATTGCAGAGATCGAGGTGGAGCGCAAGACCGGCCGCATCTGGGCCCGAAAATTCACCGTGGGCCACGACTGCGGCCTGATCGTCAACCCCGAGACGTTGCGCTACACGATTGAAGGTGGCTTGGTGCAAGCCTTGTCGCGTTCGCTGTTCGAAGAGGTGCAGTTTGAGCCCAGCAAGGTCAATAGCGTCGATTGGCTGAGCTACCCGATTTTGAGCTTGCCCGACGCGCCCGAGACCATCGACGTGGTGCTGATCAACCGGCCCGACATGCCGCCCACCGGCGCGGGCGAGGCCACCTGCCGTGTCGTGCCTGCGGCCATTGCCAATGCCTTCTTTGACGCCACCGGCGTGCGCTTGCGCCAAGCACCGATGACGCCTGAGCGGGTGCTGGCAGCGCTGGCCAAAGCTTGAAAGTTTGAACAGGAAATCCGCGCATGAAACGCTTCGTTAAACGTTGCCACCACTGGCTGTGCTGGGCTACGCTGGCCGTCGCTCCATTGCTGGTTCAAACTCAAGTGCAGGCCCAAGCCCCCACTGCGCCCGGCCCACACGACGCCATCCTGATGTACCAGGGTGCAGACCGTGAGGCTTGGCTGCTGGACCGCGCGCGCAAAGAAGGCACGGTGACGCTCTACACCTCCATGGCCCCCACCGAGGCTGGCCCCTTGCTCAAGGCGTTTGAAACCAAGTACGGCATCAAGACCGAGTTGTGGCGGGCTTTGAGCGAGGGCGTGGTGCAGCGCGTGATCAACGAGGGGCGCACCAAACGGGCCGTGGCCGACGTGATCGAAACCAATGGGCCGGAGATGGAGATGCTGAGCCGCGAGCGCCTGCTGGCCGAGTTCTACAGTCCGCACACCGCCGACTTGCCCCCCGGCATGATCCCAAAACACCGGCAGTGGATGCCAGACCGCATCAACTTTTACGTGGTGGCCTTCAACACGCAAAAGGTCAAACGCGAAGAGCTGCCCAAACATTACGAAGGATTTTTAGACCCCAAGTGGAAGCAGCGTCTGGGAATTGAAGCGACCGATGCCGAGTGGATGGCCGGCTTGGTGCACACCATGGGCGAGGCGCGCGGTATGGCGTTTTTCAAGAAATTGGCCGAACAAAAGCCCGATGTGCGCAAGGGCCACATCTTGCTGGCGCAAATGGTGGCTGCCGGTGAAGTGCCGGTGGGCCTGACGATCTACAACGCCAACGCCCAATCGCTCAAGCAGCGCGGCGCGCCGATTGATTGGCTGCCGGTGGAGCCCACCCTGGCCCGCCCGCAAGGCCTGGCCGTGGCCCGCAACGCCGCCCACCCGCACGCCGCGGCCCTGTTGGCCGACTACATGATTTCGCCCGAAGGCCAGCAGCTCATGAGCAGCATGGGTCGCCCACCGGCCAACGTCAAAGTCAAATCCACCCTCACCAACTTCAACTATGTCTTGACCGATTCGGCCGTGGTGCTGGATGAGGCGGAGAAGTGGAACCAGTTGTGGACGCGGATGTTTTTGACGAAGTGATTTAAAAATTCACACGCGCCGTCAAGCGCACACTGCGCGACTCCATCGGGTGCACATGCGTGTCGTTGATGCCCGCACCGCACTGGCCCGCAGCCACCTCACGCGCGGTGCAGGAAGCGTAGTAGTAGCCGATGTCGTTGTTGGTCTGGTTGGTGAGGTTGAACACCTCCAAGCTCAGCGTCAGCGCCGGGCTGGCTACATAACGCACACCCAGGTTGAGCAGCGTGGTGGCATCTGAACGCACGCTGTTCAAGGTGTCTAACGCGCGCGGTCCCATGTGGCGCAAACGCAGGTTGGCGCGCCAGGGGCCGTCTTGCCAGTTCACCCCCGCGCTCACCACCTGCTCCACGGCGTTGTCGATGAAGTTGCCCTGGCCAGGGGGTGTTGCGCCTTCAAAGCGGGCGCGTGACAGCGCCACGTCCAGCTCCAAACCCCAGTGCCGATTGAGCTTGCCGCGCAACGTCGCTTCAATGCCGTGGCGCGTGCTGGGGCGGCCTGGCTCGGTCGTTCCGCTGTCGCCCACATAGACCAGTTCGGAATCCATCTTCAACTGCCACAGCACCAGCGTGCTGACCCAATCCGGCTCGGGTGTGAAGCGCCAGCCCAATTCGCTACCCCAGCCTTTGACCAGAGCGGGCACGCGCGCTGCGGGCAAGCCAGTTTGCGGGTCGCTGGTGATCGTGGCACCGCGCACATCGTTGCTGTGAAAGCCAACACCGGCGTTGGCATACAGCTCGCTGTGAGGTGACAGCGTCCACGCCAGCCCCGCCTTGGGTTGCCACAGCGAGTCACTCCCGCTGCCGCTGTTGCCCGGGCCGAAGACGGGCTCTTGGCCCTTGACCTGGTAATTCAACACGTCGCTGCGCAGGCCCAGGTAGGCACGCCAATGGGGGGTGAAGTTCAGCAGTTGTTGGGCATAGATCGAGAACGCATCTTGCGACACGCCGTCCATGCGCACCGTGGTGTCACGCACGCGCGCTTGCGTCAGGTACAGGCCCACTTCGTCGATGCGGTCACCGCGCCACTGCGCGCCCAGGCTGAGCACGCCGTCCAACCCGGCGAAGGTGTTGCTCAATTTGTGGGACGCTTGCGCGCCATAGACGCGGCGTCGATCGGTTTGCTCAAACTGGTCGCCCTGTACCGGGCGGTTCAGGTTGTAGGTGAAGTTGGACCACAGGGCCAGCGCCGAATCAATGACGTAGGCGCTGAGCTGGGTCTGTCCCAGCGCACTGGTGGTAAACCATTGGCCTGAGAGGCTCAGGCGACGCGATTGGCCGCCGTCACTTGGGTCAATCGTGCCAAAGCGCGAGAGCGTGCCATTGTCAATGCTGCGCTGGGGGATTTGGTCTGTGGCGTTCCAGCGGCTGTCATAGGCCATGGCGGTCACGTTCCAGCCCTGGCTGCGCGTGCCTTGGGTGTAGCGCAAGACCGCGTTCAGCTTGCGCAGTCCCTCGGCGTTCTGCCAAGGCCCGTCGTTGCCGACCAGCTCCAACGCACCAAGCCAGCTGTGGTCATCCGTGCTGCGCGAGCCCGCCATCAGACTACGCTGGTAGTTGTTGGGCCCCAGCGTGAACTGGGCAAAGGGCTGCGCCAGCGTGCGCACGTAGTTGATGTTGGTGCTGCCCGCGAGTGAAAAGTCCCCCGCATCGACCGAGTACGGACCTTTGCGGTAACGTACATCAGACACCAGCTCAGGGATCAAAAAGTTCAGATCGGAATAGCCCTGGCCATGCGCATGCGTAGGTAGATTGATGGGCATGCCGTCCAGCTGGATGGAGAAGTCCGTACCGTGATCCAGGTTGAAGCCACGCAAGAAATACTGGTTGGCCTTGCCGTCACCCGAGTGCTGGGTGGCGACCACACCCGGCACGGCTTCGATGATGTCCCCCGGGCGCAGCTTGGGGCGGCTTTGAAACGACTCCCGCTCTGCCGCGCCTTCGCTGGCGCTGTCGGCCACGCCGATGGTCGGGTTTCGGGGAGCAACGATTTGAATTTCGGGTAGCTGCTCAACCTGAGCATGCGCCTGGGGTGCGAGTGCCAAGCACGCGAAAATAAAGCACTGAGGCCGGTGCAACTTCATCCGGGAGAGGGCAGGAGATGAAGGTGTTTCGCGCATCATTTATTTTAAGACAAATAAAAAATTCGTCATACCGGCGTAAGCCATGTCAATGCGTAGCGCGCCCAAAGCTTTAAGGCGCTGGCCTGCTCAGCACAAAGTCAGGGTTGACCAGCCCCGTCGTTCGCCCGGCGGCAAAGTGGTTGATGTTCTCAAACGCCAGACCAAAGTAGCGTTCATAGTTGTCCTGCTCCACAAACCCTAAGTGCGGCGTGCACAGCGCGTTGGGCAGGTGCAACAGCGGGTGGACCGCGCCCAGCACCGGCTCGTCTTCATACACGTCCACCGCTGCAAAGCCGGGCCGCCCCTTTTGCAAGGCCTGTACCAAAGCACCGGGTGCAACCAACTCGGCGCGGCTGGTATTGACCAGTAGCGCACTGGGTTTCATCAGCGCCAAGTCGGCAGCGCTCACCATGCCGGCGGTGTCGGCGTTCAAACGCACGTGCAGGCTGATGACGTCGCTCTCGGCAAAGAAGGCCGCCTTCGACGGCGTTACCTCCACCCCATCAGCTTGCGCCTGCGCCATAGAGCCCGCGCGGCCCCAGACCCACACCTTCATGCCAAAGGCTTGGCCATAGTTGGCCACTTGCTTGCCGATGCGGCCATAACTCCACACACCCAGACGCTGGCCTTGCAACTGCTGCCCCACCGAGCCCTGCCACAAGCCGCTGTGCAAACGATTGACCTCGGCCACCACGTTGCGGCGGCTGGCCAGCAACAGCGCCCATGTCAACTCGGCAGTAGCCGCCCCCGTGCCACTGCCCTCCAGCACCGCAACGCCGCGTTGCGTACAAGCCGCCAAATCCACATGACCGGCCAGCTTGCCGGTTTGGCTGATGATGCGCAATTGCGGCAAGCGGTCCAGCAACTCCGCTGTGATGCGCGTGCGCTCACGCGTCAAGACAATGGCCTGCGCATCGGCAAAACGTGCAGCCAAGGCGTCAAGGTCTTTCACGTTGTCGTTGTAAATCGTGACCTCGTGATCGGCCAGTGCCCTGAAGCACTGGAGGTGCCGAACGCAGTCTTGGTAGTCGTCGGGGATGGTGATCCGCATAGATAGATGGGAGTGAACTGAAGTCAACCAGCCTAAGGATCAATCAACGCCAAACCAGCAATGCGCTTGAAGTCTTTTGTGTTGCGGGTCATCAAGGGCAGATTGCCAGTCAGTGCACTGGCGGCGATGATGGCGTCTGGTAGCTTGATGGCGATCGTCGATCGAATCTCGATCACTGTCGCAACAATGATCGGCGTGAGACCGACTTCGGTCAGTTGTGCCAGCAATGCTTGTGTTGCGCTACGACTCGTAGAGGTGTGGCCACTCCAGCCCAAGAGTTCCATGCGGGTGATCACCGAGTAGCAGGCCTCGTCAGCAATGGCTTCGTCAATGCGCGACAAGATTGTCCCGTTGGCATTGCCCGTCAAAGCGTCAATCAAGACATTGGTGTCAATCAGGCAGGCCATTAGCGAGGGCTTTCCCAGCCACGTCCATCCCATTCAGTGCGTAGGCCAGACACCATTTGATCAACTTGTTCAGCCCCCATTTTTGGCCAGGCATCACGCGCCAAAGCCAGTGCGGCCAGGACCTGGTTTTTACGTTGATCATCGTCCAGCGTTTCGGTCACGTGGCTTCTTGTCGCGATGAATTCAACGAAGTCGTACACCTCGGCTTGCTTCTCCTTAGGCAAAGTTTGCAATCGTTGATTGATCAATTCGGCGTAGCCCATGACGTGCTCCTTGGTTCGGGCTTAAGTTTATCCGTTTACCCGCTTCTGGGTATGGGTGAAGCGAGTGCGATTCGCGTCAAGTCGATGGGTTGCATTGAATCATGCCCGCACCCAGCCATGCTTCAACATGGCTTTGGACGTGACTTGGGTGAGGAAGATGGTGCACAAAATGCGCGTCAAATGAAAGGCGGTGACGATGGGCGCGCCCAGGCCGAAGGTTTTGGAGATCAGGCCCATCTCGGTCATGCCGCCGGGGGCCAGGGACAAGAAGGCTGTCATCACTGGCAAGTGTGCGCCCATGGCAATCAACATGGCCACGCCTATGCACACCAGCAAGATGATCAGGGTGATGCCTGCCACGGCCAGCAAGGTGCGCGGGGCGCGGGTGAAAAATTCGCGCGTCATGTTTTGCCCCAGGCCCCAGCCAATCACCGCTTGGGCCACGATCATGCCAAGCTCGGGCAAGCGCGCGCTACCCTGCTGAAACGCGAACACAGCGCCCACCAGCAATGCGCCCAGCACCCAGGCATTGGGCAGGTGTAGGCGCGAAAAACCCCAGCCGACCAGACCGGCCACCAGCAGCAGGGCCACCACCCATTGCAAAGCCAACGCGCTCGCGCCACTGGCGGAAGGCACAGGGCTCACACCCGTGGCCCACACGATGAAGGAGGCCGTGAAGGTCACCATCATGATGCGCACCGCGTGCGCGGACGCGACCACCGCCGCGTCGGCCCCGGCGCGCTGCGCCTGCACCGACATCTCAGCCGATGCGCCCAGTGCCACGGCGTAGATGGCGGTGGGTCCATCCACCATTGTTAAGCGCTGCAGCCAGCGCGCAGACAGGGCCGACATCACCAAACCCGTGAGTGCACCCAGCAGTAACCAGCCCGCCATGTCGGTGATCTGGCCCAGGACGGCAGGCGTGAAATACAGACCGATGGCCGTGCCGATGTAGATTTGCGCGGCCTTGCGCGCCCGCACCGGTTGGCGATGCGCCTGACCGGCCAGGCTGATGCAGGCGACGCCCAACATAGAGCCCAACAACCAAGGCAAGGGCATGTGAATGGCGGCTGCGATGCTGCCACCCAAAGCAGCGCAGGCGATGGTGAGCAGCAGGCGCACGGGAGATGACCAAACCGCGCTGGCTTGACCCGCTGGAGACGTTGAACTCATTCGCTTCGGCTCATGTGTCCCAGCTCATTCACCCAACCTCATGAGCCCAGGTAGGTGCCGCCGTTCACGTGCATCACCTGCCCCGTGACAAAGCGCGCCTTGTCACTGGCCAGCCACGTCACCATGGCGGCCACTTCGTCCGCGCTGCCGCGTCGCTCCAGCAGGGGCTGGTGCTTGGCGTGGTGCTGCGGGGTTGCCGTGGCCGTGCCGACGTTGCGCGCGGTGGCAATCATGCCGGGCGACACGCAATTGACGGTGATGGCGGGGGCCAACTCATGCGCCAGGGCCCGGGTCAAACCGACCAACCCGAGCTTGGCGGTGACCACATGCACGCGCTGTGCTGCGCCGGTGTGGGCGGTGAGGCCGCCGATGTTGATGACCGCACCGGCCGGTGATTGTTGCAACAGCGGCGCGCAGGCCTGGGTGCAAAAGAAAGCGCCGTCCAGCACCACGGCTAAGGTGTTGCGCCAGTCTTGCGGGCTGATCTGTGCCAGCGGCGCCTCGTGCCGCACAGCGGCGTTGTTGACGAGAACGTCCAGTCGGCCCCAATGCTGCTGCACTTGGTCGGCCATGGCTTGCACGGCAGGCTGATTGGTCACGTCGGCCACGCACAAGAGTGCGGGTGTGCCCAATGCTCGCAGCTCATCGACCACGGCTTGGCCTTCTGCCATGGAGGTTCGCACGTTGACGGCCACGGCAAAGCCTTCGCGAGCCAGGGCCAGTGCGATAGCGCGACCAATGTTGCGGCCTGCGCCGGTGACTAGGGCGACTTTGTGGGGGCTCATTGATGCATTCATGGTGGGGCTGCTTATTGATCGTTCAGAAATTCACGACACTGGGTTTGTGTACGCCCCGGCACTTGGGGTAAGTAGCTCCGCGAATGTCCCCCGCCCTGCGGGCTCCTCCTTGATTTCGCTACGCCACTCACCCCAAGCGCCGAGGCAGCGAGCATGGTGGGAGTGCAACGGTCGAATTTCCACCACACTCGCAGGATCAGGTCGGCGGCGCGCTCTGCGCAGCGAAATCAAGGGGGAGCCCGCAGGGCGGAGGACATTCGCGGAGCAGAGTGCGCCGTCGGCCTGATCCCGTGATGACATCGCGCGAGATGACTGAACACGCGACGAACCCATCGGCGTCAAGGTGAACGAGAGATCGTGAGTCATCACCAAGGGGAACGTCAATCAACCCAGCGCCAGAGCCGACAAATCCACCGCATCAGAACTGAACACAGACCCCAATTGCTGCAGCAACGTTTGTGCCTGCACATCACTCACCTGACCATAGCGGCAATTGGCGAGAAACTTCTGCTGCAAATCGGCGTCGCTCATGGGGTGATCCACACCGCCTTTGAAAAAGCCTTGGTGGTGTTCATGCACCTCACCGTTGTGAAGCGTGATGCGCAGATGACCGGTGAACTGCTTGGGGTAGGGGTTGGCCGGGTCCACGGTGTAGGACACCTTGGCTGCCAGCGCGCGCAGGTCGGCACGCTGCACCACGGCCTCGGCGTACTCGCCCAAACCGGCGTCATCAAAGGTCAAGCCTGCGGCAATCGCATAGGGAATGCTGAACTTGGCGGCGTAGCCGTTGGGGGGCGATTGCTTGAGCGCCAACGGCTCCCACAGACGGTGCACGATGCCCTCGGCCGTGTTGCATTCAATGCGGGCAATCTGATCCAGCGCAATGCCCTTGCGGCGAAACGCACGCGCGCAGTCGATGTAGGGGTGCGCCATGGTGCCGCAGGCGTAGGGTTTGAAGGCAATGCTGGTCCAAACCCAGGTCTGGCCAAAGCCGCTGAGCATGGCTTCAAAATCACCGTTGCTGGTATTGGCAAAACCGTGGAACACACCGTGCTTGCCCTCAAAGACCGTGGCGGGCCCTTTGAAACCGTTTTGCGCCAAGCGCACGGCACGGTAGGCCGACTGCGCGGCCCAGCCGGGGTGCATGCGTTTGGTCCAAGAGCCGTCGGCCAAGTATTCAATGATGCCGCCCGCCATGCTGCCTGCAATGCCCAGCGCATCGACGATCTGTTGCTCCGTCAAACGCAGTGCGGCACCCAGCCCGGCCACCGCGCCAAACACGCCAAAAATGGCGGTGGGGTGAAAGCCCGCTTTGTGCACCTTCATCGGGGCCACGCTGCACAGTCGGCACGTCACCTCCACGCCGATGGCGATACCGCGCAACAGCAGCTCGCCACTCAAACCATGGCGCTGCGCCGCTGCCAACAGCGCCGGCACCACCACCGCACCGGCGTGCACCGGGCCGCCTTCGTAGGTGTCGTCAAAGTCTTCGCCGTGCGCGGCAATGCCGTTGACAAAGGCCGCGCCTTCGACGCCGCAGCGTTGACCAAAACCGATCACGGTGCAGGGGCCGTCTTGGTCGAGTGAAGCCAATGCGGCTTTCACGTAAGTCTCATGGCGCGCGGCTAGACAAATGCCCGCCACGTCCATTAACAGGCGTTGGCCCACTTGCTTGCCCAAGGCATCTTGCTCAGGCGTGGCTTGCACAATGACTTGCGCCAAGCGCTGCGCTACGGTGGCGGGAGTGTTGAAAGTTGATGTCATAAATTTAGGTTTTGCTGCGGTCAGAAAACTCTTTCCAACCGGTATAGAGGCCCAACACCAATGCCAAGCCCAACAACAGGGCGGACACCGGATCGGTGATGAAAATGCTGTGGTCGCCGCCTGAGATCAACAGGCTGCGGCGGTAATTGGACTCGACCAAATACCCGAGCACCAAGCCCAGCACCAGCGGCAACACCGGCAAACGCAGCAAGCGCATGCCATAGCCCAGCACGCCGATGGCCAGCACCAGACCGCACTCAAAAATGCTTTGGTGAATGGCGTACACGCCTGACATCACCAACGCCAAAATGAAAGCGATCAAATACGGCTTGGGCCGGTTCACCAGCCACATGCAGGGCGAGAGAATCACCAGGCCAATCAGCAGCATGGCGATGTTGGCCATGAAGAGGCCGCCGTACAGGCCGTACACGACCTCGGGTGCTTTTTGGAACAGCATGGGGCCGGGCTGCAAGCCGTGAATCAAAAAGCCGCCCAGCAAAATCGCCGCCGAGTTGGAGCCCGGAATACCCAGGCTCAGCAGAGGCACCAACGCCGTAGCGGTGACCACATTGTTGGCCGCCTCGGGCGCAGCCACGCCTTCGGGCGAGCCCTTGCCAAATTCTTCAGGGTGCTTGGACCAGCGTTTGGCTTCGGAGTAAGCCATGAAGGCCGCAATCGTGCCGCCCGCCCCCGGCGTGACGCCTTCGACCGTGCCGATCACCGCGCCAATAGCCTGCGGCTTGAACAAGCGTTTGGACATGGCCCAGTTGGGCAGCTTGAGCTTGGTCGATGCAGTTCCCCCTTGCGCCCAGGGCGGCTCACCGATTTGCACCAGCATCTCGGTCACCGCAAACAGGCCCACCATGATCAAAATGGGTTTGACGCCATCCAGCAAGTCGGCCGAGTCAAAGGTGAAGCGCTGCACGCCTGAGACCGGGTCGCTGCCGATGAAGGCAATCATCAAACCGATGCAAGCGGCAATCACCCCGCGCAGCAGCGAGCCACCCGACAAACCGGCAATCACCGACAAGCCCAGAATGCCCAATGAAAAGTAAGCCGCAGGCGTGAAGGCCAGGGCCACCTTGGCCAAGCTCTCTGTCGCCATCACCAAAACCAGCAAGCCAAACAAGCCGCCCCACAAGCCCGAGATGAGCGAGATGCCCAGCGCCTCACCCGCACGGCCCTGGCGCGCCATTTCATAGCCGTCCACCACGGTGGCCGCCGCCGAGTTGGTGCCTGGCGTGCGGATCAAAATCGCCGGGATGGAGCCGCCGTACTCCGCGCCCACGTACACACTGGCCAATAGCACCAGCGCCACGGTGGGCGTCATGCCCACGGTAAACGGCAGCAGCAGCGCCATCGCAATGGATGGCGAAATACCCGGTAACGCGCCGCCCAAAATACCCCAGAGCACCCCGGCAAACGCGGCCACGATCACCCAGGCCGAGGCCAGGTTGGTCAAAGAAAGAAGAAAACTGTCCATGGCGCTGTGTCCTTAAGCGTTAAACAACACAGGCCACAGGCCCACGGGCAGGTGAATCTCCAGCGCCCAGTCAAACAAGAGCCACAACACTGGCCCGGCGGTCAGCATGCACATCAGTACCGTGACGCGCTTGCGCGCCCCTGCCAACCACGCCACGCTGCCCACCAGCAAGCCGATGGATACGACATAACCCAGAAAGGGCAACAGCGCGACATAGACCGTCAAGAGGGCCAGCAAACCCAGGGCCATGCGGTGCGGGTGTTCTGATCCGCCTGCTTCCTGCTCGTCCTTAGGTTCGATCGCTTTGATTTCGTTTTTGCTCCAGCTTTTGAAGAACAGTGCCACGCAGGCCAGCAGCATGACCCCCGCCACGCTCATGGGCACGCCATTGGCCCCCACGCTATCGGCCAGCAGGCTGTCTTCTATGCCCCGCGCAAAAAGCAGGTAACTGATAGCCAAGGCCGCGCCCACCAGCGCCGTGATGCGGTCCACGCGTTGGTCGGTCATTTGATTAGCCCCATTTCCTTGAAGGAGGCTGCGGTTTCCTGGGCGAATTCAGCGGTGAACTTGCGTGCGGCTTCGCGGCCCAGCACCATAGGCGTGAGGTGGTCTTTGGTGTAGTCGGCCTTGTAGGCGGGCAGGGCCACCACCTTGCGCACCGCGTCTTCCCAGGTTTTGGCAATGGCATCCGGCATGCCCTTGGGCGAGGCAATGCCACGGAACTTGCGGATCACCACGTTGAGCCCCTGCTCTTTGGCCGTGGCCAATTGCGGCAAAGTCACCAGGCGCTGCTCAGACAAGGTGGCCAGCAGGCGGATCTTGCCCGCTTCCAGCTGGCCTTGCAGCTCTTGCATCTCACCAATGCCGATGTCGTAAGTGCCATTGAGCACGCCGATCATCAAGTCGCCCCCGCCCTCATGGCTGACGATGGGCACCTTGACGCCACCTGCGCGGGCCAGCTTCTCCATGCCGATGCGCTCAAGAGACGCCGGGTTGGCCGCACCCCAGCGCGATTTACCGGGGTTGGCCTTGGCGTGGGCCACCACATCGGTCAGGCTTTTAAAGGGGGACTCGGTACGGGTGTAGATCACCTCGGGGTCGATGAAAATAATCAACATCGGGTCCAGCCCGTCATAGCCCACCGGCGGCTTGGACAAGAGCGTGGTCTGGATGTAGGTGGGCGTGGTGCCGTAGAAGATGGAGCCATTGGGCGCGCCCTTGGCCACATTGGCCACGGCCGTGGCCCCGCTGCCGCCACGCACGTTCTCCACCGAGAGATTGGTCTTGAGCACGCCTGCGAGGTGCTTGTTCAGGTTGCGCAAAAACACGTCGGTGCCGCCGCCGGGGCTGGAGTGGGTGACCAGCGTGACGCGGTTCACCGGGTAGGGGGCGGGTGAGGCTGCGGGAGTTTGGGCCAGCGCGGCACCGCTCACCAACAAAGTCAGGCTGGCCGTGGCGAGCAAGGTGTTTAGCAACATGGTGAATCTTTGAGAAAAAGTGAAAAAACCGAGAGGCCAAGACCCAAAGTGAATCAAGTCCGTGTTCCATTGGAAAGAACGGCGTTCTTCCTATTGAAAAGATGCCCCCATTAGGCTAAAAAACCCGTGTTCTAGCCATACGGGTTAACCCTCGACTTCGGGGTTAAAGAGGCAAAGCAACTCAAGGCTGCTTTAGGTTCAGGCTCTCGATGGTGCGCTTCCAATGCGCCAGGTCTTCCTTGATGAGCGTGGCGAATTCAGCCGGGGGCATACCGCCGGGCACGATGCCTTGCGCCAGAAAAATCTCGCGCACCTCCGGGCTGTCGAGCGCGCGTTTGACCTCGGCGTACAGCTTTTGAATGATGTCGGGCGGCGTGCCCGCCTTGGCCAGCAAGCCGTACCAGGCGCGGATGTTGTAGCTGGGGTAGCCCTGCTCGGCAATGGACGGCACTTCGGGCAGCACCGCCACGCGCCGGGCCGGCGCCATGGCCAGAGCGCGCAATTTGCCCGCCTTGATTTGGGCCAGGCCGGTGCTCATGTCCAAAAACATGAACTGCACTTGCCCGCTCAGCAAGTCTTGCATGGCCAGGCTGGCACCCCGGTAAGGCACATGCGTAACGTTGATGCCTGCCATCTGCGCGAACATGGCTCCAGCCAGGTGCGCCGAAGTGCCGTTGCCGGACGAGCCATAGGCCAGCGTGCCGGGTTTGTCCTTGGCCAGAGCCACCAGTTCGGCCAGCGTCTTAGCCGGGAAATCAGGCCGAACCGCCAGCGCATGGGGAATGGAGCCCACCACGGTGACCGCCTCAAAATCGCGCGCCATGTCGTAAGGGTAGCTGGACATCAAAGCCGGGTTGGTGACCGACAGGATGGACGGGAA
This sequence comes from Comamonadaceae bacterium, assembly GCA_043757205.1. Classification (GTDB taxonomy): domain Bacteria; phylum Pseudomonadota; class Gammaproteobacteria; order Burkholderiales; family Burkholderiaceae_C; genus CANCDA01. The sequence goes on along the minus strand of JAYVPU010000002.1, from coordinate 14,862 downwards.
CGCCAGCGTGTAGCCGTCTGCCGGGGCGCGCGCCACCTCACCCAAAGCGATTAGGCCGCCACCCCCGGCCTTGTTCTCAATGATGACGGGCTGGCCCATGCTTTGCGACATGGTTTTGGCTATGGTGCGCGCCATCACATCGGTGGGGCCACCGGGGGCGAAGGGCACGATGATGCGCAGCGGTTTGCTGGGGAAGGTCTGTGCCTGCCCAGAAATTGGAAGCCATATCGCCAGCAAGGCCAATAAAACAATGCGTAAGCAGCTATTTAATTTATAGCAACTGGTTTTCATGCTGCAGCCTCAGACAAGCACTCAAGCAAGAGCCGATTGATCTCATCCGCGCTTTCATACTGCACCCAGTGCCCCACACCGGGCACGATGAGGGCCCGGCGCTGCGGCTGGCCTTCGACCAAGGAATTCACCAAGACGGCAGGCTCCGCCGTCACGTCATGCTCACCCCAGACCATCAGCACCGGCATCTGGGATAGCTTGAGCGCCTCACTCAAACCACCCGCCATCGAAATCGGTCGACTGCGAAAGCGCGTGCGCTGGCAGGCCTCGGTATGCAATTGGAGCGCCACGTCGTCCAGCTGGGCCGGATCAAACAACATGTGCATCTCAAGGTTGTGGCGCATACAGGCCTGGACGGCCTCCTGCGTTTTCGCCCGGTGCCAGTTCTGCAACTCGCCGCGTGGGCGTCTGGGCCCGCCATGGCCTGCGGGGCCCAGCAGTACCAGGTGGCGAATTTTTTGCCGCTGTACCGCGAGCTGCGCCGCCACCAGACCACCAAAGGAAAAGCCCACCAGGTCGATCCAACTGTCAGGGCCGACCAGTACGTCCAGGCTACTCAGCGTGGCGTGGACCAGCTTGGCCATATCGCCGGAGCGGCCCTCACCCAAATCGTCCGAATTACCGTAACACGGCAAATCGGGCACCCAGACGGTGAAGCGCGCAGCCAGGGCCTGGATGTTGCGCGCCCAGTGCAGCCAACTGCCGTGGCCACCATGCAGCAGCACCACGGGCGGGCCTTCACCAAATTGACGCCAGCAGACGCGGCACCCTTGCACATCGACCAGATGCTGGGTGGCCTGGGCTTCGAGTTGGGTGATGAGTGAATCTGTCATGCGTGAGAAGTTATGAGGCCATCACCGCCACACCATCGGCGGCAAACACGCCCTGGCCTTGCGGCAGGACGAACAGGGGGTTGATTTCAGCCTCGATCAATCGGTCACCAAGTTGTACAGCCATCTCCGAGAAGGCCACTATTGCCAAGACCAGGGCCGCCACATCGGCCTTGGGGCGACCGCGAAAGCCGTCCAGCAGGGGCCAGGTTTTTAAATCACGCGCCATATTGAGCGCCTCGACCGGCGTGAGCCGGCCTTGCGGGGGCAGCATGCGCAACACCGTGTCATTGAACAGCTCTGCCGTCACGCCGCCCATGCCCAACACGATAGCTGCGCCTAAGGGGTCATGCTTCAAACCCAGTATCAGCTCGACGCCGCCCGAGACCATTTCTTGCACCAGAAATCTCTCAGGCATCACACCCGTTTGGGTCAGCACCTCACTTCGCATGACGCCCAAACGTGTGCCCACCTGATCGGGCGCGAGGTTGACAGCCACACCGCCCACATCGCTCTTGTGCGTGATCTCGGCAGACAGCAGCTTGAGGACCACGCGCGGGCCGAGTTGCTGGGCTGCTTGCTCGGCTTCTTCTTCGGTCGTGACGATGAGTTCACGCACACTGGGGATGCCAAAGCGGGCGAACAGTGCTTTGGCCTGGGCCTCGTCGAGGGGGCCGGAGGGGATGTCGTACTTAGAGAGTTCCGCTGACTCCACCCCGTTCGGGCTGAGCCTGTCGAAGCCTTGTGAACCCTTCCAGCACGCCACCCGCCACATCGCCTCCAACGCCACCGTGCAACTCTCCGGTGCCATGAAGGTCGGCACGCCGCGCTGCGTCAACAGGGCCGCCACATTGGGCGCGTGCGGGCTCACAAAAGCCAAAATCGGTTTGTCGCTGCTGTGCATGCAGTCTTCAATTGCACCCGCCATCAACTCCGGCATCGCCAAGCTGGACGAGCCGACGATGATGACCAGCGCGTCATAGCTCGGGCTGTCCAGCAGGGCTTGAATCGCGCCGCGCAAGAGAGCCGGTTGCAAACCTGCCAGCGTCACGTCAATCGGGTTGCGGTCCAGCGCGGCATGGTCTCCGGTCTGCAAGGCGCGTAGCCGCGCGGCGGTGGCCTCATCGGGCGCAGGCGTCTCAAAGCCCGCCACGCCCAAGCTGTCAGACACCAGCGTGCCCGCGCCGCCTGTGGAGGTGAGAATCGCCACCCGCTTGCCGCGCAGTACGCGCCCGGTGGCCAGGGCGGCGGGCATGTCCAGCAGGTCGCTAAAGCTCTGTGCCCGCAGCACACCCACCTGCTTGAACAGCGCGTCGTACATGCGGTCGGCCCCGGCCAGCGCGCCAGTGTGTGACACAGCGGCCAGCGCGCCTGCTTCAGAGCGGCCAATCTTGAAGGCCACGATGGGTTTGCCCGCACGCGCGGCTTTTAAAGCAGCGGCGCGGAATTTGTCGGGGTGGCGAATGCTCTCGATGTACAGCGCAATGACGCGGGTGGCCGGGTCGTCCGCCAGGTAATCCACAAAATCAGCCAACTCCAGATCGACCTCGTTGCTGGTGGAAATCAGCTTGGACAAGCCCATGCCACGCGCCGCCGCGCGCGACAGCAGCGCGCCCAGAATGCCGCCGCTTTGCGACACCACGCCGATATTGCCCACGGGGAAGTGATCCATCGCCAGCGCACCGCTGGCCGAGAGCGAAATGTTGTCGCTCAGGTTCACCAGACCAATCGTGTTGGGCCCGAGCAGGCGCATGGGGCCTGAGGCTTCTTTCAAGAGCTGTTGGCGGCGCGCGCCCTCTTCGCCCGTCTCGGTGTACCCACTGGCCAGCACAATCGCCGCCGCCGTGCCGCGCTGCGCCAGCTCACGCACCGCCTGCTGCGCACGCTCATGGCCGAGCAGCACAATGGCCACGTCCGGCACTTGCGGCAGCGAGGCAATGTCCGGGTAACAGCGCAGGCCGTCGATGCTGTCAACGCGCGGATTCACCGGGTAAATGGCCCCGCTGTAGCCCTGCTTGCGCAGGTAAGCAATCGGTCGCCCCGCCGTTTTGTTGATGTCGGCCGAAGCACCGATGACGGCGACGCTGCGGGGTTTGATGAGGCGGGCGATGGGGTTCATGCTGCCTAAGCCTTGCTTTTGGCCAAAAACGCCATCACCGATTCCCGGTGCTCACTGCTGGTGTAGCAAATCCCCTGCGCCTGGCTGCCCTGCGCAAACACTTCGCTGTCCGACAGCTCCAGGCTCTTGTTCAAAATCGTCTTGCCCAGCGCCAGTGCGGTGGCCGAGCCCTGGCTTAACTCAGCGGCCCAGACCTGCGCATCGGCCACCAGAGAATCGGCAGGGCTCAGCCGGTCCGCAATACCCAACTTCAAAGCCTCATCCGCCCCCACTTTGCGCCCGCTGAAAATCAATTCCTTGGCTTTGGACAGCCCCACGCGGCGCGGCAAAAAATACATGCCGCCACCATCGGGTATCAAGCCCCGGTGAATGTAAGACCAGGTGAAGCTCGCTGCCTCACTGGCGACGATGAAATCACACGCCAGCGCCGTGTCCGCCCCCAGCCCCGAGGCCGCGCCGTTGACCGCCGCAATCGTCGGCTTGGGCATATTGTTCAACAGGCTTTGCGTGTGGTGCACGCCCTGCTGACGGTGCCAGCCGTTAAAGCCCACCTCACCCGGCGGCGCCTGCATGCGCCGCTCCATACCCGCCACATCCCCCCCCGCGCAAAAGCCCTTGCCGTTGCCGGTGAGCACCAAGGCGCGGATGGATTTGTCAGCGGCCACCCGCTCCAGCGCGACGATGAACTCAGAGCGCATCGCGTCGCTCATGGCGTTGCGTTTGTCGGGACGGTTTAAATAAATCGTGGCGATGTTGGCGTGGACTTGGAGGTCGATCAGGTTGGAACTCATATCGAAAATCCTTGTATGAATCTGTGTGGGGCTGTGTGGGGTCACCACTGTGGGCGAGAGTCTACTAGCCCACGCAGTGCGCTTGCTAACCGTGCTTCATGCGGGAGCGCGCGCCAGGCGAAGGCCCGAGAACTGCCAGCGCGCATCGGGGGAGAAAAAGTTTCGATAGCTGGCTCGGATGTGGCTCACAGGTGTTGCGCATGATCCGCCGCGCAGCACGTACTGGCCGCTCATGAACTTGCCGTTGTACTCACCGACCGCACCCTCTGCACACCGAAAGCCGGGGTAGGGGCCGTAGTCGCTGCGCGTCCATTCCCAGACATCGCCAAATGCCTGCGCCAGCGCCCCGTCGGCGGGTGCCTGGCGCAGTGCGAGTGGGTGCAGCGCGCCGCTATCCAGGAAATTGCCGACGAGCGACGCGCCGCGCGCGGCCACTTCCCACTCGGCCTCGGTCGGTAGCCGCTCGTTGGCCCAGCGCGCAAAGGCATCGGCCTCGTAAAAGCTCACATGGCAGATGGGCGCATGCGGGTCCACGGGCACTTCCCCATGCAGCGTGAACGTGAACCAACGTCCGTCGCGACTCTCCCAATACTGGGGCGCCTGCCAGCCACGGGCCGTCACCGCGTCCCAACCGGCCGAGAGCCAGAGTTCCGGCCGCCGGTAGCCGCCGTCGTCGATGAACGCCAGAAAATCGCCGTGGGTCACTGGGTGCGAGGCGATCTGGAATGCGTCGAGCCAGACGCGGTGGCGGGGCGTCTCGTTGTCAAAACAGAAATCGGGGCCTACGTGCCCGATTTCATGCACACCCGCCTCGACAGAAATCCAGTGCCGCGCGGGTGCGCGAATCGGGGTGAGCGGCCATTGCGTCTGGTAGGCGGGCTTGAGGGGATTGCGCGAGAGCAGGTGTTTAACATCGGTCAGGATCAGCTCCTGATGCTGCTGTTCATGGTGCAAGCCGAGCTCGATCAAAGCGTCAAGCTCGGTGAACGAACTCTTGCCAGCCAGCAGTTCGAGCACGGCCTCGTTGACATGTTCGCGATAGGCGAACACTTGATCCAAGCCTGGACGCGAGAGCATGCCCCGCTCCTGGCGCGGGTGCCTAGCCCCGACCGCGTGATAGTACGAATTGAAGAGCACGCGATAGGACGGATCAAAAGGCCGGTAACCGGGTTGATGCGGCGTCAGCAAAAAGGTCTCAAAAAACCACGTCGTGTGTGCCAGATGCCACTTCACCGGGCTTGCATCCGGCATCGACTGAATCGCGCAATCCTCAGCTGAAAGGGGTGCGGCTAGGGCGCGTGTTGTTTGGCGGATTGCCAGGAATTGTTCGGCGCGGGTTCCAGGCAACTCGGGGCTGCGTGGCAAGGGATTCGAATGGAGATTCAAGTCCATGGGTAGCTCCGGTTGGTTACTTTGCGCGGCATTACGTTGAAGTTGAGCCGCAGACACCGTCGGCATGGGCTTCGCAAAACCAGCCAACCGAGGCCCGCCGGCTCGAACGACCGGTTAGGGCGCACCGCGCCACTACGCCACTACGCCCGCAGTAGAAGCTCACGAACCAGTCCAGCAAAGGCATCGACAGTTCTTTCGCTCGCATTAAAGGCCCGAATACGGACGAGTTTGACGTTGGCCGCTACGCAAATTTCGTTCTTGAGGCGGTCGTTAAGTTTGGCCTCTGCGGTATCGTGAAACTTACTGTCGAGTTCGAAGAAATGGATTGGCTCGTGCCCCTCGGCAGGATCAAAGAGCACGCAGTCAAATATTGCTTTGAAAAAATACGCCTTTGCACTTGCACTCAGTTCCTGTTTGACAGCATCGAAGTTGATGACGGCGCTTACAGCGACATTGGGATACGGAAGGTAGTGCGGAAAAGTCTTTTGCGCAGCTGAGAAAAAATTCCGCTCTTGCTCAGACTTGAACAGCTTAGTTGTTTTCGTTGAGTTCTGGCGCTCACTCTTTCCTGCCTTGATCGTTACGAATGGACGTCTGGCTTCAGCAATCTTTTCAGGGTTCTCTACGCGAGTGCGGTTCAGAAGTTCCTGTGCCAGTGGGCGATCAATGTATTGCGAGGCATATCCGGGAAATGCGTTGCTTTCGCCATCGCCTCGATATGGCTTCGCAAGGTGGACAGGTACATGTCGATTCGTTTCTCCATTTTGGCAATCGAGGGCTGCTGAACGTGCAGGACTTCAGCCAGCATTTTTTGCGACAAGCCGCGCGCTTGACGAAGTTCATTCAGGGGCATTTCGGCAAGCATGGCTTTGGCTTTGCGGTCAGCCAGTTGCCGTGCGGGCTCACTCATGCTGGCGCGCAGTTCTGAAAATTTCTTAGCCATCAATCTCTTCTTTGTACCCGAAACACCCGGCTGTACTCAAACGGCCGCACGACCACAGCCTTAACCCCCTTAGCCAAAGGATGCCCAGGATTCATCAATGCCGCGCACTCTTCCGGCACGATGACCGACGGCACGAGCAGGATGGGTGAGCGTAATGACGCAATCCATTCCGATCCGGCTTTGACGCTGGCGCGCCCTGCCGGGATTGCAGACCAGGTGGGTGGCAGGGTGGCGATGTCTAGCGTTTCACGCTCGGCCCACACGGCGTCGGGCACGTCGATGCGCACCAGGTAGCGGTTCAGGGGCAGACCTGCGTCGTCGATGTGGGCAGCGGTCTCCAACACCGCGAGGGCGATGCTGGGTGCCGCGTAGAGCACGGCCTGCTTTTCATCGTTCCAGCGGCCCGGGTTGGCGGCTGCGGGTGCGCCGCTGAGGTCGTTGGCCGCGTGCTTGCGCGTGTCTGCGGCAATCCGCCACAGGATCATTGATAGGCTCCGCTCTCTATCGCGCCAAGTAAACGGGTGACGACTTCAATGCCGGTGGGGGTGTCGATGAGGTCGGCAGGCTTGCGCCCACCCAGAGCCGCTTGAGGCCGCTCTAACCATTGACCCAGCCAGGCGGCTGAATCAAAGTTTTGCGCGGCTTCCGCCGTTGAGTTGGCGACCATGGCCTGTGCCACGCCCAGCAGCTTGGCCATTCCGATAGCGGCCTGGCCACCGCTGCCGCTGAGTACTTCGCCGCTGGCCGCTTTTTTCTCGGCGGTTGCCTTGGGCACGCCCAGCATGGTGAAGACGCGTGCTGCGGGCACCTTCATGTGCTTGGAGAGGTCTTTGAGAAAGATGCCGCTGACCCCATTGCGCTCCACCTCGACCAGTTGCAAGGGCGTGGCAACGGTGACCTGGCGCACAAAGTCATCCACCCCTTTGCGGTGGTGGTACAGAACGTTGGGGGCGGGCTTGGGGCTGGTTCGGGTGGCTACGGCCATGGTGGTATGCCTCGTGTATTTTGAGGTCAATCATAGCCTCGTTATGGACGAATTGCAAGGGCTGCTTCCGGATTCCCGCCTACGCGGGAATGACGATCTTGTGGCTGCACGCGCATGACGAACTTACCTCAATCCGCCGTAATCCCCCCCTCCCGCACCACCCTGCGCCAGCGCGTCTCTTCCCCGCGCACATAGGCCCCCAACTCCGCAGGCGTGCCCGCGCTGATGACCAAGCCCTCATCCGCCACGCGTTTGCGAAAGGTCTCTGACTGCACGGCCTTTTTGGCGGCGGCGTTCAGGCGTTCGATCACTTCGGGCGGTGTGCCTGCCGGGGCCATCAGGCCGTACCAGCTCTCTGCCGCATAGCCGGGCACGCCGCTCTCGGCGATAGTGGGCACTTGGGCCAAGGCGGGGGAGCGCTCGCTGGTGGTGACGCCCAGGGCGCGCATCTTGCCGCCGTCTAGAAAGGCACCGACGGCGGATGAGGTGGCGAAGCTCATGTCCACCTGGCCGCCGAGCAGGTCGGTCAGGGCCGGGCCGGAGCCTTTGTAGGGCACATGGGTCATGTCCACCTTAGCGAGGTTTTTGAACAACTCACCGGCCAGGTGGGCCGAGGTGCCGTTGCCTTGCGAGGCGAAGGTGTATTTCTTGGGTTGCGCTCGTGCCGCAGCGATGAGATCACGCACGCTTTTCAACGGGCTGTCGGCCCGCACCACCAGCACATTGGGCGAGCGGCCAATCAGGATGATGGGCGCGAAGGCCGTGTCGCTGGCGTAGGGCAGCTTGGGCAGCAGGCTGGGGTTGACGGCGTTGGCAAAGGTGGCGATGAGCAGGGTGTAGCCGTCGGGTGCGCTCTTGGCCACGAGGTCGGTGCCAATGACCGTGCCCGCGCCGGGTTTGTTCTCGATCAGTACCGACACCCCCAGCGCTTGCACCAGGCCCACGCCCAGGGTGCGGGCCACCAAGTCAGTGCCGCCACCGGGGGAGAAGGGGACGATGATGCGCACCGGTTTGTCGGGGTAGGCGGCGTGGGCGGCGCACGGCACAAGCCATGCCGCCAGCGCAAAAATGACCGAGGCGAACGGTGCGAAGTGGGGTGCGACGTGTTGTGCGAAATACTTGGTCATGGGTTGCAGACTATTATGGTCAAACGACATTTTGCAGGACGACGATTGATGCGGTTTGAATTCAGATTTTTATCCTTGGCGAGCCTGCTGGCCATGGCTTGTTTTTCTTGCTGCGTGGCCTGGGCGCAAACGCAGCCGACGGAGATCCACGACCGCATCGCTCAAACGGGTGTCAGTGCCAACAAGCGCGTCGCACTGACGTTAGACGCCTGCTCAGGTGCAATCGACGATGACCTGGTTCGGTTTCTGATCCGCAACCGCATCCCCGCCACGCTGTTTGCCACCAAGAAGTGGCTGGACAAAAACGCCAAGGGCGTGGCGCTGCTCAAAGCGCATCTGGATTTGTTTGACATCGAGGACCACGGCGAGAACCACATCCCCGCCGTCATCGGCGCGGGCCGCAAGGCCTATGGCATTCCCGGTGAACCGGACATGCTGCATCTGCGCAAAGAAGTGATCGAAGGGGCCAAGGCCATTGAGAACGCCACCGGCGTGCCCCCCCATTGGTACCGGGGCGCGACGGCCGAATACGACCAAGCCGCTGCTGACGAGATTCGCCGCATGGGTTATAAGATTGCGGGCTTTTCGGTCAACGCGGACGCCGGGGCCACTTTGAAGAAGGCCGACATCATCGCCCGCCTGCACCGGGTGCAGGGCGGTGATGTGATCATTGCCCACATGAACAAGCCCGCCTCAGACACCGCCGAAGGTCTGGCCGTCGGCCTGCTCGACATCCTGCGGCGCGGGCTGGTGTTTGTGCGGCTGGATGAGGTGGAGTTGGTGGAGGTTAAGTAGCAGGTCCGGCCACCGTGGCGCCCTGAATGCCGTGGCGCTGCATGGATTCGGCCACAAAGCCGCTGGCTTTCATCTCTTCGACATAGGCGTGCAGGTAGTCTGCCGCTGCCGCGCCTCGGCTCTTGGGCGTGCCCATGGCTTGGCGGATTTCCATGAAACGGCCGGGCAGCAAGCGCAGGCCCGCAATGCGTTTGGCATCGGCTTCTAGCTGCTGCTTGACGCCCGCGGCCACGTCCAGGTTCTGCGCGATGAAGGTGTCCACCACGGCGGGGGAGCTGAGCGCGCGCACGATCTGGGCGTGCTTGATTTCACGCGTCAGGTACAGGTCATAGGCGCTGCCTGCGCCCACGGTGACGGTGATGCCCGCTTGATCGACCTCTTCATTGCGTTGCAAAGGCGAGGCCTCGCGCACCATGTAGCAGCCTTCAATCAGCACGTAGGGCAGGGTGAAAGAAATCTCTGCGCCGCGCAGGGGATCGACGGCGAAGAAGCCCACGTCAGCGCGCTCGTTTTTGACGGCATCCACCGACTTACCTGCGGTGTCAAACACCACCAGTTCAAGCTCGACACCCAAGCGGTGGGCCAGGTTGCGTGCCAGGTCGATGGAGATGCCAAACGGCTGGCCGGTGGCTGGGTCTTTGTTGGCCAGGATCGGGTTGCCCAGGTTGATGGAGGCGCGCAGGATGCCGGTGGGGGCGAAGGTGGTGAGGGATGTGGTCATGGTGTGATGGGCAAAAAAGTTAGCGCAAAGTGTTATCGGTAGGCGGGGCCGAACCCGACTTCGCAGCACAGGTCAATCGTCGTCATGGTTTCAATGCTTTCAGAGAACCAGGCGGCGATGGCGGCGCGGCGCTCGCCGATGTACTCGGGCTGGCCGGTGGCGTCCAGCCGCATGCTCAGGTCATGGCCGGGCACCAGCACCGTGCCGGGCTTTTCGCGCCAGGTGTGCCAGATGACTTGGAGCGACTTGCCGCTTTGGGCGTGGTCTTCGCTGGCGTCCACCGCACCGCACAGCAGCTCGGCCCGGTTCTTGGCCGCGTCACCGGTGAAGAGCACCGGCACGTCATTGGCGGTGAGCAGAAAAACCAAATGACCCGGCGTGTGGCCCGGTGCGCGGATGGCTTGCAGGCCAGGTAAAAATTCTTCGTCACCATTGATGCGCCGCACCCGTGGGGAGGTGTTCAACTCGCGCACGTACAACTCGGGCAGCGGGTTGAAGCCGGGTGGCTGGCTGGCGGCCCAGGCCAACTCGTCCGCGCCAATCCACACGGTGGCCCTGGGGAAGAGGGTGAAGTTGACGGCGTGGTCGTAGTGCGCGTGGGTTAGCACCACGTCGGTCACGTCATTGGCGTCCACCCCGCGCTCACGCAGTTGCTTGGCCAGCTCGCGTCGCACGCCGAAAGCACCCACGTCCACCAAGACCACACGGCCCGCGCCGCGCAGCAGACTCACCGTGCTCCAACCCAAGCCGCCGTGGCACACGGACTTGCCGGGGAAGCCTTGAATCAATACATCCATTTGGTACATGGCTTACTCCGCTTTTATGTCCGCGTCTTTGATCAGCTTGCGGTACATCGCCAGGTCGCCCTTGATCTGCGCAGCAAACTCAGTGGGCGAACTGGCGATCAGGTCGTTGCCGCCATCAATCTCCAGGCGCTGCACCACGTCGGGCGACTTCATGGCTTTGACCACTTCTTGATGCACTCGGGCGATGATGGCTGGGTCGGTCTGTGCGGGGGCCAAAAAGCCTTGAAACTGCGTGATGGAAAAGCCCTTGTAGCCCAGCTCGTCCATCGTGGGCACTTGGGGCAATGCCTTGGCGCGCTTGGGGCCGGACACGGCAAAAGCACGCAGCTTGCCCGCGCGAATCTGCGGCACCGCCGTTACCATGGGGTCAAAGGTGAAGGACAACTGCCCACCCAACAAATCGGCCATGGCCGGGGCGCTGCCTTTGTAGGGGATGTGCGTCACCTTGGTGCTGCTCATCAGCCCCAGCAGTTCACCCGCCAGATGCCCGCCACCGCCCACGCCAGTGGAGCCGTAGCTCATGGTGCCGGGCTTGGCTTTGGCGGCGGCCACCAGATCGGGCACGCTGGTGATGGGTGATGCCGTTGGCACAACCAACACGTACTGAAATGTGGTGGCCTGGCTGATGGGGATGAGGTCGCGCTCGGTGTCATAGGGCACTTTGGCGTAGAGCGCCGGGTTGACGACCAGCGGGCCGCTGGCGTCCAGCAGCAGGGTGTAGCCGTCGGGCGCGGCCTTGGCCACGATGTCGGTGCCGATCATGCCGTTGGCACCGGGTTTGTTGTCGATGACGACGGCAACGCCCAGGCTCTCGGCCATCTTTTGCCCGAGCACGCGGGCTGTGATGTCAGCTGCGCCGCCGGCGGGGTAAGGCACGACGACTTTGATGGGTTTGCTGGGCCAGCTTTGGGCGATGGCGCTGCTGATGCAGGCCATGACGAGCGTGGCGGCGAGAAGGATTTTTTTAGTCATGGCGTGTCTCATTAAGGGGTGCTGGATTCCCGCCTTCGCGGGAATGTCGACTTCAATTACGCAGCGTGTTTTTTCAACAGCGCCAGCAACTCTGCATCAATGGGAATGCCGTCGCGTCGCTGCTTGGCCATCCTGCCCAACTCAATCTCACCCGGTACGATCACCGGCTTGCTCGGGTCGGCGGCGGGGCTGCCGTGCAAGATAGCGGCAAAGTCGGTCATGCGGCTGGCCAGCCATTCGCCCGAGCCCAAAAACTTGGTGTCGATCAGGATGAAGAAGTGGCCCAGATTCTGCGGCTCGTCCGGCGCATCGACCCAGGACTTCACATGGCTCAGGTAAGCCGCGCCCGACAACAGCCCGGCCAACATGTCCACCACCAAAGCCAGACCGTAACCCTTGTGGCCGCCGATGGGCAGCAAGAAGCCATCCAGCGCTTCTCTAGGGTCGGTCGTGGCCAAGCCCGCTCGGTCGGTGGCCCAAGTGTCGGGGATGGACTCCCCGCGCTTCAAGGCACTGCGAATTTTGGCGCGCGCCACCACGCTCATGGCCATGTCCAGCAAAAAAGGCGCGCCACTGGGACTGGGCACACCAAAGCCCAGCGGACTGTTGCCCAGGCGCTCATCCGTGCCGCCCCAGGGGGCTATGGTGGTCGTGGCGTTGCTGCCGATGATGCTGGCAAAACCGGCTTCAGCGGCTATGAGCGAATAGGGTGAGATCGGGCCGAAGTGGTTGCTGCCGCGTGCCAACGCCATGCCGATGCCACACTCACGCGCCACGTCCATGGCGGCTTGCAGACTGCGCATGCCCACCACCGGGCCCACGCCGTTGTCGCCATCCACCTTGACCAAGGCCGGGGCGACGCGCTCCACCGTGATGTTGGGGCGCGGGTTGATGCCCTTGACCAGCAGACGCTCGCCATAGGACTCGACCCGGCTCATGCCGTGGGTGGACAGGCCAAACAGGTCGGCCATGACCAGGACGCGGCACACGTCTTGGGCGTCTTGTTGCGTCAGACCCAGGCCTTGAAAGGCTTTGACGCCCAGTGCGGTCAACTCGGCTTCGGACAGGAGGGTCGTTGTTGCGGTGCTGGCGTTCATTCGGAAAAACCTTTTGATAAATTCATCGTATTTTTACTCAGCCTTGATGCCCGCTTGCTTCACTACTTTGCCCCAGGTGTCGTACTCACGCTGCATGAAGGCCGCCAGCTCTGCCGGGGTGCTGGGGCTGGGGTCCAGACCTTGCTTGTGCAGGGCGTCCACCACCTCGGGGTTGTTCAGCGTTTTGACCAGCGCTTGGTTGAGCCGTGTCACCACGGCGGCGGGCGTTTTGGCGGGCACCACATAGGCGTACCAGTTGGTCGCCTCATAACCGGGGTAGCCCGATTCGGCCACCGTGGGCACATCGGGCAAGAGCCGGTCGCGCTTCAAGCCAGTGGTCGCCAGCGCGCGGACTTTGCCGCTTTTGATCTGCGCCCCGGCCGAGACCGGTGTGGCGTAATAGGCGTTGACCTCACCGCCCATCACCGCCAGCATGCCCGGGCCACCGCCTTTGTAGGCAACGTGAATGGCGTCAATGCCCGCGCGGATTTTCAGCAACTCACCCGCCAGATGACCCGCACCGCCAATGCCGGACGAGGCTTGTGTCACCGTGCCAGGCTTGTCTTTGGCCAGCTTCACGTACTCGGCCAGCGTCTTGGCCGGGAAGGAGGGTGTGACCACCAACACATTGGGGAACATCACCGCCATGGTCACAGGGGCCAGATCAACGAGCGGGCGATAGGGCAACTTGGCCACCAGGTGCGGTGCCACGGTGAGCGAGCCCACGCTGCCCAGCAGCAAGGTGTAGCCATCAGGTTCGGCACGGGCCACGAAGTCGGTGGCAATGTTGCCGCCCGCCCCGGTTTTGTTGTCCACCATCACGGCCTGGCCGAGTTGCTCGCCCAGGTGACGGGCAATGATGCGCGCCACGATGTCGGTGCCACCACCCGGGGCAAAGCCGACCACCATGGTCAGGGGCTTGCTGGGAAAGCCAGTTTGGGCCAGGGCGCTGGTGATGACGAAGCCCGCGCTCAGTGCGACGAGTAGTTGTTTCAAGTGAGTTCCTTTGAGAAAGGGATAGACGCGCATTGATGCTGTTGGATGGGTCGCCACAGCGGCAACTCAGTGGCAAATCGACACCAAAAGTAGCCAGTCTAAAGCAGTCAACGACCCCCAGCCGTGAATGCAATCGGCGGTGTTAAGGGCATTCAGGATTAACATGGCTTTTCATCGTCCACTTAAGGAGCCAATGCCATGACTTACCACTCAATTTTCCGCGCTGCCGCACTCGCCTTTGCACTTGTGTTGGCCCTGTTCGGCATGGCCGCGCAAAGCCATGCGAGCACGCCAGCTGAAGCACGCAATGAGATCCAAAAAATGCGCGGCGAAACCTTGGCCGATCTTTACAAGATCCACCCCGCTGCCCGTGCGCACATTCAAAAAGCAGCGGGCTATGCCGTGTTCAGCAATGTCGGCATCAACCTGATTTTGTTCTCTGCGGCGGGCGGCTCCGGAGTGGCGATGGACAAAAGCGGTCACGCTACCTACATGAAAATGGTCTCAGGCGGCGTGGGCTTTGGCCTGGGGGTGAAAGACTTTCGCGGTATTTTTGTCTTCGCCACGGACGACAAATTGAAGCAGTTCATCAACAGCGGTTGGGAGGCCAGCGCCCAGGCTGACGCCGCCGCCAAGGCTGGTGACAAAGGCGGTGCACTGGCCGGCGCCATCACCATCGCCCCCGGTGTTTCCCTGTACCAACTCACCAAAAACGGTCTGGCTTTGCAGGCCACGATTCAGGGGACGAAGTACTTTAAGAATGATGAGTTGAATGGGAAGTAACCTCACCTGCGCGCTGAAAATGGATGCCGAAAGCCGCCGCCGGGGGGCAATCTGACCTAGGTGATTACGGCGAGTTGAATGGAACGCCGTCAGTTTCGCGTCGGGAATTGTTTTTATGCTGCACTGCAACATGAACACTGAAATGGCGTCTCCTCTCCGGCTCGATCTTGAGGATGTACTCGGCAACTTGCAGTACGCACGCCGTATGGGTGAC
>JAYVPU010000001.1:0-3254 GCA_043757205.1 Comamonadaceae bacterium | reverse complement strand
ATAAATCAACTACTTACCCCACCCTCAACGGATTCAGACCCGGATTTCGAGCCCAATCAGCTCGCTCTCCTCTGAAGAACGTTGGGACACTACTGACTTCATTTAAATTAATAAAGGAAAAACAATGGCTAATCTGATTGACATTCAAGATCAAATCGAAAAACTGCAAAAACAGGCCGCTGAAATTAAATCTCGTGAATTTTCCAAAACCTTGGAAGAAATACGCGCCAAGATGCAGGCTTTTGGTATCACGCTGAAGGACTTGCAGCCCGGCAAAGGGCGGGGCAAGGTCAAAGTGGCAAAAACCACAGCCAAGACCAAGACAGCAGCAAAAGCGAGCAAAAAGAAGACCACCGTGCCGGTTGCCGCCAAATATAGAGGCCCCAATGGTGAAGCTTGGAGCGGTCGTGGATTGATGCCCCGTTGGCTGGCTGCACTGGTGGCGCAAGGGCGCACCAAAGAAGACTTTGCTATTAAAAATTAAATTAAAAATCCAGTGCAAATGAGCACCTAAGTGTGGGGATGCAAAACAGATTTTTAGGCTGGCCCAGATCAGTCAAGCGCGCAGTTGTCGTGGGTTTAGACGTGGTGTTGGCCCTGGCGGCCACTTGGATCGCGCTTACCTTGCGTTTGGATGAGTTGAATAGGCCTGATGGCGCGCAGTGGTGGGTTTATCTTCTGTCACCCGTGCTGGCCGTTCCGATCTTTATCAGGTTCGGTTTGTATCGGGCTATTTTTCGTTACACCGGCCAAGCCGCTTTGATGGCTACTGCGAAAGCGGTGGCAGTTTATGGTGGCTTTCTGCTGGGCATTTTGCTGTGGCAGCGCTGGCCGGGCGTGCCACGCAGTCTGGGTGTGTTGCAGCCATTGATATTCCTGTTACTGGTGGGCGGCAGTCGTGCCATGGCCCGGTTCTGGCTGGCCGGTGTGAATCACGCGGGGCATCAGGCCGAGGGGCGCTTGCTGATCTTTGGCGCGGGAACGGCGGGCGTGCAGACCGCTTCGGCGCTCGGCATCTCAGGGCAGTTTGTCTTGATCGGCTTTGTCGATGACGACGCGGCCAAGGTGGGGCGCAGTATCAACGGTGTGCCTGTGTATGAACTCTCTGAAGTCCCACAGGTTGTGGCACACCAAGGCGTGACCGATATCCTGCTGGCCCTGCCCAGCGCAAGTCGGGAGCGGCGCAACAAAATCATTGACAGCTTGCGTCATGTGCCTGTGCACATCCGCACCCTGCCGGGCCTGGCTGATCTGGCCAGCGGACGCGTCACCGTGCAGGACTTCAAGGAGCTCGATATCGAGGACTTGCTGGGCCGCGACCCAGTGCCCCCCGATGCCGACTTGCTTGCGCGCAATCTGGCGGGCAAAGTGGTGCTGGTCAGTGGGGCGGGTGGCAGTATCGGCAGTGAGCTGTGTCGGCAGATTTTGGCGCAGCGCCCATACCAGCTGCTGCTGCTGGATCACAATGAATTCGGTCTATACAGCATTCATCAAGAGTTGAAGGCTTTGGGGACGGCCAGAGGCATCACGTCCGAGTTGGTGCCACTGCTGGGCAGTGTCGTCAACCCGCAGCGTTTGCAAGACATCTGTCGCGCTTATGCCCCCGCCGTCGTTTTTCATGCGGCGGCTTACAAGCATGTGCCCTTGGTGGAATCGAACCCGGCCGAGGGCATTCTCAACAACGTGTTTGGCACGTTGAACATGGCCCAAGCCGCCATGGACTGCAAGGCGGATCGCTTTGTCTTGGTGTCCACCGACAAGGCGGTGCGTCCTACCAATGTGATGGGGGCCAGCAAGCGCATGGCCGAGCTCATCTTGCAGGCGCTGGCGGCACAAGTGGGTGCGCAGGGCACCCGTTTTGGCATGGTGCGCTTTGGCAATGTGCTGGGCTCCAGCGGCAGCGTGGTGCCCTTGTTTCGCAGCCAACTTGGCCATGGTGGTCCGCTGACGGTCACGCACGCCGAGGTGACCCGTTATTTCATGACCATTCCTGAGGCCGCCGAATTGGTACTGCAAGCTGGGGCCATGGCGGTGGGCGGCGACGTGTTTGTGCTGGACATGGGCCAGCCCGTCAAGATCATGGACATGGCGCGCCGAATGGTCGAGCTGTCGGGCATGACGGTGCGCGATGAGGCCAACCCTGACGGTGAAATTGAAATCAAAGTGACAGGCTTGCGCCCAGGCGAAAAGTTGTACGAAGAGCTGCTCATTGGTGACAATCCCACGCCCACGGGCCATCCGCGCATCATGAAAGCCCGTGAGGATTTTCTGGATTGGTCCGCGCTGGACGTTCAATTACAGACACTGCGGCGTGCGGCAGATGCGCAAGATGTTGATGCGATCAAGGCCGTGTTACAGGCCTGTGTGCAGGGCTATGCGCCACAAACGATAGACAATACAGCCCCATGACGAACACCCCGACCATCACCCCCCACGACAAGGCCGACATCCTGGCCCAGGCCCTGCCCTACATTCGTAAATTCCACGGGAAGACCCTGGTCATCAAATACGGTGGCAACGCCATGACCGACCCGACCCTGCAAAAAGCTTTTGCCGAAGACGTGGTGCTCCTCAAACTGGTGGGCATGAACCCGGTGGTGGTGCATGGCGGCGGCCCGCAAATCGAAGCCGCGCTGGGTCGGCTGGGTAAGAAAGGCGAGTTCATTCAAGGCATGCGCGTGACCGACGCCGAAACCATGGAGGTGGTGGAGTGGGTGCTGGCCGGTGAGGTGCAGCAAGACATCGTGGGCCTGATCAATCAGGCCGGCGGCAAGGCCGTGGGTCTGACCGGGCGAGACGGCGGATTGATCCGTGCCAAAAAACTCAAACTGCTGGACAGCAAAGACCCCGCCAAAGAGCACGACGTGGGCCAGGTCGGCGACATCGAGTCCATCGACCCCGCCGTGGTCAAGGCTTTGCAGGACGACGCCTTTATCCCCGTCATCAGCCCGATTGGTTTTGGTGAACACAACGAGAGCTACAACATCAACGCCGACGTAGTGGCGGCCAAGCTGGCCACTGTGCTCAAGGCCGAGAAACTGCTCATGCTGACCAATATCAGTGGCGTGTTGGACAAAGCCGGTCAACTGTTGACCGATCTGACTGCACGCCGCATTGATGAGTTGTTTGCCGACGGCACCATCAGTGGCGGCATGATGCCCAAAATTGCCGGCGCGCTGGACGCCGCCAAGAGCGGCGTGAACGCGGTGCACATCATCGATGGACGCGTGCCGCACGCTTTGTTGCTTGAGATA